>JBILED010000208.1:0-4939 GCA_044352305.1 Gemmatimonas sp.
TGCGCTTCGAGCGCATGCACCCGGTCCTGCCGCAACGCCTCCGCATCCACGATGGCGCTGACCTGCGACACCGCCCGATCCAGGTCGTCGTTGACCACCACGTAGTGGTACCGCCCCACCGCCGCCAACTCGTCCCGCGCGTTGCGCAGCCGGACCATCAACCGCTCCCGGCTCTCGCTCTGCCGCCCCGTGAGCCGGGACAGCAGCACTTCGGCCGACGGCGGCAGGACAAACACCAGCACCGACTCCGGGAACGCACCGTGAAACTGCCACGCGCCCTGGACATCGATGTCCATGATGACGTGACGCCCCGAGTCCAGCACCCGGCGCACCTCGGAACGCAGCGTGCCGTAGCGGAAGCCGTGCACAAGCGCCCACTCCGCAAACGCCCCCGCCTCCACCTGCGCCGCAAACGCCTCGTCGGACAGGAAGTGATAGTCCCGCCCGTCCACCTCGCCCTCGCGCGGCGGTCGCGTGGTGCAACTCACAGAATAACCAAGGTCGGCACGCCCGTCCAAGAGCCGCTTGGCGATCGTGGTCTTCCCCCCGCCCGAAGGAGCGGACAAAATGACCGGAAATCGGCTCATTCGAGGTTCTCCACCTGCTCACGGATTCGCTCCAACTCCTCTTTGAGTTGGACGACGTCGTGCAGGATGGGGGCGTCGGCGGCTTTGGACCCGATGGTATTGGCCTCGCGCACCATTTCCTGCAACAGGAAACCCAGCCGCTTCCCCACCGGCTCCCCGTCGACCGTGCCCAGGGCCTGCCGGCACGCCACCAGGTGCGATCGAAAGCGATCCACCTCTTCGCTCACATCCAGCCGATCAGCCAGCAACGCCACCTCCTGCGCCAACCGCTGGGGGTCCACGACCACTCCGTCCGCCAATTCGCGCACCGCACTGCGCAACCGGTCCCGATGCGCCACCAGGCGCTCGGGAGCGCGCGCCGCGATGCGCTCCAGCGCCTCCTCCAGCACCGCCAGCCGCTGCGCCAGCACCGACGCCAAGCGCGCCCCCTCCTCGGCGCGCGACCGGGCCAACCCAGCCGTCGCCTGCTCCACCACCGCCAGCAGCTCCCCCACCGTGCCCCCGGACTCCTCGCGCCCCGACTGGATCACGTCGGGCATGCGGAGCACCGTGGCCAGGTCCACCCCGCCCTCCAACGCATGGGCCTGCTGCAATGCCCGCAACTGGGCCACCGCCGCCGCAAAGCGTGCCGGATCGATGGCCACCGGCCCCTCGTCCGGGCGCACCAGGCGCACGGACAGCGTCACATGGCCGCGACTCACCCGCGTCCGCAGCGCGTCGCGCACCTCCGCCTCCCAACGGGCGCACTCGGCGGGAAGCTTGAGGGCGGGGGAGAAGAACCGATGGTTCACCGTGCGGAGCTCGGCCACCAGCTGCCACCCGCCAAAGGGGCCGTCGGCCGCGCCAAACCCGGTCATCGAGCGGATCATCCTCGTGCTCCCTTCGGCATGACGGTCCTCAGTTCCAGAATTCCCACCGGATACCGTACACCTGCACGGCCGGCGGCATGGTGATCCCGGGGATCTGCTCGTAATCCCCCCCGGTGAGGTTGCGATACTGGTAGAACAGCGTCCCCTGCTGCAGGCGCAGTTCCAGCAGCGCGGACACCACCTGCGCGCGCTCGGTGACCTTCACCCGGACCTCCTCCCCCGCTCGTCCGTAATAGAACGGCACCGGGTCGCGGAGGTCGTAGGCCAGCCGCGCGTTCACGCTGAACTGCCCCTTGGGGAAGCGGGAACGCCAGTCGCTGACCAGCGCCAGCTCCGCCCGGACCTGGGTGCGGGATCGACCGTACTGCGGGGTGTCCCACCGCGTCCCCTGCAGCTCCAGCCGCAGGTCCTTGTACAGCGTCCCATGGGCGCCAAACAGCACCCCGGTCGCCGCCAGGGTCTCCAGCAACTCGGGGTCGGCCTGCAGCATGCCCAGCCCGCGCATGGCATCACGCCCCGCCTGCACCATCCCGCCGCCAACCCAGAGACGGCCCTGTCGCACGAAGAGGTCGGCGCGCCGGTACGTGCTGGCGGGACGACCGGTGCCGGCGGCCGGGGTCCGCGCTTGCTGGCTGAGCCCCACGGCCAGCCAAGAAAAGGGGGTGGCCCGCGCGGTCAGCTCCACGCGGCGGGTGGAGTCGGGGCCGCCCCATTCGGCATAGCTCCCCACCCCCCAGCGGGTTCCGAAGGCCTCGGCCCGTGCCGAGGGTGCCTGCTGTGTCACTCCGTTGACGGGACGCAGCCGATTGGCCACGGCGACCTCCCATCGGGACGTTCGGTACCCCACGGCCAGCAGCTGCTGCGTACGGCCACGAATGGTGTCGGAGGACACGGCGGTCGAGGTGTCCGCTGCGCCCATCGCCGAGGTGCCTCCGGAGTCGGCCAGCCCTTGCAGGCGTGATCGTGCCGCTGCGACGACCGCGTGGGCCCAGAGACCGGTGCTGGTGTCGCCGTAGCCCACCCGCAGATAGCTGTCGCGCCGTCCGCCCTTGTAGGCGGGCAGGTTCTGGAACCCCGACCGGGCGGTGTGCGCGTCGCGGTCGCGACCGGCCTGCACGGCGAAGGCATCGAGGCTCAGGCGCCCCCGAGTCCAGCCGACCCGCCCCATGAACCCCTGCACCGTGCCATCGCCCCGCTGGCGCTTGATGTCCCCGGTAGAAAACGCCGTGACGCGCCCGGTCTGCGTGGCCACCTGCTGCCCTCCCAGCTGCAGGCTGAGGCCATTGCGCCAACGCCGCCCCAGCATGCCGCGAAAGGCGTTGGTGTTGAGGTCACCGGTGAAGATGTCCGCCCGCGACCACGGGGTGGTGCCGGTGACGGTCCAGCTGCGCATCCACACGCGCAGCTCACCGGCCGAGCGTTCCACCACCACCTCGTCCAGCGGCCACAGGGCGATGTCCGTGAGATCGAGCACCCCGTCCTGCCGTGGTTCGATGGCGTCCACCTCCACGCCATCGAGGAACAGGCGCAGTTTGCGGGCGTCCCCCTGGAAGGTGGCCACGTGAAAGCCGGCCGCCCACGCGCTGCGAAAGGTGGTCGCCCCGGGGATGCGATCCAGCAGATCGGCCAACGTGAAGGCGCCGGTGGCCAGCAGCGCGGCCCGGTCGTAGCGCCACCGCTCCAGCACGTCGGTGACGCGCGGCGTGGCAAAGCGGGCGATGGGCGTCTTGACGGTGTCGGCACGCTTGGCGGCGTAGACGCTGTCCACGCGCCGCTGCGCGAGGGAATCCAGCCGGGCGCGCAGGGCGGCGGAATCGGCGCGAGGGGCGGCGAGCGAATCGGCCGGTGCCCCGGCGCGCTTGACCGAGTCGGCTGCAGGGGGGCGCGTCGGAGGCGGCTGCGTGCCCCCGCGCGACGGCGTGAGCAGCCCCAGCACACACGACCAGACGGCGGCCTGCCACACCAGGGCCAGCCGCCGCGCCCACGGGGCCGCGCGCTGCTTCAGTGCGCCGCCCGGCCGCGGAGGAGCTCGACGAAGGTCCCCACGGGGATGCCCGTCGGGCCCTTGGGGATCCACCCGAGGTCGGCCTGCGAGTACGCCGTTCCGGCGATGTCCAGGTGCACCCAGGGATAACCCTCGGCGAACTCCCGCAGGAACAGGGCGGCGGTGATGGAGCCCGCCGATCGACCGCCGGTGTTGCGGAGGTCGGCCACATCGGAGCGGATCTGCTCCTTGTACTCATCCCACATGGGGAGCGACCATCCCGGCTCCCCGGCACGCCGGCCCGCCGTGAGCACCTCCTGGACCGCCGCTTCGTCGGTGCCGAAGACGCCCACCGCATGGTGCCCCAGCCCGATCACGATGGCCCCGGTCAACGTGGCGGCGTTCACCACGAGGGCCGGCTTGAGACCGGCGGCGTAGACCAGCAGGTCGGCCAGCACGAGGCGCCCTTCGGCGTCGGTGTTGATGATCTCGATGGTCTTGCCGTTGGAGGCGCGCACCACGTCCCCGGGCTTGACGGCGGTGCCCGACGGCATGTTGGTGGTGGCGCCAACCAGCCCGGTCACGTTGAGGGGCAGCTTCAGGCGCCCCAGCGCCTCCATCGCGCCCAACACGCCCCCGGCACCGGACATGTCGAACTTCATCCACTCCATGTCGGCCGCAGGCTTGATGGAAATGCCGCCGGTGTCGAAGCAGAGCCCCTTCCCCACCAGCACCACGGGCGGGGCATCCGGCGCACCACCACGATAGTCCAGACGCACCAGGCGCGGCTCTTCCGGCGTCCCCTGTGCCACACAGAGAAACGATCCCATCCCGAGCGCGGCCATGTCGTCGCGCCCCAGGACGGTGCACGTCATGCCGTGCCGGTCCGCGATCTCCTGAGCCACCGTCGCAAAGGTCTCCGGCGTGCAGACATTGCCGGGCATCATCCCGAGCCGCTTGGCCAGGGCCTGGCCATGCGCGATGGCCACCCCAGCGGCAAAGGCGTCCCGGAGCAGGGTCTCGTCAGCCGCGACCACCACCACACGCTCCAGCGGCTGGCGGCGATCCTTCTCCGCCGGGGGCGTCTGCAAGTCGGGGTAGCTCCAGCTGCCGGCCGCCGCGCCCACGCAGAGCCCCTCGATCGCCTCCGCGGTGGCATCGGGGGCCCACAGCGCAAGCGCGCCCGTTCCCAGGCGGGCCGCCTGCCGCGCGGCGATGGCGGCCGCACGGCGCACCGAGGTGCGGGTCAGGGGCCCTGCCCCGCGGCCCACCAGCAACAGGCGCTGCACCCCGGCGTCCGAGCCGACCAGGAGCAGCGTCTCGTCACGCCCTCCGCGGAAATCGCGGCGACGCAGGGTGCGCGAGAGCGCTCCGGCAAAGGCCTCGTCCAGCAGGGCCAGGGCACCGTCCACCCCGGCGTCCGGGGGCAGGAGGACGGCGAGGAGCGGCGTGTCGAGCGACGCCGGGGCCGCATGGCTGAGGGAGAAATCCACGCGCAT
>JBILED010000329.1:0-2681 GCA_044352305.1 Gemmatimonas sp.
GCCTCGAGCACCTCCCGGTCCAGCCCCTGGCGCGCCTGGTTGAGCTCCTCCAGCTCGCGGGCCATGGCGTGCGCCTCGTCGTCGGCATCGGCCAGCAGGAGCGCCAGCCCCTGCTTGGCGTCCCCCACGCGGCCGGCGGCGTTGAGGCGCGGGGCCAGCGTGAAGCTCACCCGACCGGCGGTGAGCGCCTTCCCCTCCATCCCCGACGAGCGCACCAGCGCGCGGATCCCCGCCTTGGCCGCGGCGGCGTCCTGCATGATGCGCAACCCCACCTGCGCGAACACGCGGTTCTCGCCGCGCAGCGGTGCCACGTCGGCGATGGTGCCCAGCGCCATGAGGTCGAGGTGCTGGTGCGCCAGGTTGGCATCCGCCCCCATCGCCTCGCACAACGCGACCGCCAGCTTGTAGGCGATCCCCACGGCGGCCAGGTCCTTGTCCGCCGACGGGCAATCAGGGCGGCGCGGGTTGCACACCGCCAAGGCGGGAGGGAGGGCGCCCCCGGGGAGGTGGTGGTCGGTGACAATCACGTCGATGCCGGCGTCGACCAGGTCGCGGACCGCCCCCACGGCGCTGGTGCCGCAGTCGCAGGTGACCACCAGGGTGGCCCCATGCCGACGGGCGGCCGCACAGCCCGCCGGACCGAGATCGTAGCCGTCGTCACGGGCCGGCACCCACGGCACCACCGCACGGGCCCCCAGGGACCGAAGCACCCGGGTGAGCAACGCGGTGGACGTCATGCCGTCCACGTCGTAATCCCCATGGACGAGGATCACCTCGCCGTCGCGGATGGCGGCCACCAGCCGCTCCACGGCACGGTCGGCGTCGGCCATGGCCCCCGCGGGCTCCACGTGGCTGCGCTGCGGGCGCAGGAAGCGCACCGCGGCATCCCGCGTGCCATGGCCGCGCGCGGCCAGCAGCTGGTACGCCACTGGCGGGAGTGCGATCCCCTCGGCCGCCAGCGCGTCCGCCAGCGCGGCCAGTTGCGCGGGGTCGGGGGCCGGCGCGGCCACCCATCGGGCAGCGGGGCGTCGCGAGACGGCGGTGGCGGGGCGGGAGGGGCGAGGCGGCACACCGGCAATCTAGTGCAGTGCCGGTGCCGCCCGCGCCCTCACGCAGCGCGACGTCCCGCGCTGCCCCCCGCGCCTCACCGCAGGGGGCGTCGGCGCGGCGAGCGGACCGGCGTGAGCTGCCGGAGGTCCGCCTCCAGCTCCATCCGTTCACGCATCAGCACCGCCTGCGCTGCCGCGTCGGCGTCCCGCATCGCCTCGCGAATCCCCTCGATGCGGGCCTCCAGCGTGCGCAGATCGAGGCGCCGGATCAGCAGCGCCAGGTCCGCGGCGGCGGGGTCCGCCGCCGCGGGCCCTTCCGACACGGCGCGCAACGCGGCCAGGCCGCTCGCATCCAGCCGTTCGGCCACCTGCGCCAGATCCTCATCCGGCGGCCCGACGAGCAGCGCGTCGAACAGCGCCGCATACCCTGCATGCCGGAACGCCCGCGGCGGATGCCGCTCCGCCACCCATTCCGCCACCGACCGGTCGTGGAGCATGGCCCGAACCAGCAGGCGCTCCACCGGCTCGTCCTGCGCCGGCCGCGGAGGCACGACAGTGACCTGCCACTGGGGCCCCTCATTGCGGCGCTTGCGGCCCGTCCACGGGGCGCGCGACGAGACCGCCGCCTGGGGCGCGGCCCCCTCCTCCACGGGCAGGGGCGCCTCGTCGGGGGGAGGGCCTGCGTCCGGTTCCACCTGCCGCCGCCGCATGGTCGAGCCGGCGTCGGGTTCGTCGGCCTCGGCCAGCAGGGTGGCCTTGTCCAGCCCGGTCATCGCCGCCAGGCGGGCCAGGTACAGGTCGCGCGTCAGCGGGTCGCGCGTGGCGCGGATGGTGGGGAGGAGCCGGTCGATCGCCCGCCGACGGAGGCGCAGGTCGTCCAGCCACCCGCGGCGCTGCACCAGCTGGAGCTGGCGATCGAACAGGTCCATCGCCTCAGCCAGCGCCGCGTCGATGGCCGGGCGGCCGTGCGCCCGCACGAAGGTGTCCGGGTCCTCGCCGTCGGGGAGGGTGACCACCCGCACGGCGGCGCGGTGACGCAGCAGTTCCTTCCCCGACTTGAAGGTGGCCGCCTGCCCCGCCTCATCGGCGTCCAGCAGGAGAAACACTTCGGGCGCGTAGCGGAGCAGCAGCGCGGCCTGCTCCTCGGTGAGGGCGGTCCCCAACGGGGCCACCACCTCCTCCACCCCGGCGAGCGCCAGGCGGATGACATCGAGATACCCCTCGACCACGATGGCCCGCTGCTGCCGGCGCATGGCGCCGCGCGCCTCATGCAGCCCGTAGAGCAGGCGACGCTTCTGGAAGACGGGTGACTCGGCGCTGTTGAGATACTTGGGCTCCTCGGCGCCCATGGCGCGCCCGCCAAAGCCGACCGGATGCCCCAGCTCATCGAAGATGGGGAACATGATCCGGCCCCGAAAACGCGGCCGCAGCCCGTCCTCCCCCTCGCGCTGCAACAGGAGCCCGGCATCGCGCTGGCGGTCGTCGCCAAAGCCGAGGGAGTTGAGGTAGCGGCGCAGCAGCGCCCCGTCACGCGGGGCGAAGCCGATGCTGAACCGGGCACAGGCCGCCGCGTCGAGGGCGCGTCCGGCGAGGTAGGCGCGCGCCTCCGCCCCGACGGTCTCGTCCCGCAAC
>JBILED010000224.1:0-4569 GCA_044352305.1 Gemmatimonas sp.
GCCATGCGTGCTGTCCGTGCCGTCTCCCCACTTGCCGCCGGGGCCGCTCTCCTCCTGCTGCTGGCCGTGGTGCGACTGCCGTGACGGCACGCGCGGTGGGGGTGCCCGCAGCGGCGGTGGCGGTGTTTGCCGTGGGGGTGCTGACGGCCTGCTCGCGCACCGGGACCCCGCGCCAGGCGGCCGACAGCGCTGCGGAGCCGGCCTCCGGGGCGGCGGCTGCCGTGTCGGCCGCCGCCACCGTCCCCCGCGACACCGTGCGCGGGGTCGTGGCCGTCACCGGGGCCGACCCCGGATGGCGCCTGACCCTCACCACCGCTGCCGGCGATGCGTACGACGTGACCAGTGCGGGTGGCACCGCCACCCCGCTGGCGGAGCTGCGCGCCGCCGAGCATCTGGAGGTGACGCTGCTGGGGAACCTGGCGCCGGGCGCCGGGGAGCTGCCGGGAGCGCGCGGCTTCGTCATGACCTCGTTCCTGGTGCGCGCCGCCGACGGGGCGGACGCACAGGACGGGATCCTCATCCGTGAGCCGGCGGGGTATGCGCTGCGTCTCATGGACGGTACGGCGCTGCCCATCGCCACCCTGCCTCGGTCGCTGGAAGGGCAGGTGGGGGCCCGCATCTTCTGGGTGGGCGCCACCGACATGCCGCCTGCCGCGTACGGCGTGCTGCGGGCGCCGGTGCCGTTGCGCCCCCCGGGGTAACCGGCGCCGCGCGTTGCCATGACCGCATCACCTCTCCGAACCCGCCTGGAGGCGGTGGAATGCCTGCGGGTGGCGGGAAGCCTCGCGGTAATCGTCATCCACGCCGCCCCCTTCAACCGCGCGGGACAGCTCGGGCTCGCGTGGAACGCGGCGACGGTGGCCAATCAGCTGGCGCGCTTTGCCGTGCCGGCCTTCTTCGTGCTGGCCGGCTACTTCTGGGCCGTGCGCGCGGTGTCGGCGGATGCCTCCGCCGCCGCCGCCGATGAGATCACGTGGCGCCTGGTGCGACAGTTGCTGCTGCTCTGGGGCTGCTGGTCGCTGCTGTACGTCCTCCCGTTTGACGGGGCCCTCTTTGCCCGGACCTTTCCGGCGGCGTGGCTGGACCAGCTGACGCGCAACACGCACTGGATTGCCACGCACCCCGGGACCGTGCTGCTGCAGGGGACCAACGGGCACCTCTGGTTCCTGCCGGCGCTCGCCTCCGCTGTGGCGGTGGCGGCCGTGGTGCGGCGCTGGGTGGGGTGGCGCGCCCTGCTGGCGCTGGCGCTGCTGGCGGCGCTGTACGCGCTGCTCGCGCGCCCCTACACGGTCACCGCCCTCGGGTTGGTGGTCCCCTACAACGCCCGCAACGGCCCCGCCTTCGCGCTCCCCTGCGTGGTGGCCGGCATGGCGCTCGCGCGGCACGCGCCCGCGCCGCGCTGGGTGCCGCTGGGCGTGGCGCTGGTGGCTGGCGGGGCCATCGTGTCCGTGGCGGAGCTCTCCTGGTTGCACCACGCGCATCGGGTGCGGTTGGCGCAGGACTTCGTGGCGGGGACCTTTGCCGTGGGGGTGGGCGCCGCCATGGTGGCGCTGGCCAATCCGCGGTGGATGCGGGGGGCACGCCTGGCCTCGGTGGGCGCATCGGTGCTGGGGATCTACCTGGTGCATCCCCTCGTCGTGGACCTGCTGCAGCCGCTCGCCCGCCAGGCTCCGCCGGTGCTGGGCGATCTCGCCCTGCTGGCTGCGGTGTTCGCGCTGTCGCTGGTGGTCACGCGGGGACTGGAGCGCCTGCCGGCCACCCGCTGGCTGGTGCGCACGCGATAGCCCACGGCGACCCCGATCCGCGCTAGCGGACGATGCCCCGCACGAAGGGGAGCACCGCCGCCACCGTCTGCACCGGGTCCTCCTCCTGCGGCACGTGCCCCAGGGCGTCGAAGCGCACCACGCGGCTCCCCGCCAGCCGTTCGGCGAAGCGTGCGGCATGGACGGGGGGGATGAGCCGGTCGCGCTCGCCCCAGAGGATGAGCGCGGGGAGGCGCAGCCCCCGCAACGCCTCCGGATCGGGGGTCGGTCCCGTCCCGGTCAGCCGCCGCACCACCGCCTCCCGGTTCCCCGCGCGCCGCGTGAGGTCGTGGTACCGGGTCACCAGCAGGTCGTCCACCCGCGACGGGTCGCCATACACGTTCTCCAGGCTGCTGCGGATCACCGACCGCGGCAGCAGCTGCGTGAACAGCCGGTTCACCACCGGCATCCGCGCCATCCGGAAGCCGATGGGCACGCTGGTGGAGGCCAGTGGGAAGCCGGCCGCATCCACCAGCACCAAGCCCGCCACCCGCGACGAGTCCGCCACCGCCAGCGCCCACGCCAGCTGCCCCCCCAGCGAGTTCCCCGCCACCACGGCGCGCCGCACCCCGCGCTGGTCCATCCACCGCCCGAGGAACGCCACGTAGTGCGCGATGGCGTAGTCGCCGTCGGCAAACCCCTCGGAGAGCCCGAAGCCGGGAAGGTCCAGGCGCAGCACGCGCCGGGTCGGGCGGAGCGCGGCGCTCCACCCTTCCCAGGTGTGCAGGCTCGATGAGGTGCCGTGCAACAGGATGATGGGCACCGGGTCCGTGCGCGGCCCCTCGTCACGCTGGTGGACCCGCATGCCGTCCACCGTCACGAACGTGGACGGCGGGGGCGCCCACCTGGGCACCAGCGCGTCCACCGGCAGGTCGGGGGCCCAACTGGACGCCACCCCACCCGCCAGCGCCAGCGTCAGGGCGCCCCCCAGCCACCACGCGGCGCGCCGTCCGCCCCCGGACCCCTTACCGGCCAAGCGCCACCGCCACGCGGTATCCCACCGCGCTCACACTGGCGGTGAGCACCACGCCCCACGCGAGGTCCACCGGCACGATCCCCGCCGGAAAGTCCTTCAGCACGGCCAGCGCCGTCAGGTCGAAGGCGGCGTAGGCGGCCACCCCGAACACCGCCCCCAGCCACAGCGCACGGGTGAAGGATCCCTTTTCCACCGCCGGCAGCACGCAGAGGATCAGGATCGCCCCCACGTAGATCAGGTAGAAGGGGACGGCGGCCCCCCAGTTGGCCTGGGGACGCATGAGATGCCCCATCTGCCGCTGGTAGAGGCCGCGGGCCACGAACCCCAGCCAGGCCACATCAAGGGCCAGGAAGGCGGCCAGCATGGCCGGGTACAGCTTGAGGAGCAGGGCGGGGGACATGGGCAGGGTGGTGGGAGGGCGTCGCGTTGCACGAAAAAACCCCCGGCCGAAGCCGGGGGTTCCGTCGCGGCCGCAAGGGCCGGGGTGCCGGGTGCCTTACCGGTTGAGCGTGTTGTCCAGGATCGGCCGGTTGGCGGAGGTCCCCGTGGAGGGGAGGGTGGCGTCGCCGCGCAGCGTGATGGTGTAGATGCGCCCCACGCTGAACGCCACCGCCGTGCGGGTGACCAGCGCGGCCGTGGCGCCCTCGGCGCGCACCACCAGGTCGTAGCCGCCCGAGGGGACGCCCACGAACGCGCCCCCGGCCTTGTACGCCACCGCCGCCCCCACCGGCGTCTCCGCCAGCGTGGTGGGGTTGCGCACGAACAGCTGCACCGCCGGGCTGTTGTGGCTGGCGTTCACCAGTCGCACCAGCGCCTGGGTGTCGTCAAACGCCGCGGGGAGGTTGTCCTCCACCACGAAGCCGTCGGACCGCTTGGCGGCGGCGTCGTAGGAGCCGCTCAGGTACACCGAGTAGGCCTTCCCCTCCACCAGCGTCCCCGGGATGGCGGAGATGGCCAGGTTGTTGTCCACCGTGGCCGAGATGCGCCCGGCAAAGGTGACCTGGCCGGCGGGGATGGCGGTGTACACGCCGCCGGCCGCCGCGCCACCGTAGGCCACCCCCACCGTGGACTCGGCCCCGGTGGTGGAGGAGACGGCGGTGACCTTGCGGTCGCCGGCGTAGAAGTTCACTTGCGGGGCGCCCACCCCGAAGTTGAAGAACTTGACCCACGCCCCGGTGGCCGGGGCGGTGATGTCATCGATCTGGATGGCGTCCTGCTCGCAGCCGGCGAGGGCGACGGCCGCGAGCAGCGCGGACAGGAGTCTGATGCGCGTCATCGTCGGTTACGGTTGGGTGATCCAGAGGGGCTTCGTGTGGAAGTCCAGCGCCAGCCCGCCGATGACATCCAGCGCGGCGCGGTTCCACACGTACTCGGAGTTGAAGCGGGCCCGGATCCGGTGGGCGATCTTGCCGTTGTTGTCCGGGAACAGGTTGGTCGGCGTGGCGAAGCCGGGGTATACCTGCCCGCCGGTGACCGGGTCGCGCCCGGTGTAGCCGAAGCGCCGCAGGTCCATCCACGTCTCCACGTGCCCCCAGGCCCACTGGGCGATGTACTTCTGCGTCATGATCTGCGACAGCGTCAGGTTGGACGCCGTGGGGATGATCGCCGGGCTGGCCAGGAAGGCGTTCTTCTCCGCGGCCGTGATGGCGACGGGGGTCTGCCCCTCGTCCAGGTTGCGGGCGTTCACGAAGTCGATGTGCGACGACACCCCGTTGGTGTACGCCGCCAGCGCCACCGCCCGGTTCCCCAGCCGCAGCGCCGCCTCGGCCTTGATGAACTGCAGCTGGCTGT
>JBILED010000053.1:0-15499 GCA_044352305.1 Gemmatimonas sp.
CCCGGCGTTCGCGTCGGAGGCCGAGGGGGGGCCGGTGAACCTGCTCGAGCCGAAGGCCGGGCTGATGTTCTGGACGCTGGTGATCTTCGCCGGCCTCCTCTTCGTGCTCTCCAAGTTCGCCTTCAAGCCGCTCTTCGCCGCCGTCGAGGCGCGCGAGCAGGCGCTGGAGGCCGCCATCGCCGGGGCGCAGGCCGACCGGGCCGCGGCTGCCGAGGCGCTGGCGCAGGTGAAGGCGCAGCTGGAGGGGGCGCGCAGCGAGGCGCAGGCGATCGTCGCCGAGTCGCGGGCCACCGCCGAGAAGGTGCGCAACGACCTGCTGGCGCAGGCCAAGCAGCAGCAGGAGGAGATGATCGAGGGCGCGCGCCGCGTCATCGACGGGGAGCGCGCTGCCGCGGTGGCCGCGCTGCGTCGTGAGGCGGTGGAGCTGGCCATCGCCGGCGCCTCCCGCGTGATCGAGCAGAACCTCGACAGCGAGGGGAACCGCCGCCTCGTCGACACCTTCCTCGCGTCGCTCGACGGCGCGCCGGGCGCCCGCTGATGGCCGGCGCGCAGGGCGCGACCATCGCCCGCAACTACGCCGAAGCGCTCCTGGAACTGGCCATGCGCGCGGGGGCGCCGCGCGAGTGGGCGGGCCTCATGCGGGAGGTCGCTGACGCCGTCGCCGGCGACCTCACCCTGTCGCGCTTCCTCGAGTCGCCCCGCATTGCGGCAACCGACAAGAACGCCGTGCTGGAGAAGGCCTTTGGGGCGCGCGTGCCGCGCCTCTTCCTGCGCTTCCTGCAGCAGCTGGTGCGCAACCGCCGGCAGGGGTTCATCGGCCAGGTGGCCGCCGAATTCGAGACGCTGCTGGACGCGTCGCAGGGGATCGTCCATGCCAGCGTGACCGTGGCGCGCCCCACCGAGGGCGCCGAGCGCGAGGCCATTGCCGCGCGCCTCTCGCAGCTGGTGGGGAAGACCGTCGTCCCGCACCTGGCCGTCGACCCGGCCATCCTGGGCGGGGTGGTCGTGCGCATCGGCGACACCGTCATGGACGGGTCGGTGCGCCGCAAGCTGGCCAGGCTGCGGCGCCGGATGTCGGCGGGCGCGCGCTGACGCCTCCGCGGCGGCTCCTCTCCCTCCTTCTGGCGGCCGCCGCCCCGGCGGCGGCCCAACAGGGCGTCCTTCCCAGGCCGGGGAAGGACGCCTTGCCCGTTCCGGCAGGGCCCACCACCACCCCGCCGTCGGGGGACACGCTGGGCTACTGGCAGCAGCGCGCCGACTATGCCATCGTGGCGCGCCTCGACGAACGGCGCGGCGTGGCCGTGGCGCGCGGCACCCTGCGCTACGTCAACGCCAGCCCCGACACGCTGCGCGAGCTGTGGGTGCACCAGCACCTCAACGCCTTCCGCCCCGGATCGCGCTGGGCCGAGACCGACGAGCGCGAGGGGCGCCTGCGCTTCCAGGAGCTCCGCGACCCCCACTTCGGCTTCGAACGCTTCACCGCACCGCCCACCGTGAACGGGCGGCGTGTGGCGGTCGGCTACCCGCTGGCCCCCGACAGCACGGTGGCACGCCTGGCGCTGCGCGAACCGCTGCGCCCCGGCGACTCCGTGCTGGTGACCTTTGCCTGGGAGGCGCGCCCCAGCACCGTCCCCCGGCGGCAGGGGCGCCGCGGCCGGAGTTTCGACTTCGCGCAGTGGTACCCCAAGGTGGCGCTGTACGACCGCACCGGCTGGCGCCCCAATCCCCTGGTCCCCGCCGGGGAGTTTGCGGGGGAGTTCGGCACCTTCGACGTGACCCTGGTGCTCCCCGACGACCAGGTGGTGGGCGCCACCGGCGTCCCCGTGGCCGGCGATCCCGGGTGGGCCCGCGTGCGCGCCGCCGGCAGCGAGCCCCCCCGCCTGGCCGCCCGCGCCTATGGGGCACTCCCGCCGGCCCCGTCCACCGACGTGCCTCGGGGCTACCGGGCCGTGCGCTTCCACGCGCGACACGTGCACCACTTCGCCTGGAGCGTCTCCCCGGGGTTTCTGTACGAGGGCACCACCTGGGTGCGCCCCGCCGCCCGCCGCTGGCGGTTTCCCGTGTGGGACACCGTGTCGGTGCACGTGCTGTACCGGGGGGACGCCGAAGCCGACTGCGCCGCGGCGGACGCCGCCACCCCGTCCCGGGTCGCCGCCTGCGTGGACGAGGCGCGCACGCAGTGGTGGCGGGGACGGGCGCTGGGGCACGCGCGCACTGCGCTCCACTGGCTGGAGGCGCTGTACGGCGACTACCCGTGGCCGCAGCTCACCGTGGTCAAGCGGCTCGACGGCGGGGGGACCGAGTTCCCCATGTTCATCGGCAACGGGTCCGCCTCGGTGGGGCTCATGGTCCACGAGCTGGGGCACCTGTACACCTACGGCGTGCTGGCCAACACCGAGTGGCAGGACGCGTGGATGGACGAGGGGCTCACCACCTACCAGGAGCTGCTCCAGCAGGGGGATGCGCGCGTGCTGCTGGCGGCCCGCCTGGCCATGGCGGGGGACCGCGACCCGGCCGCGCCGCGCGACCCGGCGTTGCGCGCGCTGCGCGCTCGGCTGGACGCCGCCACCGCCGACCTGGCCGCCGAGGTGCGCGACGGGACCGCCGAGCCCGTGGGCACGCGCGCCGACCTCTTCCGCGACTTCCCCGCCTACAACCGCGCGGTGTACGATCGCGCCGCCTCGCTCTACCAGGCGCTGCACGACGTGATGGGGGAGGAGCGCTTCCAGCAGTTCCTGCGCGACTACTACGCCACCTGGCAGTTCCGGCACGTGGACCGGTGGGCCATGCAGCGGGTGGCCGAGAGGGTGCACGGCGCCCCGCTGGCGTGGTTCTTCGACCAGTGGGTGACCCGGGTGGGGAGCATCGACTACGCGCTGCGCGCGCCCCGGGTGCGGCGCGAGCTGGGCCCCGACGGCGCCCCCGCGTGGGTGGTCACCGCCACCCTCGTGCGCGAGGGGGGCTACCGGCACCCCATGCCGCTGGGGGTGCGCACGCGCAGCGGGTGGACCGTGGTGCGTTCCGATCCGGCGCAGGATGTGCAGGAGGTGCGGGTGCGCACCGCCGAGCCCCCCGACGCCCTGTGGCTGGACCCGTACGGGGCCACGGACGCCCCGTCGGCGCGCTATTATCGGTTCACGCTGTCCGCGCCCCTTCGCTGACCGCCGGCGGGGTCTCCCTCGCCTCTTCCCCGTCCCCGTGCTGCCGCCCCTGCCATGAGTGGTCGCGTCGCCGTCCGTCACGTCCCCAAACCCTGGGGACACGAAACCATCTGGGCCCACACCGACCGCTACGTGGGGAAGATCCTGCACGTCAAGGCCGGCCACGCGCTGTCGGTGCAATACCACGAGCGCAAGGACGAGACCGTGCACCTGCTCACGGGCGAGTTGCGCTACTGGGTGCAGCTTCCCGGCGAGGCGGAGCTGCGCGACCAGCGGCTGGTGGCCGGCGAGTCGTTCCGGATCACCCCGGGCACCGTGCACTACATGGAGGCGGTCTCCGACTGCGACATCCTGGAGGCCAGCACCCCCGAGCTGGACGACGTCGTGCGCCTGCAGGACCGCTACGGGCGCCAGGGGACGAGCGCGCCGTGACCGCTTCGCCGAGGACGCCATGAAGGTCATCATCCCGCTGGCCGGCAAGGGGACGCGGCTGCGCCCCCACACGCACCTGGTCCCCAAGCCGCTGCTCCCGGTGGCGGGGCGCCCCGTGATGGACTACGTCATGGACGACGTGGCCCGACTGGGGACGGTGGAGCAGGTGGTGTACATCACGGGGCACCTCAAGGAGAAGGTGGAGGCGCACGCGCGCGCGGCGTATCCCTTCCCCTCGGTGTTCATCGAGCAGGCGGTGCAGGACGGCACCGCCGGCGCCGTGGCGCTGGCGCGGCCGTTCATCGACCAGCCGGTGCTCATCATCTTCGTGGACACCATCTTCGATGCCGACCTGTCGCTGGTGGCCGACTCCGACGCCGACGGGATCATCTGGGTGAAGGAGGTGGAGGACTACCAGCGCTTCGGCGTGGTGGTGGCCGACGACGACGGGCACATGACCCGCATCGTGGAGAAGCCCAGCGAGCCGGTGTCGCACCGCGCCAACATCGGGCTGTACTACATCCGCAACTGGCGGCTGCTCTCCGAGGCCATCGACCACGTGCTGGCCACCCCGCCGCACAAGGGGGAGTGGTACCTCACCGACGCCTTCCAGTACATGATCGACCACGGCGCGAAGATCCGCGTGGCCGACGTGGCGGGGTGGCACGACGCCGGGCAGCTGGGGACGCTCCTGGAGACCAACCGCGTGATGCTGGAGCGCGGGCGCGCGCGGCGCCCCGACGCGCTGGGGCCGGGGGCCACGGTCATCGAGCCGGTGCGCATCGAGGACGGGTGCACCATCGAGCACAGCACGGTGGGCCCCAACGTGACGCTGGGGGCCGGCAGCGTGGTGCGCCACAGCACGCTGGCGCACAGCATCGTGGGGGCGCACGCGCGCCTCGAGCACGCCGCGCTGCACGACAGCTTCCTGGGGGACCACGTCACCGTGCGGCACGCGCGCGGGGCGCTGTCCCTGGGGGACCACGCCGAATGCCGGGGAGACGCATGAGCAGCAGGGAACACGACGCAGGACCTGCCGCGGGTCCCGATGCGGGCCACGACACGCCCCGCGAAGGCGGGCTCTCGCGGCGCGCGCTGCTCACCGGGGCGGCGACCCTCGCCGCCACGGCGTCGCTGGGGGCGCCGGCGCGACTGCTGGCCAGCACCGCCGACTGGCGCGCCGACCTGGCGCCGCCGGCGCCCGCCGGCAACGGCCGCATGCTGGGCGTCCCCTTCGCCAAGCATGACACGGTGCGCATCGCCATCGTGGGCACCGGGCTGCGGGGGCGCTCCATGCTGAACGAGTGGCTGGCGGTGGAGGGGGTGCGCATCACCGCCCTCTGCGACGTGGTCCCCGAGAAGGCCCAGCGCGCCGCGGCGATGGTCGTCAAGGCGGGGCAGCCGGCGCCCACGCTGTACACCGGCGGCGAGCGCGATTTCGAGCGGCTGGTGCGGCAGGAGGACGTGGACTTCGTGTACACCGCCACCCCGTGGCGCTGGCACACCCCGGTCATGCTGGCGGCGCTGCGCGCGGGGAAGCACTGCGGCAGCGAGGTCCCCATCGCCCTCACGGTGGACGAGGGCTGGGAGCTGGTGGACACCTCCGAGCAGGCGCAGCGCCACTGCCTGCTCATGGAGAACTGCTGCTACGGGGAGAGCGAGCTGACGGTGCTGCGCATGGTGCGCGAGGGGGTGTTCGGCACGCTGCTGCACGCGGAGGCGGCGTACCTGCACGACCTGCGCGCGATCCTCTTCGAGAACCGCGACGAGGGGCTGTGGCGGCGCGAGCCGCACACGCAGCTGGACACCAACCTGTACCCCACGCACGGGCTGGGGCCGGTGGCGCAGTACCTGGGGATCCACCGCGGCGACCGCTTCGACTACCTGGTGAGCATGTCCTCCCCCGAGGCGGGGCTCACCGAGTGGCGCGAGAAGACGGAGCCCCGGGACAGCCCCAAGTGGCGGGAGCGGTACGTGGCCGGCGACATGAGCAGCACGCTCATCAAGACGGCGCGGGGCCGCACCATCCTGCTGCAGCACGACGTGGCCAACCCGCGCCCCTACTCGCGCCTCAACAACCTGCAGGGCTCCAAGGCGGTGTTCAACGACTACCCGGCGCGGCTGTACATCGACGGCGCCAAGGGGGGCGAGCGGTGGACGCCGCTGTCGGAGTACCGCGCGCAGTACCAGCACCCGCTCTGGCGCGCGCTGGGGGAGCGGGCGCGCTCGGCGGGGCACGGCGGGATGGACTTCCTCATGGCCTACCGGCTGGTGCAGTGCATGCGCGAGGGGACGCCCCCCGACTTCGACGTGTACGACGCGGCCGCGTGGAGCGTGCCGTACGCGCTGTGCGCGCAGTCGGTGCGCAAGGGGAGCGCGCCGGTGAAGTTCCCCGACTTCACCCGCGGGGCGTGGCGCACCGCCACCGCGCCGTCGGGCCCCGCCACGGGGTGAGCGCGCCGGCGCCGCTCCGCACGGCGGCGATCCTGGCGCGCGGGCTGGGGACGCGGATGCGGCGCGCCGACGGGGGCGCGGCCTCCGCGCTCACCGCGGCCCAGGCCGCGGTGGCCGCCACGGGGGTCAAGGGGATGATCCCCGCGGGGGCGGACGGGCGCCCCTTCCTGGCCTACCTGCTGTCGGCGCTGGCCGACGCGGGGGTGGACGACGTGGTGCTGGTGGTGGCCCCCGAACACGACGCCATCCGCGGCTACTTCACCCGCGAGGCGCCGCCGCGCCGCGTGCGCCTGCGCTGGGCGGTGCAAGCCGAGCCGCGCGGCACCGCCGACGCCGTCGCCGCCGCGGCCGCCGTCATCGGCGAGCGCCCCTTTCTGGTGCTCAACGCCGACAACCTCTACCCGGTGGCCGCGCTGCGGGCACTGGCGCACGCGGGCACGGCCGCCACCGTGGCCTTCGACCGCGACGCGCTCGTGGCGGGCGGGGTCCCCCCGGAGCGCGTGCGCGCCTTCGCCGTCCTCGCGGTGGACGACGACGGCGTGTTGCGCGGCATCGTGGAGAAGCCAGGGGACGCGCTCGACCTGACCTCTCCGGCCGCGCGCTGGGTGGGGATGAACTGCTGGGCCGTCACCCCGCCGCTGGTGGACGCCTGCCGCCGCGTGCCCCCCTCCGTGCGAGGCGAGTTGGAGCTCCCCGAGGCGGTCGCCCTCTTCCTGCGCGAGGGGGGGACGGTGCGCACCATCCCCTCCGCTGAGCCGGTGCTGGACCTCTCGCACCAGGGGGACATTCCGGCGGTGACGGCGCGCCTGGCTGGCCTCACGCCGCAGCCATGACGGCGGGGATGCCGGGCACCATGGCCCCCGACGCACACGGGGCGGTGCTCACCCCGGTCCTCCTGCGCCAGCCGCTGGGGGCGGCGGGCACTCCCCCCGAGGTGGTGGCGCGCTGGGAGGCGCTGCTGACGGAGGCGCACCGCGCGCTGGATGACGCCGGGGTGCCCGCCGACGGGCGGCGCGCCTGGTGCCTGCCGGGGCGCATCGAGGTGCTGGGGAAGCACGTGGATTACGCGGGCGGGCGGTCGCTGCTGTGCACCGTGGAACGCGGGATCGTGGTGGTGGCGCGCGGGCGTGACGACCGCCGCGTGGTGCTCCGCGACGGCCATCGCCGGGAGGCGCTGGAGCTCCCCCTGGACCAGCGGGGGCGCAGCCATGTCCCGTGGGCGGTGTATCCGCAAACCGTGGTGCGGCGGCTGGTGCGCAACTTCGGGTCGCGCGTGCAGGGGTGCGACCTGGCGCTGGCCAGCAACCTGCCGTCGGCGGCCGGGGTGTCCAGCTCCAGCGCCCTCACGGTGGGGCTCACGCTGGCCATCGCGGGGATGTCCCACCTGCACGAGCACCCGTGGTGGAAGGGGGCCATCCCCGATCGGGGGGCGCTGGCCGGCTACCTGGGCGCCCTGGAGAACGGGGGCGATTTCGGCGTCCTGCGCGGCGACCGCGGCGTGGGCACCATGGGGGGCGCGCAGGACCAGACGGCCATTCTCTGCAGTCGTCCGGGCATGCTGGAGCAGTTCCAGTGGGCGCCGGTCCTGCATGAGCGCTCGGTGCCATGGCCGGCGACGCATCGGTTCGTGGTGGCCGTCAGCGGCGTGGTGGCGGCCAAGACCGGCGCGGCCAAGGCGCGGTACAACCGCGCGTCCCGCACGGCGCAGCAACTGGTGGCCGCCTGGAACGCGCACGCCCGCCGGCACGATCTGGGCGGCGGGGCGCGCACGCTGCGCGAGGCCTTCGAGGAGGCCGCGGGGGGCGGCGACGCCGCGGCGCGACTCCTCGAACTCCCGGCGGTACTGGTGCAGGCGGCGGAGGCGGGCGCCACCGACGAGTTCTCCGCCGGGCACCTGACCGCGCGTCTCCGGCAGTTCTTCGACGAAAGCTGGCGCTGGGTGCCGCAGGCGGTGGAGGCCCTCGCGGCCGTGTCGGCGGCACCCGCGGGGCAGGGGGCGGCATGGCGCGCCTTCGGTGACGCCGTGGCGGCATCGCAGCGGGGGGCGGAGGCGGCGCTGGAGAACCAGGTGCCGGAGACCGTCGCCCTGGTGCGGCTGGCGCGCGAGTTGGGGGCGGAGGGGGCCAGCGCTTTTGGCGCCGGCTTTGGCGGGAGTGTCTGGGCCGCCGTGCCGACACCGACAGCCGAGCGCTTTGCCGCCGAGTGGCGCCGGCGTTACCTGGCCGCCTTCAAGACGCGCGCCCGCAAGGCGCACATGCTGGTCACGGCCCCCGGCGTGCCGGCCTTCGAGGTGACGGATGGCTGACCGCGGCGGCGGGCGCTGGCGCCCCTCGCGCAACGTCGCGGTGCTGTCGGCCGTGAGCTTCCTGACCGATGTCTCCAGTGAGATGATCGCCCCGCTGCTCCCGCTGTTCCTGGTCGGCACGCTGGGGGCGCCGGTGGTCATGGTGGGGGTCATCGAAGGCGGGGCGGACGCGCTGGCGTCGCTGCTCAAGCTGGGCAGCGGCTGGTGGTCCGACCGGGTGCGGCGCCGCAAGCCGCTCATCGTGGGGGGCTATGCGCTGGCCTCGCTGGCGCGCCCGTGCATGGCGCTGGCGCAGGGCGCAGGGCAGGTGCTCGCCATTCGCCTGGTCGACCGGGTGGGGAAGGGGGTGCGCGGCGCCCCGCGCGACGCCCTGTTGGCGGCCTCCACGGCCGTGGCCGATCGGGGGCGCGCCTTCGGGGTGCATCGGGCCGCCGACCACGCGGGCGCCCTGGTGGGTGCTCTCACGGCGATGGCGCTGCTGCAGGGCGGGGCCCTGCCGTTGCGCACGGTGTTTGCGCTGGCGGCCATCCCGGGAGCCTTGGCGGTGGCGGTGGCGCTGTGGGGGATCCGGGAGGCGGAGACGCCTGCTGCCCGTTTGCCCCAGGCGCCGGCCGCCGCCGCGGAGCCCGTGGTCGAGGGCGCGGCCCCCCCCGCGGTTCCGCCGCTGCCGCGCGCGTTCTGGTGGACCATGGGCGCCCTGCTGCTGTTTGCGCTGGGCAATGCCACCGACGCCTACCTGCTCCTGCGCGCGCGCGACTTGGGGGTGCCCATGGCCGCCATTCCGCTGGTGTGGGCGCTGCTGCACCTGGTGAAGAGCGCCAGCAGCCCACCGGGGGGCGCACTCTCCGACCGCGTGGGACGCCGGCCGCTCATCGTGGCGGGATGGGTGCTGTACGCGGCGGTGTACGCCGGGTTCGCCGCCGCACGCCCGGGGTGGACGCTGTGGGCGCTGGTGGCCGCCTACGGCGTGGTGTTCGGGCTCACCGAGGGGGTGGAGAAGGCGCTGGTGGCCGACCTGGTCCCCGCGTCGCGCCGCGGGACGGCGTTCGGCTGGTACCACGCCACCCTGGGCGTGGCCGCCCTGCCGGCGTCGGTGCTCTTTGGCGCGCTCTGGCAATGGCGGGGGGCACCGGCCGCCTTCTCCGCGGGCGCCCTGCTGGCGCTGGTGGCCGCGGCGGCGCTCCTGGCCGCCCCCGTGCCGTCTGCCGCGCGCACGGCGTCCTAGCCGCCGCGCTGGCGCCTCCTAGCAGCAGCGCACCCCGCCGCCATTGCGGTAGCGCGCCGCCAACCGCTCGGCCTCGAACGACGCGCGGTCCATCGGCGGGATCCCCGGGTACTTGGCCGACATGTGCGCCAGGTAGCGGTCGTAGTCGGGAACCCCGATCAGGCGGCGCACCAGCGCGGCCAGCGCGCGCAGGCGCCCCCCCGGCGCCGGCACCGGGCCCGGGCCGGGAGCGGCGCACGCCGCCCCCGACACGCCGGCCAGCCCCGCCTCAGGCATCCACCAGCGCCGTGCGCTGGTACGGCGTCTCGCTGGAGGCGCTCACCACGCGCCCGCCCAGCACCCCCAGCCACTGCCGCACCGACGCCGTCAGGATCACCACCACCGACGCCAGGAAGAACGCCGCCACCCCGGCGTCCAGCCGGTCGTTGAAGATCATCCGCTGCGCCGCCTCCGCCGACTTGATCGACGCCGGCAGCGCTCCCGACGCCACCTGCTCGGCCAGCAGCCGCGCATGCGACAGGAAGCCCAGCTTGGGGTCGGCCGAGAAGATCTTGGTGAGCGCCGCCGTGGAGGTCACGATCACCAGCCACACCAGCGGGATGAGGGTCACGAAGGCGTAGCGCGCCTTCCCCATCTTCATGATCACCGTGGTGCCCACGCACAGCGCCACCGTGGCCAGCAGCTGGTTGGAGATCCCGAACAGCGGCCACAGCGAGTTGATCCCGCCCAGCGGGTCGGTGACCCCCTGGTACAGGAAATACCCCCACATGGCCACGAACAGCGCCGAGGTGAGCACCACCGCGGGGTACCAGCTCACGCGCCCCAGCGGCGCGTACACGTTCCCCAGGATGTCCTGCAGCATGAAGCGCCCCACGCGCGTGCCGGCGTCCAGCGTGGTCAGGATGAACAGCGCCTCGAACATGATGGCGAAGTGGTACCAGAGCGCCATCGATTCCGTCCCCCCCAGCGCCTGCGAGAACAGGTGCGCCATCCCCACCGCCAGCGACGGCGCGCCGCCGGTGCGCGAGAGCAGCGACTGCTCCCCCACCTGCTTGGCCAGCAGCTCCAGCTCGGCGGCCGAGATGGTGGTGAACAGCCCCCAGCCGTTGATGGCGTCGGCGGCGCTCGCGGCGGTGGTGCCGATGACCGCCGCGGGCGAGTTGATGGCGAAGTAGATCCCGGGGGTCAGCACGCAGGCGGCGATGAGCGCCATGGTGGCCACCAGCGACTCGGTGAGCATCGAGCCGTACCCCACCAGCCGCGCGTCCGGCTCGCGGCGGAGGATCTTGGGGGTGGTCCCCGAGGAGATCAGCGCGTGGAAGCCGCTGATGGCGCCGCAGGCGATGGTGACGAACACGAAGGGGAACAGCTTGCCGGCGAACACCGGGCCGGTGCCGTCGACGAACTTGGTGACCGCCGGCATCTCCAGCGGCGGCAGCACCAGCAGGATGCCGGCCGCCAGCGCCACCACCACGCCGATCTTCACGAACGCCGAGAGGTAGTCGCGCGGCGCCAGCAGCATCCACACCGGGAGCACCGAGGCGAAGAAGCCATACACCATGATGGAGAGCGACAGCGTGGTGCCGCTGAGGGTGAACACCGGGGCCCACACCGCCGACTCCGACACCCACTTGCCGGCGTACAGCGACAGCATCAGGAGCACGAGCCCCATCGCCGTGGCCTCCAGCACGCGCCCGGGGCGCAGCCAGCGCAGGTAGCCGCCCATCAGCATGGCGATGGGGATGGTCAGGCCGATGGTCACCGTCCCCCAGGGGCTGTCGCGCAGCGCGTTCACCACCACCAGCGCCAGCACGGAGATCAGGATGATCATGATCCCCAGGATGGCCACCAGCGCCACGCCGCCGGCCACGGGGCCGATCTCCTCGCGCGCCATCTGTCCCAGCGACTTGCCGTTGCGGCGGATGGAGGCGCAGAGGATGACGAAGTCCTGCACCGCGCCCCCCAGCACGACGCCCACCAGGATCCACAGCGCCCCCGGGAGGAAGCCGAACTGCGCGGCCAGCGTGGGCCCCACCAGCGGCCCGGGCCCCGAGATGGCGGCGAAGTGGTGCCCGAAGGTGATCCACTTGTTGGTGGGGTGGTAGTCGCGCCCGTCCTCGAGGCGCTCGGCCGGCGTGGCGCGCGTGGCGTCGAGTGCGAAGATGTCCTCGGCGATGATGCGGCTGTAGAACCGGTAGCCGATGAGGTACGTGCAGAGGGCGGCCGTGAGGAGCCACGCGGCGCTGATCCGCTCGCCCTGCGAGAGGGCGATGGCGCCGATGGCGACGGCGCCCAGCACGGCGATGCCGATCCAGGGGGTGTATCGGAGGAGGCGGGACACGATCGGGGGGCGGGAGGGGGGAGGACGCGGGACCCGGGGCGGGTGGGGCCGGCGCACGCACCCGCACGGGCCCTCCCCGGAGACCTCCGGAGCAATCTCCCCGGTATGCGCCTCGGGACGCGGGTTGTCAATGTTCCGCGCCGCCGCCGCCCCGGCACCCTTTGCGTGGTGCCCATGGGTGACGACATTTGTCGGTCATGTCCCTCCCCGCCGCCCCCCGGGGCGTTCGCCTGCTGCACCTCTCGGACCTCCACTGCGGGCGTCCGTTCGTGCCGGCGCACGTGGACGCCGCCCTCGCGCTGGCCGCGCAGGGGCCGTGGGACGCCGTGATCCTCTCGGGCGATCTGTCGCAGCGGGCCCGGGCCACGGAGTTTGCCGCGGCGCGGGGCATCCTCGACCGGCTGGCGGCGGCGGCGCCGCTGCTGGTCATCCCCGGCAACCACGACGCCGCCTGGTGGCGTGCCCCCTTTGGCCTGGGCGACCAGACCCGGGTGCACGAGCGCTACCGGGCGTTGATCACTCCGGAGTTGGAGCCGGTGCTGTCCCTGCCGGGGGTGACGCTGGCGGGGATCAACTCCGCGGGGGGGACGGCCCCCCACACCCTCACCTGGTATCCGCGCGACTGGCGCGTGAAGGGGGGGGTGACCCCCGGGCAGCTGGCCACCGCCGCGGCGCGGCTGGCAGCGGCCCCCGCGGACGACCTGCGCGTGGTGGTCCTGCACCACAACGTGCTGCGCGGGCGCCTCTCGCGCCGCTGGGGGCTGACCCGCCCGCAGGCCACGCTGGACGCCCTGGCCGCCATGGGAGCCGATGTCGTGTGCGGGGGGCACGACCATGAAGAGCGGGTGGAGGCGGTCACCCGCTCGGCGGGGCGGTTCCTGGTGAGCGGCGCCAACACTCTCTCCAGCCGCATGCGGGGGCACCGGCCCTCGTCGTGCAACGTCATCGAGGCCGACGCCACCACGGTGACGGTGCGGGCCTGGGTGTTCGAGGCGGGGGCCTTTCGCCCCGGTCCGCAGGAGGCCAGTCTGCCGCGGCGGGGGGTGGCGCCCGGTCCGGAGGCGCCCGGGGCATTGAACCCCGCGGTCCCGACCCCGATGTTTCGCTGATGGCGCCGCTGCCCGCCTCCCCGCCCGACGACCAGCTGGGCTTTGCGTTTGACCTGACCCCCGCAGCCGCCCCCTCGGCGGTCGCGGCCGAGTCGGCTGACGCGGCGCGCCCGCATCGGGCGGTCACCCGCGGGCGCACTGCCACCCGGGCCCGCACCGCCGTGCTGTTTTCGCGGCTGCAGCTGCTGGGGCTGCGCGACATCGAGCGGGTGGTGCTCATGCGCACGCGCACCGTGCTGGTGACGGTGATTGGCCGCACGCTGCGGCTGCACGACGACTTCGCCGATGCCCCCGAGGGGACGTTGCGCGCCATCGTGGCCTTTGCCATGGCGCGCACCAAGGCGGCGCGGGCGGCGGCGCGCGAGGTCATCCTGCAGTATCCCGTGGAGCGGGGACCGGTGGCCCGGCGCCCCGATCCTCCGCGCCCCGGGGACGTGGCGCTGCTCACGCAGCTGGCCGAGGCGCACCGGCAGCTCAATGCGGAGCACTTCGGGGGCCGGCTGGCGGTCATCCCCCTGCGGCTCTCCGGGCGCATGGCCACGCGGCTGGGGCATTTCGACCCCGGGTCGGCGGCGGCGTCCTCCGAGATCGTGCTGTCGCGCCGGCACGTGCAGAAGCACGGCTGGCGCGAGGCGATGCACACCCTGCTGCACGAGATGGTGCACCAGTGGCAGCACGAGGCGGGGCACCCGGTCGACCACGGCCCCGCCTTCCGGCGCAAGGCGCGGGAGGTGGGGATCACCCCCGCGGCCCGGCGCGAGGTGGTGCCGCTGGCGGCGCCAGCGCGCCGTCGCGCCCTGGGCGTGCCGGGGGGGTGGTAGGGCTCCGCGCGCCGTTCGTCTACATTGCAGCAGCTTCCTTTCCCCTTCGCACCCCGCCCCATGGCCCTCGAGACCGCTGCCGCCGCCGACATCCTGGCGCTCCCCTCCGTGGAGCTGACCGCGCACCCCGGCGACCTGTTCAACATCGACGCCGCCCTCACCGAGGAGGAGCGCGCGATCCGTGACACCGTCCGCGCGTTCGTGGACGAGCGGGTGCTCCCCATCATCGGCGACTGCTACGTGCAGGGGCGCTTCCCCGACGAGCTGATCCCCGGGCTGGCCGAGCTGGGCGTGCTGGGCGCCAACCTCCCCGAGGAGTACGGCTGTGCGGGGCTCTCCAGCGTGGCCTACGGGCTCATCATGCAGGAGCTCGAGCGCGGCGACTCGGGGATCCGCTCCTTCGCGTCGGTGCAGGGGGCGCTGGTCATGTACCCCATCTTCGCCTTCGGCAGCGAGGAGCAGCGGCGCGCGTACCTCCCCAAGCTGGCCAAGGCGGAGCTGATCGGCTGCTTCGGGCTCACCGAGCCCGACTACGGCTCCAACCCGTCGGGGATGATCACCCGCGCGCGGCAGCAGGCCGACGGCAGCTGGATCCTCAACGGCGCCAAGATGTGGATCACGAACGGCTCCAAGGCCGACGTCGCGATCATCTGGGCCAAGACGGGTGACGCCACCGACGACAAGTCGATCCGCGGCTTCATCGTGGACACCAAGACCCCCGGCTTCCAGGCGCGCGACCAGAAGGGGAAGCTGTCGCTGCGGGCCAGCGACACGTCGGAGCTGGTGCTCACCGACGTGCACGTGCCGGCCGACGCGCTGCTCCCGGGCTCCGGGGGGCTCAAGAGCCCGCTCATGTGCCTCACGCAGGCGCGCTACGGGATCTCGTGGGGCGTCCTGGGCGCGGCCATGGCGTGCCTCGAGGAGGCGGTGGCGTACAGCAAGAGCCGCGTGATGTTCGACAAGCCCATCGGCGGCTTCCAGATCCAGCAGGTGCGCCTGGCGGACATGCTCACGGAGATCGTGAAGGGGCAGCTGGTGTCGCTGCACCTGGGGCGCCTCAAGGACGCGGGCAACTTCACGCCGGTGCAGGTGTCGCTGGCCAAGCGGAACAACGTGGACATCGCCACCGAGTGCGCCCGCGAGACGCGGCGCCTCCTGGGCGGCAACGGCATCCTGGCCGAGTACTCGGCCATGCGCCACATGGCCAACCTGGAGAGCGTGTATACCTACGAGGGGACGCACGACGTGCACTCGCTGATCCTCGGGCAGGCGCTCACGGGGCTCAACGCCTTCAAGTGAGCCGCCGGGGGCGACCCGTCTCCTCGGCGGGTCGCCCCGGAACATGACGCCGGCGTCGCCTTTTGCCGGATTGCCCCCCGCCCGCCCGGAGCCTAGCTTCCGGGCGGGCTGTTCCTTTTCCTGACACTCTGAGCGGAGCTCTCGCGGTGAAGATCGCCGTGTGCATCAAGCGCGTCCCGGTGATGGAGGCCAAGTTCGCCATCGCCGGCGACGGGACCCGGGTGGACGAGACCGGGCTCAAGTGGGACGTGAACGACTTCGACCTCTGGGCCATCGAGGCCGCCCTCCAGCTCAAGGAGGCCAACGGCAACCAGGGGGAGGTGGTGGCTATCTCCCTCGGCCCCGACGCCGC
>JBILED010000209.1:0-4823 GCA_044352305.1 Gemmatimonas sp.
GCGCGGCGGGCTGGGGCTGGTGCAGGGGCGCCCCGACTCGCTGGTGGCGGTGGTGGAGGTGGACTCGCTGGGCGGGCTGCGCCCGTGGGTGACGGCGGTGGACAGCGGCGCCCCGGCGCTGGTGGCGCCCGCGGCGCCGCTGGCCGGCGTGGCGTCCCTGCGGCTGCGCGTCGCGGGCACGCTGGACACGCTCGATCCGCGCGGCGTGGCGGTGGCCGCGCGCGCGGCGCTGCGCGACGTGGCGGTGGCTGGCACGCGCGCCGCGCGGGTCGAGGCCTCCGTGGACGTCGACGATGCGCTGCGCGGCGCCACCGGGACCTTTGCCGCCTCGGCGGATTCCGCCGCCCTGGGGGGCGTGCCGGTGGACGCGCTCACCGTGCGCGCCACCCTGCGCGGCGGACTGGCCGAAGAGTTCGCCGCCGCGGTGCGCACCCCCGCCGAGGCGCGCCTCACGGTGGCGGGCGGCGTCACGCGCTCCGGCGACGCCACCCGGGTGCGCGTGGACGCGCTGGCGGTGCGCGTGGACAGCGGCGGGGCCCCCCCGCGCGGGCTGTCACTGGCCACGCCGGCGGTGCTGGCCCTCTCCCCCGAGGGCGGGGCGTCGCTGGACTCGCTGGTGCTGGTGCACAGCGACACGGGGCGCCTGGTGGTGCAGGGGACGCTGGCCGCCGACAGCGCCGTGGCCGCACGCCTCATGGCCGACCGGCTCCCGCTGGGCGACCTGACGCGCCTGGTGCCCGGCGGTCGCGTGGCGAGCGGCACGGTCTCGGCGTCGCTGACGGTGGCGGGGACACGGGCCGCGCCACGCCTAGGGGGCAACGCCACCCTGCGCGACGCCCGGGTGGGCGGGGTGCGGTTTGACGACCTGACGCTCTCGATGGGGTACGACGCCCTGCGACTGGCCGTGTCGGGGGCGCTGCGCCTGGCCGGCCGGACCGCGCTGGAGGCCACCGCCGCGCTGCCGGTGGACCTGGCACTGCTGCCCCGCACCACCCGCCGCCCCGACGCCCCGCTCAGCGGGCGCCTCCGCTCGGTGGATGGCGACCTGGCGCTCCTCCCCGAGCTGGTCCCGTCGGTCACCGAGGCCGCCGGCCGCCTCCGCACCGATGTGCAGCTCACCGGGAGCTGGGCGCGGCCGCGGCTGCGCGGCGAGCTGCAGGTGGACAGCGGCGCCATGGCGCTCGGCGCGCTCGGCGTGCGCGTGGGCCGCGTGCGCGCCGACATCGGGCTGGACGGCGACACCGTGGCCATCCGGACGCTCCGCGCCGTCAGCGGCGGCCCCGGCGACTCCCTGGCCATCCGCGGCACGATCGGCATCACGGAGAGCGCCAACCCCACCTTCGACCTGGCGCTGGTGGCCAACGCCTTCCAGGCGGTGGACCGTCCGCGCAGCGCGTCGCTGGTGCTCACCACCACCCGCCCCATCACGCTGGCCGGGTCGCTGGAGGCCCCCGTGGTGCGCGGCGCGGTCCGCGTGGATCGCGGTCGCGTGTACATCCGGGAGCTGGCCCAGCGGCGCGCCCTCGACCTGTCCGAGGGGGTGGAGGTGGTGGACACCAGCCGATTCGGCGTGAACGGGCTGCTCCCCACCGCGCCCGGCGCCCTCATGCGCGGCCTGCAGCTGGACGACGTGCGCCTGGCCATCGGGCCGGATGTCTGGTTGCGCTCCCCCGAGGCGAACCTCAAGCTCGGAGGCGGCCTGCGCGTGACGCGCGCGCTGGGGCAGGGGGGCGGCGCCCCCCGCCTGGCGCTGGCCGATTCGCTGGTGGTCGAGCGCGGCAGCTACCAGCTCAACCTGGGGATCGCCCGCCCGGGCTTCGACGTGGAGCGCGGCGTGGTCCGCTTCTTCGGCGACCCCGATCTGGAGCCGGCCCTCGACATCACCGCGCTCCACACCGTGCGCGAGACGCGCGCCAACTCCAACCGGCAGGACGTGCGCATCCGCGTCCTCATCGGGGGCACCGTGGACCGCCCCACGCTGGCGCTGCGCAGCGCCGACAATCCGCCGCTCCCCGAGAGCGACATGCTGAGCTACCTGGTCACCGGCGAGCCCGCCTACGCGCTGCTGGGGACGCCGTACGCCGAGCAGGGGGCTACGCTCGCCCTGCGCCTGGCGGGGAGCTACCTCTCCAGCCGCCTGGCAGGCGGGCGCTTCGACGTGGTGCAGGTGGAGCCCACGGCCCTCAACCCCGGCGAGGCCGCCAACCTGCGGCAGAGTGGACTGGGGATCCTGGCGTCCACGCGGGTCGGGGTGGGGGGGCAGGTGGCCCGCAACACCTTCGTCACCCTCAGCACGGGGCTGTGCGGGTTGGCGGCACAGGGGAGCGGCACCGCCGACCCGCTGGCGCTCTTCGCCCAGGGGCTGGGGGCCAAGGTGGAGCGGCGCTTCGAGCACGGACTGTCGCTCGCCGTCGGGCTCGAGCCGGGGTCCAGCGCGCAGTCGTGCGGACGGGTGGGGGTGAGCCGCACCTTCCAGCAGACGCCGCCGCAATTCGGGATCGACCTGTTTCGCAGCTGGACCTTTCGGTAACAGGACGCCCCCGACGGCGTTTCCCCGCCATGGCACCGGTCGTCACCGGTCGCAATGGTCGCCGTCCTCACCCCCGTCCCGTTTCCGCCCCGCCACCCCTCCGTCCACCCGGAAGAGGCGGCGCTGGAGGCCGTGGATGCCGTGGCCTCCCCCGAAGCTCGGGCGCGGGCGGCGGCGGCGCACCTGCACGTGCTGGGGTTCCCCCAGGTGGTGATCACGCTGCGCGACGCGGCACTGCACCCCACCATGGCGGTGACCGCCGGGAACCCCGACCTGGAAAGCCGCAGCTCCCCGCTGCATCCGCTGCCGCCGGCGGTGTGGCGCCGGTACCTGCCGCAGCTGGAGCGCTTCCGGGTGGGCGACGCCTACTGGCTGGACCGGCGCGATCCCTGGGTGGCGCGGGAGTTCTTTGGCGAGGGGCCCGAGGCCGGCGAGGCCTGGGACCCGCGCGCCCCGGGGCTGGTGGTGGGGCTCCTGCGCGGCGGCGACTGGACGCTGTTGGGGACGGTGAAGATGGTGGCGCCCGGTCCCGGGGCGCCGGGCCCCGAGCTGCTGCGGGCGGCGGGGAGCATCGTGCGCCATCTGGGGGCCCGGCTGGGGCACGATGCGCTGCGCGCGCTGGCCGAGCGGCGGCAGCTCCGCCTGCACCGGCTGCAGGAGGCGGGGGCGTCGCTGGCCCGCTCGCTGGACGAGGCCGAGATCCTGCGGGACCTGGTGCGGCATGTGCAGCGGGCGGTCCCCGCCGACGGGGTGGCGGTGTTCGCCCCCGACCTGTCCGCGGGCACGCTGGGCACGCTGCACCGCGTGCTCCACGGCGTGGAGCGCGCGCAGCCGTCGATGGCGCTCCCCGAGGGGATCGTGGCCGAGGTGGCCCGCAGCGGGCAGGCGCTGCGGGCGGGGGATCGCGAATCGGACCGGCAGCGCGAGCGGGCCGGGCTCCGTCCGCTGCTGCCGCTGGCCGAGCTGCCGGACTACGCGGCACCCGGGTCGGTGGTGGCGGTGCCGATGCGCGTGGGGATGCGGCTGGTGGGGGTGCTGGTGGCGCACCATGCCGATTGCCACGTGTACGGCAGCGAAGAGGAGGACGTGCTGGCCACGCTGGCCGCGCTGGCCGCCACGGCCGTCACCAATGCCCGGCGCTACGCCGAGAGCGAGCGGGAGCGGCGCACCACGGAGGCGCTGGCCGACGTGGCGCGGGCCGTGGGCGAATCGCTGCGCCCGGGGGAGGTGCTGCGGCTGATCCTGCGCCACGCCGTCTCGCTGCTGGGGGTGCAGGGAGTCTGCATTGCGCTGCGCGAGCGCGACTACCTGCACATCGTGGCCGGCGTGGGGAGCGCGGGGGTGCTGGCGGGTGTGCACCTCCCGATGGAGGGGAGCCTGTTCGGGCAGGTGGTGCGCGGGCACGAGCAGCAGCGGCTCAACGAGGTGGCGGCCGATCACGGCGGGCTGGCGGCGGTGCAGCGCCTGACCCCGGTGCAGCGGCTGCTGGGGGCGCCCCTGATCACGTCCCGCGGTGCGATCGGGGCGATTGCCGCCTTCAATCGCACCCGCCCCTTCGGCGAGGACGACCTGCGGCTGCTGCAGCGGCTGGCCGACCAGGTGGCGGTGGCGATCGTCAACGCGCGGCTGTTTGACGAGGTGGAGCGGGCCACGCGCGAATGGCGGCTGGTGTTCGACGCCAGCGCCAACGGGATGGTGCTGCTCGACGAGACCTACACGGTGCGACGGTGCAACAGCCGGGTGGCGGCGTGGTGCGGGCGGGAGATCGCCGCGTGCCTGGGGCGCTCGGTGGCCGAGCTGCTGGACCCGGTGGCGCCGGGGGCGGCCCGGTCGGTCGAGCGGCTGGCCGAGGTGGCGCAGACCACGGGGCAGCCCGTGCGCGAGACGCTGCTGCTGCTGTCCGGCGGGGTGCTGACCGTGCAGGTGGCCCCGATCCCCGGGACCGGCGGAGTGGTGACCTTCGACGACCTGCCGACGACCGTGTGAGTGTGGTGCCGCAGGTGGGACGGCTCGCTGCGCTGCCGTGTACCGCTTGAGGTGGTGAGGGGCCCTCGAGCTGAGGTAGAGGTTCGAGGCGATCGGGACGACCGGCGGGCAGTCGGTACCTTCCACCTCGCACCTCTGCCTCACATCGAGGGCCCCTCGCCACCGCAGGCAGGTGACGTCCGCCGCACCCCCCGAATCCCGACCAGGGTCAGCTGACCATCGCCCCCGCGGGCGGGGCCGGCATCGGGGGCGCCGTGTGCACCGACAGCCGCGCCTCCCCCTCCACGCGATCGTGCAGCGATGCCAC
>JBILED010000210.1:0-4803 GCA_044352305.1 Gemmatimonas sp.
GGATGGTCAGCACGGTGGCGCCCGCCTTGGCGTACGCCTCCAGGTACTGCTCGGGGCGCTCCACCATGAGGTGCACGTCCACCGGGAGCGTGGTGGCCGCGCGCACCGCCTCGATGACCTTGAGGCCGAAGGTGAGGTTGGGGACGAAGTGGCCGTCCATGACGTCCACGTGGATCCAGTCGGCCCCGCCGGCCTCGCACAGGGCGACCTCCTCGCCCAGGCGGCGGAAATCGGCACTGAGGATGGAGGGGGCGATGCGCGGGCTCATGGCAGGGGGGCGCGGGTGAGAGGGGCGGGAGGGAGCGTATCGGGGCGCCGCCGGGCGCGCGCCGCGCGGGCCACGGAGTCGGCGTCGGCCAGCGAATCGAGGCGCGCCAGCGAATCCACCGTCTGCGGCGTGAGCGCCAGCGGATCGGCGCTGTCGGCGGCGGCCAGGCTGTCCAGCAGCGCCGCGCCGGCGCTCTCGGCCGCGGGCGACACGGCGGGCGGGGCCTTGGGGAGCGGTGCCAGCGCGGTGTCGGGCGGGGCCGCGGGTGCGGGCGCCTTGACCAGCGCCAGCGAGTCGATCCCCCCGGGGTGTCCGGGCTCCAGGCGATGCACGGCCGACACGCCGCCGGCCGCCCCCAGGGCCCCGCCCAGCGCCAGGGCGATGGCGAAGCGGAGCACCCAACGGGGGCGACGGGAACGGGGGGGGCGGCTGGTCATGCGCGAACGATAGCGATCGACGGCGGTCTGCGGGGGGGTGGGGCGCCGGTGCAGGAGGTCGCGGGCGCGCACGGGGAGGTGCGGGCGGCCGCGCGCGCGCCCCGTCACGCCAGGCGGCGCATCCGCGCGGCGAAGGCGCCGTCCACGCCGTGCCGGTGGGGGAGGACCCGCAGGCGGCCACCGTCGAGCACCGCGTCGGGGACGGTCCCCGGTGGCGGGGGCTCCGGGGTGAACGCGGGGTGCGCGGCCAGGAACCGGTCCACCACCGCGTCGTTTTCCTCGGGTTCCAGCGAGCAGGTGGAGTACACCAGCAGGCCACCCGGGCGCACCACGGCGGCGGCCGCCTCCAGGATCGCCCGTTGCTGCGCGCCCATCACCGCCAGGTCGGCCACCTTGAGGCGCCAGCGCGCGTCGGGGTGCCGGCGAAAGGTGCCGGTGCCGGTGCAGGGGACATCCACCAGCACGGCGTCCACGGGGGCTATGGCCGGGGCGGTGGCGTCGGCCACCAGCGTCACCAGCCGCTCGGCATCCAGCCGCCCGAAGCCGGTGAGCATGCGGTCCACGCGCAGCGGCTGGCGGTCGGCGGCCACCACCAGCGCGGCGCGGCGCGCCAGCTCCAACGCCTTGCCGCCGGGGGCCGCGCACAGGTCGGCGGCCACCCCCCCCTCGGGGACATGCGCGTAGCGCGCCACCAGTGTGGCGGCGGCATCCTGCACATAGCACTGGCCGGCGGCAAAGGGGGGCAGCTCGGCCAGCGCGATCCCCGGGGGGAGCGCCAGCGAGTCGTCCACCAGCGGCACCGGGGCCACCGTCACCCCGTCGCCGGCCAGCATGGCCGCCAGCGCGTCGGCGCTCACCCGGTGCGCGCGCAGCATGATGGGCCCCGGGGTGTTGTTGGCGTGCAGCAGGCGCGCGGTGTCGTCGGCCCCCCACTGCCGCACCCAGCGCGCCACCAGCCACGCCGGATGGCTGTGCGCCTGCGCCAAGGCCTCCACGGGGTCGCTGGGGGCGGCCGGCTCCAGCTGGTCGCGCTCGCGGTCCACGCGCCGGAGCACGGCGTTGACCAGGCGCGCGGCCCCTTCGCCGTGGAAGGTGCGCGCGAGGGTGACGCCCTCGCCGATGGCGGCGTAGGGGGGCACGCTCCCCATGCCCACCAGCTGCTGCACGCCCAGGCGCAGCAGGTCCAGCACGCCGGGCTCCAGCGCTCCCAGCCCGCCGCGCAGGCGGGGGGCCAGCACGGCATCCAGCCAGCTGCGCCGGCGCAGGACCCCCCACACCAGCTCCTGCACCCAGCGCCGGTCGCGCGGGGGGAGCGGGGCGGCGTGGCGGTCGAAGGCGACGTCCAGCAGCACGCCGTGGCGCAGGTCGGTCAGGAGCCGGGCCGCCGCCATGCGGGCGGGGGTGGCCCGGGGGCGTCCGCCCGAGGGTGGCGCCGGCCGAGCAGCCGGCGGGCGAGGGGTCACGGCGTCCCGTCGGCGCCGAGCTGGTCGCCCACCACCACGCCGCGCCCGCGGGCCCACGCCTGTGCGGTCATGCGCCCCTGGCCGGCCGGATGCACCTCGGTCACGCGCACCGCGCCCATGCCGCACCGCACCAGCAGCCCGTCGGCGTCGGCGGCGCGCACCGTCCCCGGCGGCGCGCTGCGCGTGGGCTCGTCCAGGGCGTCGTCGGTGCCGTCACCCTCCGGACGCGCACCAAGGAGCTTGACCGCGGCGCCCTGCCGCAGCGTGAAGGCCCCCGGGCGCGGGTCGAAGGCGCGCACCACGCGGGCCACCGCCTGGGCAGGGCGCGTGAAGTCCACCTGCGCCATCTCGCGGGTGATCTTGGGGGCGTAGGTGGCGCGCGACGCGTCCTGCGGCACCGCGCGCGCGGCGCCCGCCTCCAGCAGCGCCAGCGCCTGCACGATGGCCAGCGCCCCCAGCTCGGCGAGGCGGTCGTGCAACTCGCCGTAGCGCTCGTCCGGCTCCACCGGCGTGCGCAGCACGTGCAGCATGTCGCCGGCGTCCAGCGCGGGGACCATCTGCATGATGGTCACACCCGTCTCGGTGTGCCCCTCCAGGATGGCCGCCTGAATGGGGGCGGCGCCGCGGAGCGCGGGGAGGAGCGAGGCGTGGATGTTGAGCGTCCCCAGCCGCGGCAGGTCGATGACCGCCTTGGGGAGGATGTGCCCGTAGGCCACCACCACCGACAGGTCGGGGGCCAGCGCCGCCATGGCCTGCAGGAAGTCGTCGCCGCGGGGGCGCTCGGGCTGCAGCACCGGGAGCCCCTCTTCAAGGGCGACGATCTTGACCGGGGAGGGGTCGAGGCGCGAGCGGGAGCGCCCCCGCGGGCGGTCGGGCTGCGTGACCACCCCCACCACGTCCACCCCTTCGCCCAGCAGCGCGCGCAGCGGGGGCACGGCGAAGTCGGGGGTCCCCCAGAAGAGCACGCGCATGGCGCCGGCCTACGGAGCGGGCGTCGTGGGCGTCGGCGCGGCGGGGGGCGGCTCCTTGGGGAGCTCCGCCACCGGGAGCACGCGGCGGAGCGCCGGATAGTTGAGCTTCTCCTCGTCCCACTGCCGCAGCGCCGCGCGCCGCTTGAGGAGGCTCAGCCGGTCGAGGAACAGCTTCCCCGCCAGGTGGTCCAGCTCGTGCTGCAGGCAGCGCCCCAGCAGGTCCCCGGCCGTGATCTCGAACCACGCGCCCTCCAGATCCTGCGCGCGCAGGGTCACCGTGGCGGGGCGCTCCACCTCGGCGTACACCTCGGGGATGGAGAGGCACCCCTCCTCCCACTTGTTGCGCCCCTCGGCCCGCAGCAGCTCGGGGTTGAGGAACGCCTGCTGCACGCCGTCGACATCCACCACGAACAGGCGCTCGCTGCGCCCCACCTGCGGCGCGGCCAGCCCGATGCCGTTGGCGGCCGCCATGGTCTCGAACATGTCGTCGACCAGGCGGCGCAGCGCGGGGGTGACGTGCGCCACCCGCTCCGTCTCCTGCCGCAGGATGGGGGAGCCGAAGAGGTGGATGTCGAGGCGGGCCATGCGCGCGGCGCCGCGTGTCAGGCCGCGGGGGCGGCGGTGCCCACGCGCGCGATGCGCCCCCGCTCGATGACCAGGCGCGACTCCGCCGACTTGATCGTGATGCGGTCGTCCATCCCCGGCGCGCCGTCGGCCGCCCGCGGCGCGATGTGCAGCACCTCGCCCACGATCCCGCCGGCGGTGACGATCTCGTCCCCCTTCTTGAGCTGCTTCACGAGCTCGTCGTGCGCCTTGCGCTGCTTCTGCTGCGGGCGCAGGAGGACGAAGTAGAAGATCGCGAAGATCGCCCCGTACATGGCGATCAGCTGCAGCGGGTTGCCGGCAGCCTGCAGGGCGACGAGGTTGGCGACGACGGGGACGGTCATGGGGGGGGCGATGTGGAGTGATAACGGGCGAGCCAGTCGCGGCTCCAGCCGGCGAAGGTGCCGGCCAGGACGGCCGCCCGCGCCTCGCGCATCAGCGCGACGAGGAAATGTACATTGTGCAGCGAGAGGAGGCGGAGCCCCAGCAGCTCCTCCGACACGAACAGGTGCCGCAGGTAGCCGCGCGAGAACCGGGCGCAGGCGGGGCAGCCGCAGGCGGGGTCCAGCGGCCCCCGGTCCAGGCGCCACGCGGCGTTGCGGATGTTGCGCCGCCCGGTGGCGGTGAAGAACGCCCCGGTGCGCCCCATGCGGGTGGGGGCCACGCAGTCGAACAGGTCCACCCCGCGCGCCACCCCCTCCACCAGGTCCTCGGGAAACCCCACGCCCATGAGGTAGCGCGGCCGGTTCTCCGGGAGCAGCGGGTGGAGCACCTCCAGCATGGCGTACATGTCGGGCTTGGCCTCCCCCACCGACAGCCCGCCGATGCCGTACCCCGCCCAGTCGCCGGCGTCCCGGATGGCCTGCGCCGACGCACGGCGCAGCTCGGCGTGGATGCCCCCCTGCACGATGGGGAACAGCGCCTGCACCGGCGTGGGGGCCTCGGGGTCCTCCGCGGCCAGCCGCGCGTGCTCCGCGCGGCAGCGCTCCAGCCACCGCAGGCTCCGCTCCATCGCCTCGCGCGCCAGCGCCGCGTCCGCCTGCCCCGGGGGGACGTGGTCG
>JBILED010000007.1:0-38679 GCA_044352305.1 Gemmatimonas sp.
CGCCGCATGCTGGATCTCGTCGTACCCCAGCGCCACCGCCGCCTCCACCGACATCCCGCGCGGGATGTGCCCGCTGAGGCGCATCCCGCGCCGCCGCGCCTCGGTGGCGATGGTGGGGATGAGGTCGGGGTGCACCAGGTTGTACACCTTGACCTGCCGGTACCCCAGCGCGTCGTAGCGCGCCACCCACGCGCGCGCCTGCGCCTCGGTGGCCGCCAGCGCCTCGCTGGGCCCCGCCCACGCCAGCGGCCCCTCCAGGAACCCCCCCAGGAGGTAGCGCGGCGCGGCCAGCCGCCCCGTGCGCTCGCGGTCGCGCAGCGACACCGCCACGTCGATGTCCGACGCCAGGTCGCGCGCCGTGGTGAGCCCCTGCGCCAGCTGGCTGATGCCGTACGCCCCCTGCGTGGCCACCTGGATGTGCGCGTGCATCTCCCACATCCCGGGCATCAGCGTCTTCCCGGTGGCGTCCACCACCAGCGCCCCCGCCGGCACCGGCGTGTCGGCCGCGGGCCCCACCGCCACGATGCGGTCGCCGCGCACCACCACCGTCTGCCCCGGCACCAGCACCCCGCGCTCGGCGTCAAACAGCGCGCCGTTGCGGAACGCCACCGTGCCGCCATGCGGCGTGGGCAGCGTGCGCGCCAGCGCCTCCGCCTGCGCGTCGCGCCAGCGCAGCTCGATCGCCCGCAGCGCGGGCAGCAGCGCCGCCGCGTCGGGGCGCACGGTGATGAACCACTGCACCTCGGTGGCCAGCAGCGCGCCGCGCGCGTCCAGCCATAGCCCGCGCGGCACGCCGCCGCGCCCCCGATGCACCATCACCAGGCGGGCGCGCACCCGCCCCGCCCCCTGACGCAGCACGGTGTCCGCCACCACCTCGGCGCGCAGCTCGGCGCCCCCCGCCTCCCGGGCGCGCCGTCCGGGGCGCACGAGCAGGGCCCGCGCCACCGCCGCCTGCTCCCACGGCGTGTCACCACGCAGCGTCGGCAGGTCATCGGCCGCCAGCGAAGCCATGCGCGCCGCCGTCCCCACCCCGCGCCGCACCGAGTCCCCCACCACCGCGAAGGCGTCGGTGGGCTCGCCGGTGGTGCCGTCGGCCAGCACCGGGCGCACGCTCGCGCGCACCACGCGCCCCGCCGCATCACGGTGCTGGCGCGTCTCCACGCGCGTGCCGCGGTTGCGGTCGGTGAACACCCACCGCACCACCGTGGAGTCGCCGCGGGTGACCGCCACCAGCTCCCCCGCCTCCCGCCCGTGGTTGGAGACGATCCAGCGCGTGCTGTCCACGGGGGTGGCGGCAGCCGTGGCGACAAGGAGGAGGGCGATCATCGGGCGTCGTCGGATGTCGGTGAAGGACGCGGGAAACGACAATGTACGAGCGCCGCGGTGCTCGCGCGGGAGCCACGCGCGCGCCAGCTTTGCCATGGCGGCGGCGCGGCCGCCCGCGGACCCTCTGCCCCCGGAGTTCCCGGTGTCCCTCACCCGCTGGATTGCCCTCATGCTTGCCCCCGCCGCGGTTGCTGGCGCCGCCCTGGCCCAGCCGGCCCCGCTGACGTACCCCAAGACCGCCACGGTGCCCCACGTGGATGACTACCACGGCACCAAGGTGGCCGACCCCTTCCGCTGGCTGGAGGACGACACCGCCAGCGCGGTGAAGGCGTGGGTGCGCGACCAGAACGCCGTCACCTTCGCGCACCTGGCCGCCATCCCGTACCGCGGCGCGCTCCTGGCGCGCCTGCGCCAGCTGCAGGACTACCCCCGCGAGACCGCGCCGCTGCGCAACAAGGGGTGGGTGCTGTACAGCCGCAACAGCGGCCTGCAGAACCAGGGCGTGTTCTACATCCAGCGCGGCCTGCGCGGGACGCCGGCGGTGCTCATCGATCCCAACGCGCTGTCCAAGGACGGCACCACGCGCGTGAGCGGCTTCACCTTCAACCGCACCGGCACGCGCCTGGCCTACCTGCGCTCCGAGGCCGGCTCCGACTGGCAGGAGATCCGCGTGATGGACCCCGCCACGCGGCGGCACCTCCCCGACCGCATCCGTTGGGTCAAGGTGTCCGGGATCGCGTGGCACGGCGACGGTTTCTACTACTCGCGCTACCCCGTCCCCGCCGACACCCTATCGGCCCTCAGCTCCCGCAACGAGGACCACCGGGTGTACTTCCACCGGCTGGGGACACCGCAGGCGGACGACCGGCTGGTGTACGCCGACGCGGCGCACCCGGCGCGCTTCCACACGGCGGAGGTCACCGACGACCAGCGCTTCCTCGTACTCAGCATCGCCGACCGCGGGCAGGGGTTCGACGGCAACCAGCTGTGGGTGCGCGACCTGGTCGCCACGGACACCACGTGGCACCGCATCGGCCGCGGCTTCGAGAAGGAGCTGGCCCTGCTGGACAACGACGGCGGCGCGCTGCTGGTCCTCACCAACGAGGGGGCGCCCAACCGCCGCGTGGTGCGCATCGATCCCCGGCGCCCCGACCCTGCCGACTGGGCCACGCTGGTCCCCGAGCAGTCGGAGGTGCTGGAGACCGCATCCGTGGCGGGGCGCCGCGTCATCGCCGGCTACCTGAAGGACGTGACCAGCCGCCTGGTGCCGTACCGCTACGACGGCACGCGCGAGCGCGCGGTGGAGCTCCCCGGGGTGGGCACGGCGACGGTGGTGAGCGCCAATCAGCGCGTGACCGACGTGTTCTACACCTTCACCAGCTTCACCGCCCCGCCCACCACCTACCGGCTGGAGCTGGCCACCGGGAAGAGCACGGTGCACCGCGCCGTCACCCTCCCCTTCGACCCGTCGGCGTACGAGACGCGGCAGGTGTTCGCGACGTCGCGTGACGGCACGCGGGTGCCGATGTTCATCGTGGCCCGCAAGGGGATCGCGCTGGACGGGCGGCGTCCCACGCTGGTGTACGGCTACGGCGGGTTCAACATCTCCCTCCCGCCGGCCTTCAGCGCCAGCCGCATGGCCTGGCTGGAACAGGGGGGCGTGTACGTGCAGGTGAACCTGCGCGGTGGTGGGGAGTACGGCGAGGCGTGGCATCAGGCGGGGATGAAGGAGCGGAAGCAGAACGTCTTCGACGACTTCATCGCCGCGGCCGAGTGGCTGGTGGCCAACGGGTACACCAGCCCGGCGCAGCTGGCGATGCAGGGGGGCTCCAACGGCGGGTTGCTGGTGGGCGCGGTCATGACCCAGCGCCCCGACCTGTTCCGCGTGGCGCTCCCGGCGGTGGGGGTGATGGACATGCTCCGCTTCCAGCGCTTCACCATCGGCTGGAACTGGGTGGCCGACTACGGCTCCAGCGACACCCCCGAGGGGTTCGGGTACCTGTTCCGCTACTCGCCGCTGCACAACCTCCGCGACGGCGTGGCCTATCCGGCCACCCTGGTCACCACCGCCGACCACGATGACCGCGTGGTGCCCGCGCACTCGTTCAAGTTCGCCGCCCGGCTGCAGCAGGCCCACCGCGGCGACGCCCCGGTGCTCATCCGCATCGAGACGCAGAGCGGCCATGGTAGCGCCAGCCTGTCCAAGGCGCTGGAGGAGACGGCCGACGTGTTCGCGTTCACGATGCACCACCTGGGGATGCGCCCGGAGTTCCCCGGGGGGCGCTGAGCGCCCGGGGGCGGGGCGCGAGACCGACGCGTGGCGCGCAACCGCTCGCGGAGCAGGGGACCTCGTCCTATACTCTGCCCACCGCGACGGGGGGACCCGACCCGCCGTGCCCTGATCCTCTTCCGGAGAACCCGTGGCTCCAGTGCATCCCGGCGCTTGCCGTTCCGTGCGCGCCCTCCTGCTCCTCTGCGGCGCGCTGGCGCTCCCGGCCCGTGAGAACGCCGCCCAGCAGCGCTCCCTCGACACGCGCGATCCGCAGCAGGCCCAGGACTCCACCTTCGCCCGGGCCTACGCGGAGTGGACGGTCAACCCCAGGCATGGCAGCCCGCTGGTGGACCACCTGCCCCTCGTGCCGGGGGTCCCCACGCCGCGCGACGTGCTGGGCTACCACATCGGCGCCCCGCGCACCCTCACCTACTACGCCGACCAGCTGAAGTACTACCGCGCGCTGGCCAAGGCCACGCCGCGCGTGCGCGTGGAGACCATCGGGCGCTCCGACGAGGGGCGCGAGCTGGTGGTGGTGTGGATCTCCAGCGAGGCCAACCTCCAGCGCCTGGAGCAGAACCGGAAGAACCTTGCGCGCATCGCCGACCCGCGCGGCATGAAGGACGCCGACGTCAAGGCGCTGCTGGCACAGACCCGGCCGCACTATCACCTCATGGGCGGGCTGCACAGCGGGGAGACCGGCCCCTCCGAGATGCTCATGGAGCTGGCGTACCGGCTGGCCACCGAGACCTCGCCCATCATCACCCAGATCCGCGACGAGCTGTTCGTCTCCATCACCCCCGCCGCCGACGCCGACGGCCGCGACCGCAACGTGGACTGGTTCAAGCGCGGCCTGCTCCTGGCCCAGCCCACCGTGACGGCGCAGGCGCCCTCCGCGGCGGCGCCCAATGACACCACCCGTCGCCCCGCAGCAGCGGCCCCTGAGGCGCGCCCCGCCTCCGGCGGCAGCGTCCCCTACTGGGGCAAGTACGTGTACCACGACAACAACCGCGACATCAACGTCAAGCTGGTGCAGATGCGCGCGATCGTCGACTGGTACTTCACGGCGTTCCCGCCGATCATGCACGACCTGCACGAGGCGCAGCCGCTGCTGTACACGTACACCGGCGGCCCGCCGCAGAACCCGAACCTCGACCCCATCCTCTTCGCCGAGCTGCCGTGGTTCGGCAATTGGGAGATGGCGCAGCTCACCAAGTGGGGGATGCCCGGCGTCTACACGCACGCCTTCATGGACGGCTGGTCCCCCGGCTACCTCGGCTCCGTGGCCTACAACCACAACGGGCTGATGAAGATGTACGAGACGCAGTCGGGGCGTGACCTCGACAGCGCCGCCATCGCCAACGCCCGCAAGGGGGTGGCGGTGGGCCCCGCGGCGCAGGGGGGCGGGTTCGGCGGCCGCGGCGGGGCGGTCCCCACGGGGCGCGGGGGCGCGCAGGAGCGCGAATGGTACCGCGGCAACCCGATCGGCTTCAACGATCTGGCCACCTTCACCCGCCGGTCCAACGCGAACTACATGCAGACCGGCGTGCTGAGCGCGCTCCAGCTGGCCAGCATGTTCCCGCAGACGGTGCTGGAGAACTTCTACATCAAGACGCGCAACAGCATCGAGGACGGACGGACCAAGGCGCCGCACGGCTTCGTGATCCCGCGCCAGCGGGACATGACGCGCGTGGCCGAGTTCGTGAACCTGCTCCGCGTGCAGCGCATCGAGATCGGGCAGGCCACCCAGCCGGTGCGGGTGGGGAACGCCACCTATCCCGCCGGCTCGTACGTCATCAAGCGCGACCAGCCGTACGGGCGGCTGGCCAAGAACCTGCTCGAGCGGCAGCAGTACCCCGACGCGCGCCTCAACACCTACGACGACAGCGGCTGGAGCATGGGCTTTGCCATGGGCGTCGAGGTCGTCGAGGTGGCCGACCCCAGCATCCTGCGGGTGCCCGTCACGCCGGTGGACCGCGTGGTGCCCACGGGCACGGTGGCCGGCACGGGGGGGAAGGCCATCGCCGTGGCGCATCTGGGGAGCAACCACATGGTCACCTTCCGCTACCTGCTACGGAACGTCCCCATGAAGGTGGCGGAGGCGTCGTTCGCCGCGGGCGACACCACCTATCCGGCCGGCTCCTTCCTGGTGGAGGCGCGACACGCCTCGGCGGTGCGTCGGCTCGTCGACTCGCTGGGGCTCACGGCCGCCTTCCTGCCGGCCATGCCCGCCGTGGCCACGCACGACGCCGACGTGCCGCGCGTGGCCATCTACTCGCAGTGGTCGGGGACGCAGAACCTGGGGTGGTATCGCCTCACCTTCGACGAGTTCCGCATCCCCTTCGACCTCATCTACAAGGAGCGGGTGGCACAGGGGAACCTGCGGCGCGACTACGACGTCATCGTGGTGGCCGAGCAGAACCTGGCGCGCGCCACGGTGATGCAGGCGCCGGCCGCGCGGCCGGTGCCGTACCGCAAGGACGCGCGCTTCCCGTTCCTGGGGATGTACGGGGAGACCGACGACATGACCGGCGGCTTCGGCCAGAAGGGGGTCGACGCCGTTGCGGCGTTCCTCGAGCAGGGCGGGACGCTGATCGCCATCGGCGAGAGCGCGCGCCTCCCCATCGAGTTCGGGTGGGCGCGCACCGTGGACAAGACGCCGGTGCCGGGGCTCACTGCCCAGCGGCCGCTGGTGGAGGCGGAGATCGTGCGCCCGGAGCATCCGGTGTTCTACGGCTTCGGGCGCACGGTGATCCCGGTCAAGTACGTCGGTGGCACCCCCTTCAAGGTCGGGATCGCCGACCAGGAGAACGTGCTGGCCCGCTACGTCGGTGGCGACAAGGCCGTGCTCTCCGGATTGATGACCGGAGCCGACTCCCTCAAGGCGCGCCCCTTCGCGGTGGATGTCCCGAACGCGGTCAAGGGACGCGGGCGCGTCCTGCTGTTCGCCAACAATCCCATCTACCGCTGGCAGAACCACGGCGAGTTCGGGATGGTGTTCAACAGCCTCCTGAACTGGAACGACCTCGGGCCAGCCTGCCGCGGCGGGGGGGCGTGCTAGCAGGCGCTCCCGCTACGGCGCCGTATCGGCTGGCGGTGACGGCAGCCGTGACGGCGCCTCGCCGCTGAACAGCTGCTGGGTCGTCAGGTACTGCTCGATCGACCGGAGCAGCGCCCCCAGCTCGGCGTGCGCCCCGGCGAGCGCCCGGCGGAACAGCCAGCGGTACCACACGAAGCCGCCGGCGGCGCCAAGCAGGGCCCCCACGCCGGCGGTGGCGCCGGCCAGCAGGACGGCGCCACCGGCCGTGGCCGCCAGCGTCGGCACCCCACCCAACGCGCCCCCGGCGATGGCGAACCCCGCCATCATCGCGAAGTCCAGCGCCAGGTTGCGGCGCAGCCCCGAGCGCAGGTCCCCCGTGACCACCACCTCGCACGCCGGGGCCAGGGCCGTGCCGCGCGGCTGGAGCGTGACATTCAGGTCGAACAGCTCGATCTGCTCCAGGCGATACGCCAGCGCCTTCCCCGGCGTGCTGGCCGCCATCGGATTGACGTAGGCCTCGGTGTAGCGCGGCATGCGGAAACGGAGGATGCCGCCGTCCAGCGGATGCCCGTTGACCGTGTCCACCAGCTCCATCCGGCTGGCATGCTGCGTGAACACCTGCCCCAGCGCGGCCAGCACCGCCTTGGGCGTGCCGGGGATCACGCGGCTCACGGAGAGCGCGCGGTCGGCGGTGCCCAGGAACAGCGTGAAGTTCCGGTCGTCCCGCTCGGAGGTGGCCGGCACCACCTCGCCACGGGCGGCGCGCGCCTGGATCTCCGCCAGCGCCAGCGCCACATACTGCCGCGAGATGCCGGCCTCCACGGCGGCTGACTCCACGTCACGCACGCGGAACTGCCCGGTGTCGGGGGCGGCCTGGGCCGTCTGGCGGGCGGGGCTTGCGGACGCGGCGGCGGGGCGCAACGCGGCCGAGCGCTCCATGCGATGCGCCGCCTCCGCCTGCAGCTGCGCGGCGCGCTGCCACACCGCCAGCGCATCGGCCTCGCTCAGCACGCCGCCGGGGGCCGCATCCGCGGCCGCCCGCTCGCTCACCTCGGCGTCACGCAGCGCCGCGTCCAGCGCCTCCGCCACCGCATCGGCCGTGGCAAATCGCTGCGACGGATCCTTGGCCAGGCACCGGTCAATGACCGCCACCACGCTCGCCGGCACGTGCCCGGCCACGGCGCCCAGCGCGGGCGCCGGCCGGGTCACGTGCGCCACCAGGACGCTCTGCGCCGGCCCCTCGAAGGGAGGGCGCCCGCACAGGGCGTGGTACCCCACGCACCCCAGCGCGTAGAGGTCGCTACGCCCGTCCAGCGCCTCCCCCGAGGCCTGCTCGGGGCTCATGTACCGGACCGACCCCAGGACATTGCCCCCCACGGTGAGCCCGTCGGCCTGGCCGGCGTCGCGCGCGATGCCGAAGTCGGTGACCACCGCCCGCCCCGTGTCGCGGTCCAGCAGGATGTTGTCGGGCTTGATGTCCCGGTGCACCACGCCGCGCGCGTGCGCATACGCCAGCCCCCAGGCCACCTCGCGCAGCACGCGCACGACGTCGGAAACGGGGAGCGCCCCGCGGTCGCGCAGGCGGTCGCCCAGCGACTCCCCGTCCACGTACCGCATCGTGAACCACACCACGCCGTCGGTCTCGTCGGCGCGGTAGACATCGATGATGTGGGGGTGTTCCAGGCGGGCGCTCGTGCGCGCCTCCCGCAGGAAGCGTTCGCGCTCCTCCGCCGTGGCCTCATCGGCCAGGAGCACCTTGAGCGCCACCAGGCGGTCGAGAAACCGGTCACGCACCAGCCACACGGCGCCCATGCCGCCCGTGCCCAGGAGGCGGATGGTCTCGAAGCTGGCCGCCAGCCCGGGGGGGAGCGGGGTCGCCGACGCGGAGGACATGCGCGGAAACTAGCGACGAGACCGCCCCACGCCGCAGCGCCCAGCCTGCCACGGCGAGAACGGGGCGCCGTCGCCCCCATTTTTGGCCGCCACGCTGCTAGCTTTCAGGGACACTGGCAACGTCCCCCATTCCAGTGCGGAGTCCCCCCCAAACTGGAGCGTGGAGTGGCGCGAACCCCCAATTACGGATTCGAGAAGCGGCGCCGGGAGCAGGAACGCCAGGCGAAGAAGGAAGCCAAGGCCCGCCGGCGCGAGGAGCTGAAGGCGCTGGGGATCACCGAGGACGAGGCACTGCTGGGGGAGGGCGGGGGCGACGACGCCGAGGGCGGCGAGGGCGGGTCGGACGGCAGTTCCGCCGGGGAGTGACGGCGCGGGGACCGGTCATCGCGGCCGGTCCGGTACGACGGTGGGCCTGCGAAGGAGTCGAGTGGACGAGACAACGGCTGGGAGTCGGGGGTGGAACGCCCCGACGGAGTTCCTCAAGACGGCACGCGCTGCGCCGGCGTGCGCCCGCGAGCTGGAGGCGCTGGGCGACCACATCGTGAAGGCGGTCCAGCTGTGGCATCGCGACCAGCTGGCGGAGACGCTGCCGGACAAGCCGGCGGCGCGCCGGGCGCCGGGGCGGTGCGTGGTGCAGGTGGGGCCGGTGGCCCTCAGCTTCGCCTGGCTGCCGGCGGCGCAGCAGGACGTGTCGTTGGGGGAGCTGCTGGTGATCGTGTGGCACGGCCAGGTGGGGCCGCGCCGGGAGCCGCGGCGCGACAGCGCGCCGCAGGGGCACATCCCCAGCTCCGCCGTGCAGCTGTGGGAAGGGGTGTTCCACGCCGGGGTGGTGGGCACCGACGGCTGGCGATGGTGCGCCCCCGACATCCGCCCCGAGGCGGCGCAGGACACCGCCGCGCTGGCCGCCGAGGCGGTGGAGCGGCTGCAGGCGGCCTACCAGGCGCACGCGGCGTAAAGCCCCCGCATCCCCGGCCGCGGGGGCGCCTTTACCGGCTGGCCCCTGGCCCCCGCCGCAGCGACGCCTGCGTGTGCACCGCGCCGTCCTTCATCACGCGCGTCACGCGGCGCAGGTCGCGGATGTTGGCCAGCGGGTTGCCGTCCACCATCACCAGGTCGGCCAGCTTCCCGGGGGCGATCGTCCCCAGGTCGCCGGCCGCTCCCAGCGCGGCGGCGTTCTCCACGGTGACGGCACGCAGCGCCTCCAGCGGCGACAGCCCCCCCGCCACGTACTGCTCCAGCTCCAGGTGCAGCGAGATCCCCACGGGGTTGATGGGCGCGTCGGTCCCCGCCACGATGCGCCCCCCCGCCCGCGCCACCCGCCCCACCGCCTGCTCGATGGGCGTCACCAGCGCCGAGCGCTGCGCCAGCTCCGCCGGCGTGGCCCCCTGCCGAGCCAGCGCGCGCGGCCCCGTGAGGATCCCCACCGGGTACAGCGCCATCCGCGGGTCGCCCAGCCAGCTGGAGTCGCGCAGCGTCTGCAGCTGGAACCCTCCCTGGATCCCCGTGGTGGGGGTGATCGTCATCCCGGTGGCCGCCAGCAGCTGGATCACGTCGTCGTACATCCGGAACAGCTGGCTCTGCTTGGTGGAGTAGCCGCGGCGGCTCGTGCCGCGGAAGTGCTCCACGCCGTCGGTGCCGTACGCCACCGCCGGGTACAGCTCGTGCGACGTCACGGGCATCCCGCGCTTGTGCGCCTCCTCCACCACCCGCTTCTGCAGCGCGTCGGGGAGGCGCACGTACGTCTTCACGAAGTCCATCCCCAGCGCCGCCGCCTTGTCCAGCTGCGCCGTCAGCTGCGCGCCGCCGTCCAGCGAGCGTCCCCCCGCGTAGTAGATGCGCGTGCCGTCGATGGCCTCGCCGGCGCTGAAGAGGCGCGGCCCCAGGCGGCGCCCGCTCTCCACCGCCTCGCGCTCCTCCGCCGACTCGAAGGCGTTGGCGGAGGGGTTGCGCACCGTGGTGACCCCCCACGCCAGCCAGAGGCGCCCCAGCGCCTCGCCGTACTCGCGCACCTGGTGCGTGTGCAGCTCGATGAGCCCCGGCACCACCGTCTCGCCGGAGGCGTCGATCACCGTGCCGGCGTGCAGCGCGTCGCGGTGCGGCTCCACCGAGCGGATGCGGTTCCCCGCGACCACGATGTCCATGTGCTCGCGCACGGTCCCCGACACGCCGTCCCACAGCCGCCCCGCGTGCACCACCTGCACCTCGGTGGGCGATGCCGCCTGCCAGCTGAGCGCGGGATCCACGACGCGCACGCTCCCGTCGAATGCGTCCACCAGGCGGAAGCCGTGGACGGCCTGGTACAGCAGCTGGCGCCCGTCGCGCGACCAGCTGGGCGACGACGCCAACTCCGTGGACACGAAGCGCACCGGGCCCGCGGGCGCCCCGTCGCGCCCCACCGGAAACACCGCCAGCCGCCCGTCAATGATCGCCGCCATCTGCGTCCCATCAGGCGACCACGCCGGCCCCTGATCGCCGCGCATCCCCACCGACGTCCCCGGCACCGGGTCGTACCACCGCTCGCCCTGGTCCCCCTCCGGCGTGACCGCCAGCCGCAGCACCTGGTTGGTCCCTTCGCGGAAGCGCGAGGAGTTGGGGCGCAGCGCCCCCACCACCACATGCCGCCCGTCGGGGGACCACGACGGCGCCCCCGGCTCGTACCCGCCGGTCTTCGACGCCACGATGGGGGGGAGCGCGGTGTCGCGCGGCACGTCGGCCCCCACGATCCGCGTCACATCGGCCACCTCGATGCGGCCGCCCGCGGCCAGGAAGGCCAGTCGCGTCCCCTCGGGGGACCAGGCGGGGTTGGTGGCCGACGCCCCCCGCCCCGTGGCGGGGCGCTCGGCGCCGGTGGCCACGTTGCGCAGGTACAGCCGCATCACCCCGTCGCGGTCGCTGCCGTACGCCAGCCACCGGCCGTCGGGAGACCAGGCGGGGGTCAGCTCCATGAACGCGTCGTTGGTGACGCGCCGCGCCGGCCCGTCCACCGGCATCACCCACAGGTCCCCCAGCGCGACGAACGCCACCTGCCGCGCGTCGGGGGCCAGCGCCGGCTGCATCAGCCCCAGCACCCGCTGCACGCCGGAGGGATTGAACACCCGCCGCTTGGGGACGAACGCCGGCCGCTCGAACGCCACCTCGGCGGCAAACTCGATCGTCGTGGCCGGGCCACCCGCCGCGGGGCGGCGGCGGATCCTGCCGTCGGCGGTGTACAGCAGGTCCCCGTTGGCCAGCCACTGCGGGCGGAAGGGGAACACGTCGTCCGACGTGCCAGCCACGTTGGCGCCCCCGGCCCACAGCGCGCTGGTGGGGGGCGTGATGGCGCTGAACGCCACCTGGCGTCCGTCGGGGCTCCACGCAGGGGCCGCCAGCGCCCCCGCCTGCAGACGCACCGCACGCTCGGCGGCCGCCGGGCCACCATCGGCGGGGATGGCATAGATGCCGCCGCCGCTCGCGCGGTCGGAGACGTAGGCAATCTCCTTCCCGTCGGGGCTCCACGTGGGGCCGAACTCGTTCCACGGGTTGTCGGTGAGGCGGCGCACCGACCGGTCCGCCAGCGTGAGCACCCACACGTCGTAATTGCCGCTCCGGTCTGACGCGAAGGCGATGCGCGTGCCGTCGGGGGACCAGTGCGGTTCGCGGTCGTCAAAGCGCCCGGCGGTGAGCGGCGCGAGGCCGCTGCCGTCGGCGTTCACCATCCAGAGCGTCCACGTGTTCCCGCGGTACGCCTGGAACACCAGCGTGCGGCCGTCGGGGGACCACGAGGGCTGGCGCGCGTCCATCAGCTCGTCGGTGATCCGCCGCGCCGTGCCGCCGGCGGCGGGGAGCGTCCACAGGGTCCCCAGCAGGTCCATCGCGATGGTGCGCCCGTCGGGGGAGAGGGCGGCGGCGAGGTTGGTCCCCTCGCGCAGCGTGAGGCGGACGGGGCGGGAGGCCGGGGGGGTCATGCCGAGGCACAACGCCGCGGCGGCGAGCAGCGCGAGGGAGCGCATGGGGGGCGGGGCTGGGGCGATGGCGCGGGAAGCGATGCAGGGAACTTGCGGGCCCCGGGCGCGCGGCGCGAGCACGCAGGCTGGCGGCACCCCGCCTGGCGGCGTAGGGTTGGGGTCTCCCCTCTCCCCCCCGGTCATGCCCCTGTTGCGTCGCCTCGCCCGTCCGTCCCTGCTGCTGTGCGCTCTCCCCGGCGCCGCGCCCCTCGCGCAGCCGGCCACGACGCCCACCGCGGCGCCCGCTACCCCGGCTGCGGCCATCGCCCTCCCCACCGACTCCGCGCTGCAGGCCCTCGCCAACGCGCGCGTGGCCAGCGGACGCTACGCGGGGGTGGTGATCGGCATCCTGCGCCCCGACGGGTCGCGGCGCGTGTTCACCGCCGGCACCGGCGCGGGAGGCGCGCCGCTGCGCCCCGACGCGGTGTTCGAGATCGGCTCCATCACCAAGGTGTTCACCGGCGTGCTGCTGGCGCAGCAGGTCGTGGCCGGGGAGCTGCGACTGGAGCAGCCGGTGCGCGAACTGCTCCCCGCCGGCAGCGTGGTCCCCGCGCGCGACGGGCGCGAGATCACGCTGGGGGACCTGAGCACGCAGGTGAGCGGGCTCCCTCCCATGCCTTCCAACTTCGCGCCGCGCGACCCGGCCAACCCCTACGCCGACTACGACGGGGCGCGGCTGCTGGAGTTCCTGCGCACCGTGCAGCCGGCGCGCGCCACCGGGGAGCGGTACGAGTACTCCAACCTGGGGGTGGGGCTGCTGGGGTTCGCGCTGAGCGCGAAGGCCGGCACCTCGTACGAGCCGCTGCTGACCGCGCGGGTGCTGCGCCCGCTGGGGCTGCGCGAGACGGTGGTGCGGCTGTCCCCCGCGCTGCGCGCGCGGCTGGCCCCCGGGCACGACGCCGAGGGGAACCCCGCGGCCAACTGGGACCTGGACGCGCTGGCGGGCGCGGGGGCGCTGCGCGCACCGGTGGGTGACCTGCTCACCTTCCTGGCCGCCAACGTGGCCGCGGCGCGCGACAGCACGAAGGGGCCGCTGGGGCGGGCGCTGGCGCTGTCGCACCGCCGTCGCGCCACCGCCGGCAGCCCGGTCATGAGCATCGGCCTGGGGTGGCACCGCCTCGCGGCCGGTGCCGACACCGCCGTGTGGCACAACGGGGGCACGGGCGGCTACCGCACCTTCGCCGGCTTCAACCCGGCCACCGGCGCGGGGGTGGTGGTGTTCACCAACACCTCCACACCGGTGGACGACATCGGCGTGCACGTGCTGCTGGGGCGCCCGCTGCGCGCGCCCGCGCCGTGGCCCGCCGCGGTCACGTTGGACAGCGCCACGGTGCAACGGCACGTGGGGCGGTATGCGCTCACGCCAGCGGCGGTGCTGGAGGTGATGCGCGAGGGGAGCGGGCTGGTGGCGCGGCTCACCGGGCAGGCGCCGCTGCGCATCTACCCCACCGCGGCGGGGCGCTTCTTCCTGAAGGCTGTGGAGGCGCAGCTGGAGTTCGAGCTGCCGGCCGATGGGGGGAGCGCCACCGCGGTGACGCTGGTGCAGGGCGGCGGGCGGCAGCGCGCGGCGCGGATGCCGTAGGGGAAGCGTCAGGGCAACGGGGTAGGCGTCCCGGTCAATGGCGCCCCCCGCACGAACGCCGCAATCCGCCGCACGATCTCGCTCTCCCCGCGGCTGATCCGCGCGAACGCCCCCACGCTCACCCCGTGCGCGCCGGGCACCCAGATCTCCTCCACCGGCACCCGCGCCGCGCGCAGCGCCGCCGCCAGCGACCGCGTGTTGCGCGGGTTCACCGTGCGGTCGTCGTTCCCCATCACCAGCAGCGTGCGCAACGACTGCGGCGTCACGAAGTGCACCGGCAGCGCGTCGTGCTCGCGCTGGGGCGGGCCGGCAAAGGTGCGCTTGAGAAGCTCGGTGTCGAAGATGAAGTCATAGGGACCCGACAGCCCCACGAAGCCGCGCAGGATGTCCGGCGTGGCCCCCTGCTTCGCCAGGTAGCGCGCGTCGTACGCCACCAGCGCCGCAATGTGCGCCCCCGCGCTATGCCCCATCAGCACCACCCGCGCGGTGTCCCCGCCCCACTCGGCGGCATGCGCCGTGGCGTGGGCCACCGCCTGCGCCACGTCGTCCACGAACGCCGGGAAGCGGGTGTCCGGCATCAGCCCGTAGTTGGGGAGCACCGCCGTGAACCCCAGCTGCGCCAGCGCCTTCCCCACCCAGGCGTAGTCGCCCTTGCTGCCGGTGTGCCAGCTGCCGCCGTGCACGAAGATCACCACCGGCGCGGGCGCGGCCAGCGGCGCGCCAGTGCTGTCCAGCGCCCGGTACACGTCCATGCGCTGGCGCGGGCCCGGGCCATAGGCCACCTCAGTGCGGGGGACCTCGGCGGTCTCGATGAGGTTCGCAGCGCCCAGCTGGATGGCGACGCAGCCGGCCAGGAGGGCCAGGGGGAGGAGGGTGAGGAGACGGAAGCGGCGGCGGAGACGAGGGGGCATGGCAGGGGGAGAACGCCGGGCAGGACTGCTCGGTTCGCGGGGGCGCGCGCGAGATGTGCGGTGGCGGTGCGAGGGCAAGGTTCTGCGGCTACGTTTGGCGTCTCTGATCCGGCCTTTCATCCCCATCCCGGAGTCGTTCATGAACAAGCTCGTCTGGGCATTGCAGATCCTCGCCGCCGTGGCCTTTGCCGGCGCTGGCAGCATGAAGCTGGTCACGGCCCCGTCGGCGCTGCGCGCCAATCCGCAGATGGGGTGGAGCACCGAATTCAGCGACGGCGCCATCAAGGCCATCGGGGCGGCCGAAGTGGCCGGCGCCGTGGGGCTGGTGGTGCCGGCGGCCACGGGCATCCTCCCCATCCTCACCCCGGCGGCCGGCCTGGGGCTGGGCGCGCTGATGGGGGGCGCGGCGGCCACGCACCTGCGGCGCGGTGAGCCGGCGGTGACGCCGATCGTGCTGGGGCTGCTGGCCATGGCCGCGGGGGGGCTGCGGTGGCGGCGGGGGAAGGCGGCTGGGTGAGAGGCGCGGCGATGAAGGGCGGGGCAGCCTTCCAGCTGGCCGCCGATCGGCGCGGTCCGCGAGCCTCGCCCCCCTACCGCCCCCCCGCCCACGTCACCCGCCCCCGCGACACCGTCAGCCGCACCTGGTTCCGCAGCAGCTCCGCCGGCGCCCCCAGCCGGAACGGATCGGTGCTCAGCACCGTGAGGTCCGCCCGGCGCCCCACCGCCAGCACCCCCGCGCTGTCCTCGTCAAACCCCGCGGTCGCCGCCCACGCGGTGTAGCCGCGCACCGCCTCCTCCGGCGTCATCCGCTCCTCCGGGCGCCACCCGCCGGGGGGCGCCCCCAGCGTGTCCTGCCGCGTGATCGCCGAGTGCAGCCCGTAGGCGATCGACCACCCCGACCCGGGCAGGTCCGACGAGAACACCAGCCGCGCCCCCGCGCGCCGCAGCGTGCGCCACGCGTACGCGCCCGCAATGCGCTCGGGGCCCACGCGCGCCTGGGCCCACCCCTTGTCCTCCACCGCGTGCGGCGGCTGCACCGACGCAATGATCCCCGACGCCGCAAAGCGCGCGAGATCCGCGGGCGACACCACCTGCGCGTGCTCCACCCGGTGGCGCAGGCCGCGCGCCTTGGGCGCCGCCGCCGTGACCGAGTCGATGAAGTCCAGCGTGGCGCGGTTCCCCGCGTCGCCAATGGCGTGGATCCCCACCTGGAAGCCCGCCGCCATGGCGGCGGCCACCACGCCGCGGTTGAAGCCGTAGCCGCTCCCGCTCACCCCGCGGTGCCCGGGGTGGTCGCTGTAATCCGCCAGCAGCTGCGCCCCGCGCGACCCCAGCGCGCCGTCGTAGTACGCCTTCACCGCGCGCGCCACCAGCATCCCCCCCGGCGATGACGTCATGGGGCCGCGCGCGCTCCACTGCGTCACCAGCGCCGAGTCGCGCCCGCTGAGCATGGCGTACACGCGCAGTGGCAGCGCCCCCGCCGAGTCGAGCCGCTGGAACGACGCCAGCACATCCCCCGGCACCCCCGCCTCATGCACCCCCGTGTACCCCGCCTCGGCCATCACCCGCAGCGCCCGCACCACCTGCGTGTCGCGCTGCGCCGGCGACGGCGCGGGGACCGCGTCATCCAGCAGCGGCACCGCGCGGTTGAGCACCAGCCCCGTGGGCTCCCCGCGCGCGTCGCGGCGGATCTCCCCGCCCACCGGATCCTTGCTGTCGCGCGTGATGCCGGCCTTGGCCAGCGCCAGCGCGTTCCCCCACGCCGCAAAGCCGTGCAGCCCGCGCAGCACCACGGGGTGGTCGGGGACGCGTTCGGTGAGCAATCGCTGGTCGGGGTAGCGGTTGGCCCACGCCCCCTCGTCCCACCCGTACCCCAGGATCCACTCCCCCTTGGGGGTCGTGCGCGCCCGCGCCTCGATCAGCGCCACCGCCTCGGCCTCGGTGGCCACGCCGGTCAGGTTGACCCGCTCCAGCGACTGCCCCAGCTCGGCCACATGCGTGTGCGCGTCCACGAACCCCGGCAGCAGCGTGGCCCCCTGCAGGTCGATCACCCGCGTGCCGTCGCCGTGCAGCGCCAGCGCCCCCGAGTCGCTCCCCACGTACACCAGGCGCCCGTCGCGCACCGCCACCGCGGTGGCGTCATGGCGCCAGCCGGCGCTGTCGTGCGGGGCGTCAGCCGCCGGCACTCCCTCGGCGGAGGGGTCGCCCCATGCCAGCGTGTAGGCGCGGGCGTTGTGCAGGATGAGATCCGCGGGGGGCGCGGCGGTGGGAGTGCAGGCGGCCAGCGTGGCCAGCAGGGGGAGGGCGACGGCGAGGATGGGACGGTGGGGCATGGCTGGCGGGCGTGCCGGGAATAGAGACCGTTCGGGAATGTCCGAACATGCAGCGGACGGTGCCCTGCCGCCGAGGAGGAATCGCCACACGGGGACAGCATCAGGTTGAGGGAGACCGGAGAACTGATCACTATTCATGACATGCCCACGGTGTCCAAGAGCCTGCTCAAGGCCCGCATGTTCGCATTCTTCCGCCAAGTGGAAGAAACCGGGGAGCCGCTGGTGGTCACGGACCACGGCCGACCGGTCCTGCAGGTGGTGCGAATTCCCTCGGCGAAACGTCCGACCGACGAGGTGCTCGCTGAGCTGCGCGCGCGTGCCGCAGGGCGGCTCCGGTTTGTCGGGGATCCGGATGAGCCCACCACGGAAGAGTGGGCGGATCCGTGGGGAGAGCAGTCGCTGGCCTGACGGCACAGAAGGCAACTGAAGTGGGCGTGTCCCCCCCGCCCCCTACGGCCTCCAGAACGGGTCGCGCGCTTCCACCCGCACCACCGGCACCCCCGGAGCCGCCTCACGCAGCCACCGCATCACCGCCTCCGACCCCACGGCCTCGGAGGGGATGTGCCCCAGCACCACCAGCCCCTTGGCGCGCCCCTGCGCCACGGCGTCGTCCGCGTACAGCACCGTCTCCCACTCGCGCGGCTCCCCCACGATGAGCGCGTCCACCTCGTCGCGCGCCAGCGCCGCCCGGTGCGCGTCGAACCCCGCCGCCCCCGGCAGGATGGCCACCGTGCGCACCGGCTGCCGCCGGTTCCCCACCACGCGCGGCGTGGCGGCGCCGGTGACGCGGGCCACCTGCCGCGCCAGCGCCTCCAGCGTGGTGGGGGGCACGCGCACCACCATCTGCGCCATGGGGTCGGGGTTGGGCGCCCACCCCGTGAGCGCCAGCACCCCCTCGATAAACGGGTCGCGGGGGCGCGCCGGCGCGTGGACATGGTCGTGCAGGCGATACACCACCAGACCGTGCTCGCGGATGTAGGCGCGCTTGGCCGCCGTCACCGCGTCGCGCGCGCCTTCCAGCGCCTCCAACCGGTCCAGGTGCCCGTAGAAGGTGGGCTCGTGCGTGACAATGAAATTCGCCCCCGCCGCCACGGCGCGCTGCAGCACGTCCATGGTGGCCATCACGCTCACCGCGATGCCGCGCACGGGGGTCTCCGGGTCGCCGTCCTTGAAGGCGTCCACGCCGGCGCCTCCCCACGTCCCCCCCAGCCCCTGCTGCAGGCGTTCGATGACCTGCCGCGCCGAGGGGGGCGCGCTCTGCGCGCGCGCGGCGGGGAGGGGGAGGGCCAGGAGCAGCGCGGCAAACACCGGCAGGGAGAAGCTGCCGAAGGGCATGGCGGAAGGCATGCCGGAGAATGTACGGTAGACCCGCCCCCGGGGCTTGAGGTCGCCGCCGCGCGGCATGCCCCGCCGCAGGAAACCCCTACACCCAGTCAGTGAACGGCCCATGGCCGCCATGGGCGGCTGTCGCCATGCTGGGGTGCGCGGCGTTGCGGTACCCGCGGCGCCCGGCTGGCCACGACACCCCTGCGCCTGGAGGAGCGCGCCATGAAGCTCGCGGAAACTCGATACGACAACGCCGAGACGGGGTGCTGCGCCCGCCTTGACAAGGCAGCATGGGAGGAGCGGGAGTTCGAGTGGAAGGACAAACCCTTCCTCAAGGATCACGTGCGCGCCCTCATGCATGTGCCGATCAACATGGGCAGCGTGATGGAGCGTGACCAGGCCGCCATCGAGGCGGCCGAGGCCTACCCCGAGGTCCCCCTCTGGCTGAGTGATGAGGTTTCCCCGTGGCGGTCCGACCTCTACCTCGCCGTCGACCATCCGGTGCCTGGCACCGAGACGGTCACGCTGAGCGGACGCTACCTGACCAAGGTGTTCGAGGGTCCCTACCGCGACATCGGCCAGTGGATGCGGGCCATGGACACCTTCGTCGAGGGGCGCGGGCTGCGCACGAAGCGGCGCCTCTCCTACTACGCCACCTGCCCCGCGTGCGCGAAGCACTTCGGAAAGAACCAGGTGGTGCTGTTCGCGGAGGTTGAGCCGAAGGGCGCGGGCGGGGGATGACGGAGCACCGGGCGGCGGCGGTATCATCTTCGGCGTCCCCGCTGTGCGTCCGGAGAGCGTCCCGGGCGCCGCCACCCCCGCTCGCCGCCACCCGCTGGTTGCAGGTGTCGTACGACGTGCACCATGTGCTGCGGCAGGGGCGCATCACCCGCGACGTGGACATCGTGAACGTCGTGGCCATCCTCCCCGGCAAGTCGCCGCGGAAGTGAGGGGCCCCCTCACCCCTCCGGGGGCGCCGCGCGCCGGGTGAGCCGGTACCGGAAGTCGCAGTGCGTGGCGCCCCCCATCAGCGTCTGCGTCCGCTCCAGCTGCACCGCGGGGTTGAACCCCTCAATCAGCGCCGCGTCGCGGTTGCACGACAGGATCGCCCCCAGCTCCGGGATCCCCAGCGCGCGGTACATCTCGGCGTAGCGGCAGCGCGTCACGTCGAAGTCGAACCCCTCCGCGTCCTCCCGGCGCACGGTCAGCTGCAGCGCGTCGTCGGCGGTCCACCGGTCCAGCGTGGTGGCAAAGGCGCCCAGCGAGTCGCTGCCGCACCCCTCCGCCATCGCCGCCCCCTGCGCGCGCGCCACCTCGCGGATCACGTCGGCGGCGATGCGCAGCACCGCCGGGCGCCCGAACTCGCGCCCCAGCGCCTCCAGCACGGGGGCCAGGATGCGCGCCTCGATGGTGCGGCGCTTGAGCACGCCGATGGCGTTGAGTTCGGTGTCGGAAAAAGCGGTCATGGCGGAGAAGGTAGCCGCCGGCCCCCCGTCAGGCATGGCCCCGCGGCGCCCCGGCGCTTTGATTTCCGGGTATCCACCTCATCCACCTCGCGCCATGACCACGCCCCTCCGCGCCCTCGCGGCCGCCGCCCTGCTGGCCCTCCCGGCCGTCGCCACCCCCGCCGCCGCCCAGCCCGCCGACCCGGTACTGGAGCGCATCTACCGCCTGGGTACCGACAGCTCGCAGCTGGCCGCGAACGCGCAGGTGTTCTTTGACGCCATTGGCCCGCGCCTGACGGGCACGCCGCTGCAGGACGCGGCCAGCCGCTGGGTGCTGGGGCTGTACGAGCAGTGGGGGGTGAGCGGCCGCCGCGAGTCCATCGGCACCTGGCGCGGCTGGCGCCGCGGCCACTCGCACATCGACCTCCTCACCCCGCGCGTGCGCACCCTCGAGGGGACGATGCTGGCGTGGAGCCCCGGCACCCGCAAGAAGGACCTGGTGGCCCCCACCATCATCCTGCCGCGCTTCGCCGACAGCACCGAGTTCGTGCGGTGGCTCCCGCAGGCCAAGGGGAAGTTCGTGCTGGTCTCCGCGCCGCTCCCCACCTGCCGCCCCACCGACAACTGGCAGCAACACGCCGCCCCGGCCTCGCGCGCGCGCATGGACTCGCTGCGCGCCGCGGTGGCGCGCGAGTGGGGCGGCCAGAACGTGCGCGGCACCGGCTACTCCAACGCGCTGGGCTCCGGCAGCCTGGGGGTGCGCCTCGAGGAAGGCGGCGCCGCCGGCGTCATCACCTCGCGCCCCAAGAACGCGTGGGGGACCATCGACGTCTTCGAGAGCTACAACGTGAAGGCCCCCGCCGTCGCGCTGTCGTGCGAGGACTACGGGCTGGTGTTCCGCCTCACCGAGCACAACCAGGGGCCCACGGTGCGCCTCAACCTGGACGCCGAGCTGCTGGGGGAGCAGCCCATCCACAACACCATCGGCATGCTCAAGGGCACGGAGAAGCCCGACGAGTACGTGGTGCTCTCGGCGCACTTCGACTCCTTTGACGGCGGGTCGGGGGCCACCGACAACGGCACGGGCTCCATGATGATGCTGGAGGCGATGCGCCTGCTGGCCACGGCTTACCCCAAGCCCAAGCGCACGATCCTGCTGGGGCACTGGACCGCCGAGGAGCACGGCCTCGTGGGGTCGCGCGCCTTCACCGAGGACCACCCCGAGGTGGTGAAGGGGCTGCAGGCGCTGTTCAACCAGGACGGCGGCACCGGGCGCGTCACCAGCGTGGGCGCCGGCGGGCTCCCCAACGCCGGCGTCCACCTGCAGCAGTGGCTGGCCAGGCTCCCCGCCGAGGTGCGCGCACAGATCACCCCGCGCATTCCGGGCGCCCCCAGCGGCGGCGGCAGCGACGACGCCAGCTTCGCCTGCCACGGCGCCCCCGCCTTCGGCATGGGTGGCGTAAGCTGGGACTACGGCAGCTACACCTGGCACACCAACCGCGACACCTTCGACAAGGTCGTGCTGGACGACGTGCGCTTCAACGCCACGCTGGTGGCGATGCTCGCCTATCTCGCGGCGGAGGACCCCGAGACGATCACGCGCGAGCGCGCCACGGCGGAGCAGATCTCGCCGCGCGGCGGCCCCGGCGGGCAGGGGGGCGCCTTTGCGTGGCCCACCTGCCAGCAGGCGCCGCGCAAGACCAACCCGCGGCTGCGGTGACCATGCGGGCACTGGTGGCGGGGGTCATGGCCCTCGCGGGGATGGGCACCATGGCGGGGGCCCGGGGTGCGTCCGCCCAGGTGCGCCCCGCGCCGACCGTCGCGCGCCCGGATACGGTGCGCGGGGTGGCATATGACAGCCTCTCCGGACGGCCGCTGGCGGGCGCCTTCCTCACTGCCGAACCCGGGGGCGAGACCGCCGTGGCCGACTCGGCGGGGACCTTCGTGCTGGTGAGCGCGCGCCCGGTGCGGCGCCTCGTGGCCTTCCACGACCACGCCGACCAGCTGGGCTTTGGTGAGCTCGCCGCGGTGCGCCCCGACTCGGCGGCCCCGTGGGCGCGCGCGATGGTGGCCATCCCCGGCATCGCGACCGTCTGGAACCGGCTGTGCGCGCCGGCACGGCGCCCAGGCGGGCTCATGGGGGGGATCGTCTTCGGCACCGTCACCGCCGCCGACCGGCGCACCCGCGTGGGCGGGATCGGGCTGGTGCTGCAGTGGGAATCCATGCGCAGCCTGGTCGATTCGGTGCCGCGGCTGGAGCAGCTGGCCACGCGCACCGATTCGCTCGGGAGCTTCGTCTTCTGCGGCGTGCAGGACTTCGGGCCGGCGGCGGTGGTGGCGTCGTCCAGCGCATGGCGCAGCGACAACGTGCTGGTCCCCGCCGACCCGTCGTCGCTGCGACGCGTGGACCTCATCGTGGGTCCGGTCAGCGGCCCGGGGGCGACGGCCACGGTTCAGGGCCGGGTGGTGGACGAGACCGGCGCGTACCTCCCCGCAGCCACGGTGAGCATCGGGGGCTTTCCCACCGAGATCCTCTCCGGCCCCAACGGGCGCTTCACCCTCCCCAACGTCCCCACGGGCAGCCGCATGATCGCGGCGCGCCGCCTTGGCTACCGCTCCGCCGACCAGCGGCTGGACCTGACGCAGGATGGCGCGCGCGACCTCGTGCTGGTGCTGGAGAAGACCGCCACGCTGGACCGCGTCGTCACCCGCGCCGTGCGCCCCCGCTCGCGCGATGCAGTGGAGCTGGACGAGCGGAAGCTGGCCAACAAGGGGCGCTTCCTCGACTCCACGCACTTCCGCCAGTTCAACCAGCTGCGACAGGCACTGGACGTGGCGCCCGGGCTGCGCACGCAGGTGGGGCGCGCCCCGGGGGACTTCGTGCTGCGCGGGCGCGGCGACTGCCTGGCCACGCTGTGGGTGAACGGAGTGCGCGAGCCCAACACCTTCGACAGCATGCTCGCCCGCATGGGGGTGAACGACATTGCCGCCTTCGAGGTGTACCCCAGCGAGGCGATGGCCCCCTCACGCTTCCTGACCCCGGGCAACCAGTGCGCGGTGGTGCTGGTGTGGACCAAGCAGCACCTCAATGCCCGGCGGTAGCGACGTGGCGCAAGGGGAGGCGGTGATCATGGGGCGCGCCTCCCGCATGCCGCTCCTGCGTCACGGCTCCCTGGCCCTCGCCGCCTGCGCCACACCGCTCCTCCTGTCGGCCCAGCCCCCCGCGGCGGCATCCGCCACGTCGGCCTCCCGCGCCCTCACCGCGCTGGTCGACACCGTGATGTTTGGCATGCGCACCACCGCCACCGCGCGCGACGTGGCGCCGTCCCCCTTCCCCGAGCGGCTCCCCGAAGTGACGCGCGGGGCGTGGGCGGACGATGCCGCGCGGTGGGAGCGGGTGCTGGCGGCGGCGCGCGCCCTCGACGAACGGGCGCTGGACGACCAGGAACGGGTGACGCGGCGGCTGGTGATGTGGGAGGCGGCGCTGCAGGCGCGCCGGGCCCCCTTCTGGTGGGTGGACTTCTCGGCCATCACCCCCTACGCCTCCCCCATCGGCGGCCACGCGCGCGCGCTGGCCGCGCGTCCGTTGGCGGGGCCGGCGGACACGGCGTCGTACCTGCGGCTCCTGCGTGAGGTTGGGCCGCTCATCGATTCCATCCGCGCCGGGGTGGAGCAGCGCGCGGCGCGCGGCATCCGCCTGTCGCGCCACGCGCTCCCGGCCAGCGTGGCGCTGGCACGCGCCTACACCGCCGCGGGATCGGCCAACCCCTTCGCGGTGCCGCCAAAGCGCCTGGAGCAGCTGGACGCCGACACGCGGGCCGCCTTCGCCGAGGCCGCGGCGCGCGAAGTGACGCAGGCCATCGCCCCGGCGGCCGCCCGCCTGGTGGCGCTGCTTGAGGGGCCCTACGCGTTGGCGGCCCCCGACGCGGTGGGGGTGGCCACGTACCCCGGTGGACGGGCGTACTACGACTGGCTGGTGCAGTGGCACACCACGCTCCCGGTCACGCCGGCCGAGGTGCATCGCATCGGCCTCGCCGAGGTGGCGCGCATTGAGCGCGAGATGGCGGCCATCCGTGCGGAACTGGGGTTCACCGGCACGCGCGAAGCCTTTCACGCCCAGTTGGCCAAGGACCCGCGCTTCTTCGCCAAGGTCCCCGAGGAGTTCGGCCAACGGCTCATGACCTACGCCGAGCGACTGCGGCCGCTGTTGCCGCGCGCCTTCGGGCGCTTCCCCGCGGCGGATGGCGACGTGCGGCGCCTGGCGCCCGAGCTGGAGCCGGCGATGACCTTCGGCTTCTACCAGCCCCCCACCGCCGCCGACCCGATGGGGCACTACTTCTTCAACGGCACGAAGCTGGAGGAGCGCTCGCTCCTCACGGCGGCCCCGCTCATCGCCCATGAGCTGTGGCCCGGGCATCACTTCCAGGTGGCGCTGGCCCGGGAGAACCCCGCGCTCCCGCCCTACCGGCGCAGTCGATTCTACACCGCCTTTGGCGAGGGGTGGGGCGACTACGCCAGCATCGTCGCGGGGGACCTCGGGCTCTACCCCGACCCCTACGAGCGCTACGGACGGCTGGCGATGGACATGTTCATCTCCTGCCGGCTGGTGGTGGACACCGGGATGAACGGGCTGGGATGGTCGCTGGAACGGGGGCGGCAGTACATGCGCGCGCACGTGCTGGAGAGCGAGGCGCAGATCCTCACCGAGTCGCTGCGCTACTCCACCGACCTCCCGGGGCAGGCGCTGGCCTACAAGATGGGGAGCCGCGAGTTCGTGCGGCTGCGCGCGCAGGCGGAGCGCGCGATGGGCGCGCGCTTCGCGCTGCCGGCGTTCCACGATGCGCTGCTGGCCGACGGCACGCTCCCCATGGAGGTGGTGCGCGCCCGGGTGGCCGAGCGGGTGCGCGGGGGGCGGTAGGGGAGGCCGGTGCGGGCTACGGCGTGACCGGCCGCCGGATGGCCCGCCCGGGGAGCGCGCTCCGCACCAGCGCCGCGTCGCGGATCACCGGCACGCCGTGCACCACCACATGCCGCATCCCCACCGAAGTCTGGTTGGGCGCCGTGAAGGTGGCCCGGTCGGTGATGGTGGTCGGGTCGAACACCACGAGGTCGGCGTCCATCCCCGGCTGGAGCCGCCCCTTGCGGCGCATCTGCGGCACGCTGGCCTCCAGGATCGTGGCCGGCGTCAGCGACACCCGGCGCAGCGCCTCACGCAGGTCCACCCGCTTCCGTTCGCGCACGTAGTCGCGCAGGAAGCGCGCAAAGGTCCCTGCGCTGCGGGGGTGCGCGAAGGCGTCGGCGGGCAGCGGCCACACGTCCTCGGTGATGGTGCGCCCCTGCGACGTCCACGGCATCGCGTCCGAGGCGATGGCGCCCCCGGGGAACAACACCGACTGGTCGAGGTACGCCTGGTCCTGCGCGCTGGTCCCGGGGCGCATGAAGTGCACCACCACGAAGTCGCCGGGAGTCTTGGCCTGCGCCTCCGCCAGCGTGCTGTCGGTGAACGGGACCCCGCCGCGCTCCAGGTCCGACGCCTTCGCCCCGCCCATCCGGTCGCGCCAGTTCCCGCGGAAGAGCTCCGCCCCCACCACGGTGGAGCCGGCGGCGTAGGGATAGGCCTCGGTGGTGATCTTGAGCCCGCGCGCCTGCGCCCCGCCGATCAGCTCGGCGATCGCCGGGATGTCGCGCGTGGAGTTGCTGTTGAGGTGCGAGATGTGCATGTGCGCGCCCGTGGCCGCGGCCAGCGCGATCAGCTCCTCGAACGCCTCGAACGACGACTGGGGCTCGATGACGCTCAGGTGCCGCACGTGCGTGAAGGTGGGGACGCCGTGCGCCTTGGCCAGCTTGGCCACCGCGTAGTGCTCCTTGTGCCCCGCACCGGGCGCGTACCCCGACAGCACGCCGATGCCGATGGCCCCCTCCTTGAGCCCCCGCTCCACCCGGGCGACGATCCGGGCGACCTCCTCGGGGCCCGCGATCGTGTACTGCCACCCGGTGCGCCGCTGCGCCTCCTGGAAGTACGCGAGGGCGCCGTCCGGCTCCATCCGTTCCTTCTCGGCGATGCGCCCGAACACCCACGCCGCGGAGAAGCCGTAGTTGATGGGGCGCCCCTCCTTGGCCGCGCGCTCGTAGGCCAGCCCCACGGGGAGCGTCCCCGCCTCCAGCTCGAGCGCCGTGGTGACGCCGTCAAATGCCTGCATGCGCGCCGCGGCCAGCTGCTGCCCGTGCGCGTGCAGGTCGATGAAGCCGGGGGCCACCACGTGGCCGCGCGCGTCCAGCGTGTCGCGCCCGCGCAGGGGGGTGCGCGAGATGGCGGCGATGGTGCCGTTGCGGACACCGATCCAGCGAGGACCGTCCAGCCCCGTCTCCGGGTCGATGGCACGGCCGTTGGCGATGACCAGGTCGTGCAGCGCGGTTGCGGCGGCGCGGGGTTGCGCGGCCAGCGGGAGCGGAAGGGCGGCCAGCAGGAGGGCGGAGCGGAGGCGCATGGGCGGTTGCGGTGGAGGGTAGCGCGCTAACGTACCCCCCGCCGGCACACCCGGCCAGCAGCCGGGGCGGCCGCGGGTGCCGCGGGTTGCCGGTCCCCTCCCCGCCCCCCACATTCCCGCTCGATCCGGGCCCCTGCGGGGCGCCCCGGCCCCTCCTCGCCATCCCCCCTCCGCATGACCATCTCCTGGCTCGACTGGGTGATCGTGGCGGCGACCATCCTGGTCTGCTTCGTCCCGGCCCTGTTCATCGCCAAGCGCTCCACCGCCAACACCACCGAGTTCTTCGCCTCGGGGCGTTCGGTCCCCTGGTGGCTGGCGGGACTCTCCATGGTGGCCACCACCTTCTCGTCGGACACCCCCAACTGGGTCACCGAGCAGGTGCGCCGCTACGGCGTGGCGGGGAATTGGCAGTGGTGGGGCTTCGTGCTCACCGGGCTGGCCACGGTGTTCTTCTTCGCGCGGCTCTGGCGGCGGTCTGGGGTGCTCACCGACCTGGAGTTCTACGAACTGCGCTATTCCGGACGCGAGGCGTCGTGGGTGCGCGGCTTCCGCGCGGTGTACCTGGGGCTGTTCTTCAACTGCTTCATCATGGGCACCGTCACGCTCGCGGCGTGCAAGATCGCGAACATCCTGTTCGGGCTCGCGCCGTGGCAGACGATCCTCCTCACCGGCGTGCTCAACGTGGCGTTCGCCGCGCACTCGGGGCTGTGGGGGGTGCTGGTCATCGACATGATCCAGTTCTTCATCAAGATGACCGCGGTGGTGGCGGCAGCGTGGTTCTCGCTGGTGGAGGTGGGGCGGCGCCTCACCGGCACCGCCAGCGGCGTGGCGGGGCTCCGGGCGCTCACCGAGACGCTCGCCGGCACGCAGGTGGTGCAGGGGGGCGGCGGCGCCCAGCCGGTGATGTCCCCCGCCGACGGCACGGGACAGCCGATGCTGGACATGCTCCCCAACTTCGGGATGTCCGAGCTGGCGCTCATGGTGTTCATCCTCCCCGTGGCCATCGGCTGGTGGGCCAACTGGTACCCCGGCGCGGAGCCCGGCGGCGGCTCGTACATCGCGCAGCGCATGCTCGCCTCCAAGTCGGAGAAGGATTCGCTGGGGGGGACGCTCTTCTTCAACATCGCGCACTACGTGCTGCGCCCGTGGCCGTGGATCATCACGGCGCTCTGCTCCATCGTGGTGTACCCCGACCTGGCCTCCATCCAGGCCGCCTTCCCGCAGGCCGACCCGGGGCTCATCGGCCACGACTCGGCGTTCCCCGCCATGCTCAAGTTCCTCCCGGTGGGGTTCACCGGGCTCATGATCGGCGGGCTGCTCGCGGCCAACTCCTCCACCATCCTCACGCACCTCAACTGGGGGTCGTCGTACCTGGTGCACGACTTCTACCGCCGCTTCGTGCGCAAAGACGCCAGCGAGGCGCACTACGTGAACGCGGGGCGGCTGTGCACGGTGGGGCTGTACCTCTTCGCGGCGCTCATCAGCCTGGGGATGAGCTCGGCGCAGCAGGCGTTCCAGCTGCTCCTGTCCATCGGCGCCGGCACGGGGCTGCTGTACATCGCGCGCTGGTTCTGGTGGCGCGTGTCGGCGTGGTGCGAGATCGTGGCCATGGCGGTGTCGCTGCTCACCTCGCAGCTGGTGCCGCTGCTGCTCCCCGATGCGGGCTTTGCGCGCACCACCATCATCCAGGTGGGGCTCACCACGCTGGCGTGGCTGATCACCGCGTACGTGGGGCCGCAGACCGAGCGCGCCACGCTGCTGGCGTTCGTGCGCACGGTGAAGCCGGCGGGGGCGGGGTGGACGGCGCTCCGCCGCGAGGCGGGGGTGGACGAAGCCGAGGTGGCGCGCGAGAACCGGCTGGGGGCGTCGCTGGTGGGGTGGGTGTCCGGCTGCGCGGTCATCTGGACGTCGCTCTTTGCCATCGGCAGCTGGCTGTACCTGCCGGGGGATCCGTCGCGGCGCACCGATGCGCTGCTGCTGACGGCGGCGTGCGCGGTGAGCGGGGTGGTGCTGCTGCAGGTGACGCGGCGGCTGTGGGTGGACCGGGGGTGAGGCGGTGAGGGAGGAGGGGCGAGTCCAATAGGGACGAGGGTACAGGGGGCGAGGCAGCGGGGGCGAGGTGCACATTCGACACCCGCGTCCGGCCGGTGGCCCCCTACCCCCGCAGCACCCCCAGCCACTCCCGCGCGCCCCCGCTGTACCCCGGGAACACCACCCCGGGGTCCGCCCCACCCAGGTGCCGCGTCACCACCTCGCTGAACACCGCACGGAAATCCGTGGTCAGCGCCAGGTCGCGCCCCTCGTGCAGCTGCTCCGGCGCCAGCCCGGGCCACCGCCCCAGCACCCGCTGCGACGCCCCCAGCGCCCCCCCAATCACGAACATCGCCCCCGCGTGCCCGTGGTCGGTCCCCCCGGTGCCGTTCTGCCGCACCGTGCGCCCGAACTCGCTGCACGTGACAATCACCACATCCTCCATCCGGTCCCCAAGGTCGGCCACCAGCGCCGCAATGGACCCCGCAAAGTCCGCCAGCCGGTTGGCCAGCTGCCCCTGCGCGCCCCCCTGGTTCACGTGCGTGTCCCACCCCCCCACGTCGGCAAACGCCACCTCCAGCCCCACCCCGGCCTTGATGAGCTGCGCGATCTGCAGCAGCCGCTGGCCGAACGCCGACCGCGGATACGCCACCCCCGCCGCCGGCCGGTACTGCTGCGGATTGGCCGCGCGCAGCACCTTGAGCGCCTCGAACATCTCGGCGCCGCTCCCGTGCACCAGGTCCGCGTTCCCCGTGCGGTACAGCGCCTCCAGCCGCCGCTCGGCGTCGCTCCCGCTGCTGCGGATGGAGAACGCGTCAATCGACGTCATCGCCACCACCGGCGCGCGCCCCCCCAGGATGCGCGGCGTCTGCGCCGTCATCGACACGGCACGGAACGGCGGCGGCGGGGCGCCCGGCACGCACGCCTCGCACGTCCCCTCCACCGCCAGGTAGCGGTTGAGCCACCCGTCGGTGGTCCCCTTCCGGTCGGGGGTGCCGGTTTCCAGGTAGTCCTGCGCGTCAAAGTGCGAGCGCGTGGCGCTGGGGCTCCCCACCGCGTGCACCGGCAGCAAGAGGCCGCGCTCCCACAAGGGCATGAACGGGGACAGCGACGGGTGCAGCCCGAAGAAGCCGTCCAGGTCGATGGCGCCCTGTGCGCCGCTGGCACGCGCCGGCGACCCGATGGCCAGCTGCGGACGCGCCGCCGCGTAGGCGGCGTCGCCAAACGGCACCACCATGCTGAGCGCGTCGGCCGCACCACGCTGGAACAGCACGATGAGCGTCTTGCCGCGCGCCGCCCGCGGCAGCGCCTGGGCCAGCGCGGTGCGCTGGAGGAAGCGGGGCGAGAGCCCCAATGTGAGCAGCGACAGCGCGCCGCCCTTGAGGAAGACCCGACGGTTCACGGGCTGGTGCTCCGATGCGTGGACGGGAGGATGCGCATGACGTGGTCCCTTATCGCCGCTGGAATTCGGGGGCCCCCAGCGCCAGCCCCACCACCTGCGCCAGCCCCCGCGCCGATGGCACCGGACGCGCGGCCATCCCCGTCGTGTCAGTGGCGCCCTGCCGTGCCAGCAGCGGGTTGGTGCCGCTCAGCAGCACCTGCCGCGTGTCGGCGGACACGTCGCCCCCCAGCAGCTCGCGGATCACCCCCTCCACCTGCTGCTCGCGCGGCAGCCGCGCCAGCTCCCGCGCCGGTGGCCAGTCGGCCAGCTTCACCCCCGGCACGCGCCCGGCCCCCATCGCCACGCCAAAGTTGATGCGGTTCAGGATGGCGCCGGTGTTCATCCACGCGTCCCCCGTCTCGGGGTAGCCGTTGGGGGCCTGATGCCCGAACGGCGCCTGCCCCAGCCGCCCCAGCAGCTGCGCCGTGCGCGGCGTGGAGTCGGGGGCGGCGCCCATGGCGCGCAGCGCGCTGGTGACCAGTTCGAACGGGCTCTTCACCTTGGCGCGGTAGGCCGCCGAGCTGAAGAACTCGGGGCTGGTGACGATGGTGCGCACCACGGCGCGGATGTCGCCGTCGGTGCGGGTGAAGGTGGCCGCGGCGCGCTCCACCAGCGCGGCCGGCGGCGTGTCGCTCACGAAGCGGCGCGCCAGCTTGGTGGCAAGGAACCGCGCCGTGCTGGGGTGACGCGCCAGCAGGTCCAGCACCGCCTCCCCCTCCTCCTGCCCGCGCCCGGCCTTGAACCGCGTCCCCAGGATGACCTTCTCGCCGGCGTCGTGCAGCTGCGGGCGGAACACGAACGCGCCCCCCTGCAGCCCCCGCTCCAGCGTCCACCCGGTGAGCGCGCGCGCCACCTCGATCACGTCCTGCTGCGTGTAGCCGCCGTCCACCCCCAGCGTGTGCAGCTCCATCAGCTCGCGCGCGTAGTTCTCGTTCACGCCGCGCCGCCGCCCCGCCAGCTGGGCCAGTTGGGGGTTCTGCTGCGCCGCCTGCGCCGCCATCGCCGCACGCCGCCGCGCCACGCGCGGATTCACCGGCTGCAGCACCGGACGCCCGCTGTCGGCCACGCTCTGCCAGTTGTCCAGGTAGGTGAGCATCGCCGGGCTCTTGGCCACCGCCCCCAGCAGCTCGCGAAACGTCCCCATGGCGTGCGGCCGGATGGCCAGCGCGTCGTATTCCGGCAGGTAATACCGGGTGCGGTCCTTGCCGGAAAAGATGCTGAAGTGGTTGCTCCAGAAATCCACCAGCACCTCTTCCAGCTGCCGCTCCGACAGCACCGCCCGCGCCACGCGGCTGCTCCCCAGCTCCCCCACCATGCGCGCCGACGCGCGCCCCGCCTCGCGCAGCCGCACGGAGTCGGTGGGCGCCACCATCCCCCCGCCACGACGCGCCAGCTGCGCCTGCACCGCCCCCGGCGGCGGGAACTCCGCCAGCAGCTCGCTGCCGCTCATGTCCAGCGTGGTGTAGGTCGCCAGAAACGTCGTCATCGCGCTGTCCGGAATGGTTTCCGGACGCAGCTGGCGCTCGATCCACGCGTCCACCCCCAGGGCCCGCACCGCCTCCACCTCGCCGGGCCGAGCGCCAAAGGCGAGGCGGTTGAGCACGTGGTGCAGCTGCTGGTCGGCGGTCTGCTCGCGGGGGGCGGCGGGGGCACCTGCGGTGGGGGCCCGCTGGCCAGCCGCGGGCAGCGCCATCACGGCACTCAGCAGGACCAGCGCCATCGCGTCACGGACCAGCAATCGGCGGGGACGGGAGGTCGGTACGGAGGTCGGCACGAGGGTGGCCACGAAAGTGGAGAAGGGTGCGGCAGGTCCGTCGTGATGGACGCCGTCGGTCACCCCGCGTTAAGAGGCCCGCGGTTGTGAACCATGGTCGGGCAAGCAGCAAGGAACCGTCCGGGCCGCTGGACGAATGCCTCGGCGGCACGTCATCAGTCCAGCACGGTCGCGGGGGTGGCAAGCGCCGTGAGGGGGACCGCCTCCACCCGGTCGTCCAAGGGATACCGTGTCGCCCCGGGATAGATCACGAGCACGCGCGCCAGTCCCACGTCGGCAAGGGCATGGCGGATGGAAGGGGTCATGCGCGGCGCATCGGACCGCTTGCACTCGATGCCGATCAGCTGGTCGCCACGGCGCAGCACGAGGTCGATCTCGGCGCCTTGGTGCGTGGCCCAGAACCACGCGTCATCGTGCGGCACCGTCAGAAGCAGCTGCTCGATCACGAACCCCTCCCACGAGGCCCCCACCTTGGGGTGGCTCAGCAGGGCCCGCTCCCCGTCAATGCCCAGCAGATGGTGCAGCAGACCGGTGTCACGCAGGTAGACCTTCGGTGCCTTGACCTGCCGCTTGCGCACATTGGCGTGCCAGGGCTGCAGTTGCCGGATCATCAGGGCATCGGTCAACACGTCCAGATAGCGTCGGCAGGTCAGCGGGGCCACCCCCAAGGCTCTGGCCGGGTCGGTGCTGTTCCACGTCTGCGCATGGTAATGGGCCAGCATCACCCAGAAGCGACGCAGCGCCACGGCGGGGACGCGCACCCCCCACTGGGGCAGGTCGCGCTCCAGCAGGGTCTGCGTGAACCCCCGGCGCCACGCCAGGCTGGCCACATCACTGCGGGCCGTCCAGCTGCGCGGAAACCCGCCACGCACCCAGAGCGATGTCATCGCCTCGGCCCCCACTTCGTCCAGGGTGAACCCCCCGATCTCCACGGTTTCCACTCGTCCCGCGAGGCTCTCGGCACTCTGGTGCATCAGCGCGCCCGACGCGCTCCCCAGCAGGAGGAAGTGCGCCGGGGCCCCCGGGCGATCCGCGAGGACGCGGAGCAGGGGAAAGAGATCCGGGCGCCGTTGCACCTCGTCGATCACCACCAGCCCGCGCAGGGGATCAAGCGCCGTGCGCGGCTCCTCCAACCGCGCAAGGCTGATGGGGTCTTCAAGGTCGAAATAGCCCAGTGCGTCGCGTGGGAGCAGCTCGCGCGCCAGTGTGGTCTTCCCCGATTGCCGCGGCCCCGTAAGTACCGTCACGGGGGACCGCGCCAAGGCGTCTTGGAGGCGTGCCATCACGGCAGGACGCTGAATGGTCATCTGGGGAATATACCATGAAAAACGGAACCGTCAATTCGTTTTTTCATGGTACTTGCCGAGAAGACCAACCGCCGATCTCCCCCTACCGGTCGTTCTTGAGCTCCACCACGATCACCTCGATCACCTTCCCGCTGTTGTTCACATCGGCGTGCGTGGTGTTGGGCGGGTCCTTGTCCAGCCAGTACGCCTTCCCCTTCTCCCAGTGGTACTGGTCGATCCGCTTCCCCGTCGGGTCCACCACGTCCAGCACCCCATCCGTGAGCGCCACCAGCGCCCGCCCGTGGTCGTGCCGATGCTGGGTGAGCGGCTGGTTGGGGTGGATGATCGACTTCCACACCTTGAGGTGCGCATTCTCGAACTGCGGCTCGCGGCGCGTGGCCACCTGCTGCTGCGCCCACATGGCCCCCGCGCCGGCGGCAAACGCCGCCACCGCCACCGCCGCCGTCACCCGCCAGCTGCTCCGTCCCGTCATGTCGTGGCTCCCAGGTGGTTGAAGGACTGTGCGGGGAAAAGACGCGCCGGGGGGGCCGCTGTCCAGCGGATGCTCTGGCGTGGGGGGGGGGCAGGCTACCTTCTGCCGGCGTCACGGCGAATTCCTTCCAAATCCGGAGGTCCCATGCCTCGCCCAATGGCAGTGCACGTAATGCGGCTCCTGATGGTGGCGCTGACGGCCCTGTGCCCAGTGGTGCTGCCGGGGCAGGCCCAAGTGCTGCGTCCGTTGGACAGCGTGCGCGTCCGGGAGCGGGACAATGTGGAGTTGGGACGCCCCAACGCCATGGCCGTGACAGCGAGGGGTGACGCGTTCGTGTCCGATATCGCCGACCGCAAGGTGGTTCGTATCAGCCGCGCGGGCGACGTCACCGTGGTGGCCGCACGCGGCGCTGGGCCCGGCGAGGTGATCAGTCCCACCGGATTGGCAATGCTGGGCGACTCGCTGCTGGTGGTCCGCAACGTGGGGCGTCGGCGGCTGGAGTATTTCGAACCACGATCCGGGGCGTACATGGGGGGGCGCTCCTACTCCGGCCCCAGCACGGGATTCTCGGCGTGGTCCGGACAGGTGCTCATGGGATCACTGCGCCAAGGCCACGGGACGCGCCCCCAGGGGACGGCGTGGGCGGTATACGCCGGCACGAACGAGCCACAGCTTGGCGGTTCGCTCCCGGGGTTCTATCAGGAGCTCCCGGCTGCCGCGTCGGTGTTCGCGCATGTGGAGGTGGGGCGAGACGCGGCGTTCGTGCACGGGGTGTTCGAGGTCTCCAACTGGCTGTATCGGTGGACGCTGGGTACGGGCGCCGTCGACTCGCTCCTGCTGGCCACGGGAGCGCGGCGCGGGGCCCGTCCGGAGCTGATCCAGGAGCTGTTCAAGGATCAATCCAAGGCAGCACGCCTGGCGTACCAATGGTCGGCGCCGATGCTGGTGGCTCCCGTCTCCAGGAACCGCGTGGCCGTGCTCTACAGTGATCCGACACCATCCGCGTCCGTCTACGAGGGACCGTCGTTCCTTGTCCTGGCGGACTGGAAGAGTCGCCAGAGCTGCCGGGAGATCCGGGTACCGGTTCCGGCGGATGTGGTCCCCCGCTTTGCCGTGCGCGGCGACACGCTGTGGGCGCTGGTGCAGCGTACCACCGCCGATCTCGAGCCGGAAACATGGCTCGTGCGCTGGTTGCTTCCGGCGGGGGACTGCCGGTAGGGCCTTGGTGTGGGCCGGGCAGGGTCACCCGGGTTGGCGAGATCCCCGCGTGACGGGTACGTACGGGCGCCATGGCGTCCGCGCATGGACTACCGGGATCGCATCACGGTTGAACCCGGCAAGCGTGGCGGCAAGCCCTGCATACGGGGCATGCGCATCACGGTGTCTGACGTGCTGGACTATCTGGCGGGCGGGATGTCCGAGGATGGCATTCTGGCGGGCTTCCCCGACCTGGAACGGGAGGACATCCGGGCGGTGTTGGCGTTCGCCGCCGACCGCGAACGGCGGTTGGTGGCTGACCCCGCCGCGTAGGCGGTGTCGGTGACCGCACGGCTCTTCGACAACAACCTCACCCCCGGCTGACGCACCCCTCAGTACGCCACCGGCACCGGGTCCAGCGTCCGCCACAGGTACCACGTGGCCACGCTCCGCCACGGCCGCAGCCCCTCGCCAATGGCCACCGCCTCCGCCCGCGTGGCCTTGAGCGTCCGCTCGCGCAGCGCCGCCGCCGGGTCCGCGTGCCAGTGCACCCCCACCGCGCGCAGCAGCCCGATGTCGTCGAGCGGCCACACGTCGGGGCGCAGCAGGTTGAAGATCAGGAACATCTCCGCGGTCCACCGCCCGATCCCGCGCACGTCCACCAGCGCCTCGATCACCGCCTCGTCGTCCATCGCCCCCCACCCCGACGGGTCCAGCGCGCCGCTGGTGAAGTGCCCAGCGAGGTCCTTGATGTACTCCCCCTTCCGCTCCGACAGCCCGCACCCGCGCAGCGTGGTCATGCGCATGCGCCGCACCCGCTCGGGGACCACGGGCCCCTTGCACGCCGCCTCGAAGCGCGCCCACACGCTGGCCGCCGCCTGCACCGAGATCTGCTGCCCCACGATCGACCGCGCGAGCGTCTGGAACGGGTCCCCCCGCGGCACCAGCACGTCATCCCGCGCCTCGGCGATGATGCGCGCCATCACCGGCGACGCGGCGGCCAGTTCGACACGCGCGGCGTTCCACCCTGGCGGGGCATTCGGGATGGCGGCGAGTGCGACGGCGGCGGAATCGATGCGGGACGGCATCCGCGAATCCTAACCCGTTCGGGCGCCGATCGACGCCCGGCCTGGCGGCGCGTGCGCGGACAGCGCTTGCGGCGGCGATCCGCGCGCCGTAGCGTCGCCCCATGATCCCCACCCGCCGCCTCGTCGCGAGCCTCGTCCTCCTCGCGATCAGCGCCCCCCACGCCCCGGCCCAGGCGCGCCCCCTCCGCGTCCTCTTCATCGGCAACAGCTACACCTACTTCAACGACCTCCCAGGGCTCGTGGCCAGCCTGGCACGCGGCGCCCGCCCGTCGCGCGCGATGCAGACGGAGATGGTCGCCCGCCCCGGCGTCTCCCTGCGCGACCACTGGCTGGACGGCGCGGCGCTGGCCGCCATCCGCCGCACCCGCTGGGACTACGTGGTGCTGCAGGAGCAGAGCATGCTGGGGGTGATGCTGGTCCACGGGCGCCCCACGGTGAACGATCCCGACCTCTTCCGCGAATTTGGCCAGCGCTTCATCCGGGAGATCACCGCATCGGGCGCCACACCGGTGCTCTACCTCACCTGGGCGCGCCGCCCCTCCCCCGACACCCAGAACCGCCTCACCCGCGCCTACGCGGCCCTGGCCGCCGAAACCGGCGCGCGCCTGGCCCCCGTGGGGGTGGCGTGGCAGCAGGCGCGCGCGCAGCGCCCCGCGCTGGAGCTCTTCGACCCCGACGGCACGCACCCCTCCCCCGCCGGCTCCTACCTGGCCGCCGCCACGCTGCTGGGCACCATCACCCGCACCCCCGCGCGCGCCCTCCCCCCCACCGCCTCGGGGCGCGTGCTCGCCGATTCCTTCCGCCTGACCTGGACCGGCGCCGTGGCCCCGCTGGTCACCCTCCCCGACAGCGACGCCGCCTTCCTGCAGCGGCAGGCCAACGCCGCCATCGCGGCGGTGGCCACCCTCCCCACCGCCCCGGTCACGGGCGCGCGTCTCCCGCCCCTCCCCGCCGGCACGCCCCCGACCTGGCAACGGCTGGCCGGCGAGTGGACCGGCACCATGCGCCTCTTCGACGCCCCCGTCGCAGTCACCCTCACCGTGTCCGGCGCCACGCCGCGCCCGCAGCTCACCTGGCGCGAGGTGGGCGCCGGCTGGTCGGCCGCCTACACCGTGGCCGACGCCGCGCTCGACAGCGCCGGCCTGACTTTCACCGTCAGCGACCCGCGCTTCCTGGCCCCCGACGAGCGCCATCGCGCGGTGCAGGCGGGCGATTCGCTGATGGGACACGCCGAGGTGGGGAGCGCGATGCAGGTGCCGCGGCTGCTGGGGTCGTGGACGCTGACGCGCGCGGGGGCCACCGTGCCCGCCCCCACCGTCACCGAGCACCCCACCGGCACCACCGCCGCCCTCTTCGGCGTCTTCCCCGCCTCCGAGCAGGTCGTGTGGGCCGCCGGCACGAAGGGCACCGTCCTCCGTTCGCGCGACGGCGGCGCCACCTGGGAGGCGCGCCCCGTCCCCGGCGCCCTAGGGCTGCAGTTCCGCGATGTGGACGCGCGGGGGGCCGATACCGCGTGGGTGCTGGCCATCGGCAACGGCGCCGCGTCGCGCATCTACTTCACCGCCACCGGCGGCGCTGCGTGGACCGAGCAGTTCCGCAACGCCGACAGCAGCGCGTTCTACGACTGCCTCGCCATGCTCGACGCGCGCACGGGCATCGTGGTAGGCGACGCGGCAGGCGGGCGCACGCACCTGCTGCGCACCACCAACGGCGGCGCCACCTGGGCGCTCCTCCCGCCCCAGCAGGTGCCCGCGCCGCTGGAGGGGGAGGGCGCCTACGCCGCCAGCGGCCGCTGTGCGCTGCGCACGGGCCCGCGCACAGCCGTGGTGGCCATGGGCGCCCCCGCATCGCGCCTGCTGGTGTCCACCGACGCCGGCGCCACCTGGACCCCGCGCGCCACCCCGCTGGTGCGCACCGCCTCGGCGGGGCTGGCCGGCGTGGACTTCATCGACACGCAGCGCGGCGTGGCGGTGGGGGGCGACATGCAGCACACCCGCACCGACAGCAGCGCCGCCGCCGTGGCGGTCACCACCGACGGCGGGCTCACCTGGACGCTCCGCCCCCGCCCGCCGCGCCCCGGCGCCTTGACCGGCGCGGTGTACCTCCCCGCCGTGGGCGACGGCGTGCTGCTGGCCGCCGGCTTTGGCGGCGTGTTCCTGTCCATGGATGACGGCCGCACGTGGCGCGTGCTCAGCGAGCGCCCGCACACCGGCATCGGCGCCGCCGGACGCACCGCCTGGGTGGGGGGGACCAACGGCACGGTGCTGCGGGTGCGCTTCTGACCGCACGTCGGCACACGCGGCTGCCCGTGCGAACGGGTGCGCCGCCGCGCCCCCGCCGGTAGCTTCGCCGCATGTCCCCCACCCTCCGCCTCCTGGTCGCCCTTGTGGGCGGCCTCGCCCTCGGCACCGCCATCGAAGCCAGCGGCAGCGCCCCCCTGCGCGCCCTGGTCCCCTGGATCGAGCCGCTGGGGACGCTGTTCGTGAACGGCATCCGCATGACCATCATCCCGCTGGTGGTCACCAGCCTGGTGGTGGGGATCACCTCGGCCCCCGACACGCGCACCATCGGCCGCCTGGGGGGACGCGCGCTGGGGTTCATGGTGGTCACCATCGGCATCGCCGCCGCGCTGGGGATCATCGCGGCGGGGCCGCTGTTCGCGCTGCTCCCCATCGACCCCGCGGCCGCCGAGTCGCTGCGGGCCAGCGCGGCGGGGGCGGGGAGCGCCGCGGCGGAAAGCGCGAAGAAGCTCCCCTCCATGGGGCAGTGG
>JBILED010000211.1:0-4788 GCA_044352305.1 Gemmatimonas sp.
CGGGCGCACCTCGGGGGCCAGGAACCGCTCGGTCATGCGCACCGCGCCAAAGGGGAGCGAGGCCACCCGCTCGATAAGGCCGTCCTTGGCCAGCACCAGCTCCAGCGAGCCGCCGCCGATGTCCATCACCACCGTGCGGCCGGCGCCCAGCTCGAAGTGCGCCAGCGCGCTGCGGAAGCAGAGGAGCGCCTCCTCCTCGCCGCTCAGGATGCGCACCGCGCACCCCGTGGCCGCATGCACCCGATGGGTGAAGACGGGCCCGTTGGTGGCGTCGCGCACGGCGCTGGTGGCCACCACCTCGATGCGCTCGGCCGCCAGCTGCCGCGCCAGCGTGACCATGCGGGTGACCGCCTCCACGGCGGCGTCGAGCGACGCCTCCGCCAGCGCGCCGGTGCGCTCCAGCCCCTCGCCCAGGCGCGGCATCGCCTTCATCTCGTCCACCACGCGGATCTGGCCGGCGGGGGAGACGTCCGCCACGATCTGCCGGACGGAGTTGGAGCCGATGTCGATGGCGGCGATGCGCACGGGGCGTGGCGGCGAAGAGGGTGGAGGCGACGGGGCGTCGGACAGGCCGGGCCCCGGGGCGCCCCCGAAAGCTAGCATCACCGCGGGGCGGCGCCCGACGGGGCCGGGATCCCCAGCGCCCGATCCAGACGTGCCTGCACGCCCGCCGCCAGCACCGACGGGAGCGGGACATATCCCATGGGGGTGGCCACCTCCACCCCCTCGGTGAGCGCCCAGTGCACGAAATCGCGCAGCTGGCGCGCCTTGGCGGCCCCCATCGCCGTGGGGTCCAGCAGGAGCCAGCTGAACGCCACCAGCGGATACGACGAGGGGCCTGGGGCGTTGACCAGCGAGGCGGTCATCCACGCGTCGCCCTCCAGCGCGCCCACGCCGGCGGTGGCGGCGCTGGCGATCTCGAAGGGGGTGGGCGCCACGAAGCGGCCGGCGCGATTCTGCAGGCGGGCCACGGGGAGGCGGTTCTGCCGCGCGTACACCACCTCCACGTACCCGATGGCCCCCGGGGTCTGCTTGACGCTGCCGGCCACCCCCTCATTGCCCACGCTGCCGCCGCCGACGGGCCACGTGATGGTGGCGCCGCGTCCGGCCCTCCGCGCCCACGCCGGGCTCACCGCGCTCAGGTAGTCGCTGAAGATGTACGTGGTGCCGCTCTCGTCCTCGCGATGGATGACGCGGATGGGGAGTGCGGGGAGCGGCGTCTCGGGGTTGAGGGCGGCCAGGCGCGGGTCGTTCCACCGCGTGATGCGCCCCAGGAAGATGTCGGCCAGCACCGCGCCGGAGAGCTGCAGCGGCGCGGTGCGGTCCAGCTGGTAGGTGACGGCCACGGCGCCCAGCACCATGGGGAGCTGCAGCGTGCGAGCGGCCTGCGCGCGGGCGGCCGGCGTGGCGCGTGCCGATGGCGCGGCCGCCAATGGCACGTCGGCGGCGCCGAAATCCACGGTGCCGGCCTGCAGCTGGCGGATCCCCTCCCCCGATCCCACGGCGAGGTAGTTGATGCGCGTCCCTTCGCGCCACGCGTAGCTGCCGAACCAGCGCGCGTAGAGGGGATAGGGGAAGGTGGCCCCGGCGCCGGTGAGGTCGACCAGCGCCGGGGCGGGGGTGACGGCGGTGCGGCCGTCCAGCTCGCGCGTGCCCTGGGGCACCGCGTCGGGGCGGGGGGGGTCCCCACAGGCGGTGACCAGGGCCAGGATGCCGGGCAGGGCCCGCAGCCCCGGCCCCCGCCAGCGTGAGGGGCCCCTCATGCGCGACGATCAGAGGGGGTTGGCATAGCCCAAAAACTTGAAGCGTCCGTCACGTTCCACGATAGTGCCGAAGAGCCTGGTGAAGCCGCCTGCCGCGCCCACGCGCACCTCGCACCGTTCGTGGAGCTGGTTCTCCCCCTCGGCCACCGGCGGGGTGGGGCACCGCAGTTCGGTCACGCGGAAGGAGCGACCGCCGAACCGGCGCATCACCACCGAGGCGCCCTCGTTGGAGCTGGCCAGCAGCTGTCCCCACAGCAACCCCGGCGGGGCTTCATACGGGGGGAGGCTCATGCGCGAGCCGGGGTAGTACAGCCACGCAAACTCCGCGCGGTCCAGCAGCAGGGCGTTGAGGACGGCCGTGTCGCTGGCAGCCACGGCCTGGGCCCAGCGATCCACCAGCGCTTCGCGCGACGTGGCCGCGTGCCGCAGGGTGTCCACCCGGTCCACCCCGGTGCGGAAGCGGGCCAGCGCCTCGGCCACGGGGAGGATGGAATCCACCGTGCCGCCAGCCGCCGCCACCGCGGCCACATGCGCCGCCTGGGAGTCAGCCGCGGTACGCGGCGGGGTGCGCACACCATCGGGGGGGCCCTGGCACGCGGCCAGGACCCCCCCGATGAGCGCCCCCACGAGGGAGCGCCGCGCCATCAGTTGCGCGCGTAGCTGGTCCACCCTTCCCACCACTTCGGGCCGCCCGGAGCGGCCGCGCCGCGGTAGGCGGTGGGGGTGATGAAGGTCCCCACGCGCGCCGCGATGGGCGTGCCGGCAAAGCTGGCCAGCCCGCCCGTCGCGATGGGGGACGTGGCCGTGGGCGTCCAGTCGAAGGCCGCCCCGGTGGTCAGCCCGGTGACCTCGGGGAGCGCGGTGAAGAGACTGGCCGCCGTGGTGCCGGCGGGGGCCACCGTGATGGCCGAGTTGCGCGCCTCGAAGGCCGCCTGCGTGCCGAAGCTGGAGCTGCTGGCCACGTCGAACAGCTGGCCGCCGTTCTGCGAGCCGTTCTCGGCGAAGTACAGGTTGCGCACGAGGAGCGAGTCGGCGGTGAATCGGTTGTTGGAGGTGGAGTCGCGCAGCGAGATCGCCTGGCGCGGCCACCGGGCCACGACGCCGTTGAGGTAGTGGCCGCCGGTGCCGCGGCGCAGCACCATCCCCACGCCGCCGCTGGCCGGGGTGGTCTGGCCGCCGCCCACGCCGATCATGGTGAAGTTGGCAAAGACGTTCATGTTCCACAGTCCGTCGTCGCGCCCGGCGCTCTGGGCGTTGGCGCCGCTGGGGGCCACGCACCCGCCGCCGCTGCAGCCGTCCACCTCAAAGCCCTGCGGATCGGAGGAGACCGCCCCGGCGCCGGCGCGCGGGATGAGGTAGGTGCTCTGGAAGCCGATGAGGAACTGGTTGAGGCCGCGGTACCCCTCGGAGGCGTCGAAGTGGTCGTCGCCCGACTCGTAGGACACCAGGTACTTGCCGTTCACCGTGCCGCCGAACCACTCGAAGTTGTCGTCGAGCCCGGCCAGCGCCTGCACGTACTCCACCGTGGTGCCGCTGCCCAGCGCGGCAAAGGTGAAGGAGTTGAGCTCCGCGTCGGGGAGCGTGGCGTAGCCGGCGAACTCCACGCGCACGTAGCGCAGGGTGCCGCTGTTGTCACCGTCCACAGTGCCGCCGGTGTACACCACGCCCGCCGGGTTGGCGCCCACCACGGAGCCGTTGGACCCCTCGACGATGATGCTGCCGGTGCGGTTGTTGCGGGCGTTGCCCACCAGGATGAGCCCGCCCCAGTCGCCGGGCTGGCGGGTGCCGGGGGCGCGCTGCGACGTGAACACCACCGGGGCCTGCGCGGTGCCGTTGGCCACGAGGCGGGCGCCGCGCAGGACGAACAGCGCCGAGCCCAGCGCCGTGGTGTCGCCCACGATGCGGGTGCCGGCGTTGATGGTGAGCGTGGCGCCGCTGTTCACGTAGACGAAGCCGCGGAGCACGTAGTTGGTGTCGGCAATGAGGGTGCGGTTGGCGGCGATGGAGCCGCTGAGCACCACCGTGGGGGTGGTCGCCGCGGCATAGGTGACGGTCACCGTGCTGGTGGCGCTGGAGGCCACGGTGGCCGGCGAGCCCGACACCGTGGCGTTGAAGCGGCTCGTGCCGCTGGTGACCTGCGCCGCGGCCACGGTGTAGCTGCCGGGAGCGACGGACAGCGTGGTGGAGCCCGTGGCCGTCTGGCTGAAGCTGTTGGGGCCCGTGACGGTGAGGGCGGCGTTGGCGCCGGTGGGGAGCCCGGTGACCGTGATGGCCAGCGTGCCGTTGGCCGGGGTCGTGGGACCGGTGGGGGCGGGGTCGTCGCTGCTGCAGGCAGCAAGCCCGGCCAGGGCAAGGAGGGGCGCGAGGGCCCGGAAGCGCGAGGCGATCATCGGCAAAAGCCCAATGGGATGGGGGAAGGTCACGGGGCGCCCGCCGGCGCCCGCCATGAATCAGCGTCCGGCATGTGGCCAAACGGTCATGGCCCGGTCACGGTTGTGTCACCGCGGCCGGGCCATGATGGAAACGCGCGAACCGCAGGCGTCCCGGGTCAGCGCCCCGGGCGCCCGCGGGGGGTCACGGCCGCCAGGAGAAGCCCATCGACACCACGCGCCCGCTGTTGAACCCCTCGCGCTCGAGGTTCCCCTGCATGAAGCGGGTGCGGGCGTCCAGCAGGTTGCGGGCGTCCAGCCGCCCCGAGAGGCTGCCGGCCACCGGGAAGCGGAAGGAGAGGTCCACCAGGTGGCGCGGCACCTCGAGGATGTTGGGGAGCGGCGTCACGCCGGCGGCGAAGATCCGCTCGCCCACCACGTTGTACAGCACCGTGGCGGAGGTGCGTCCGCTCTCGGAGGCGTAGGTGAGGCCGCCGTTGACCACGTACGGCGCCTGCCCCACCAGCCGCCGCTCGCGGTCGGTGACGGTGAGCCCGGCGGTGGTGTCCAGCGTCACGCGCGAGGCCATGAGGGTGACGTTGGAGAAGGCGGTGAGCCCGCGCGCCCAGGCGCCCATGAACCCCAGCTGCTTGCGC
>JBILED010000212.1:0-4770 GCA_044352305.1 Gemmatimonas sp.
GCGCCGCGCGACCTCCTCATCCTGCACCCCGGCCCCATGAACCGCGGCGTGGAAATCGACAGTGACGTGGCCGACGGGCCGCAGTCCGTGATCCTGGACCAGGTCACCAATGGCGTGGCGGTCCGCATGGCCGTGCTGTACCTGCTGGCCGGTGGCCGGCCGGAGCTGGCCGAGGCGGCCAAGACGGGGGGCGCATGAGCGCGGGCGCGGGGAGGGACCTGCTGCTGCGCGGCGGGCGCATCGTGGACCCGTCGCGGGGGCTCGACGCGGTGGGGGATGTGCTGCTGCGCGGCGGCCGCGTGGAGGCGTGCGGCGGCACGCTGGGCGTCCCCGACGGCGCCGAGGTGGTGGACGTGGCCGGGCTGGTGGTCGCCCCCGGCTTCATCGATGTGCACGTGCACCTGCGCGAGCCGGGGCGCGAGGACGTGGAGACGGTGGCCTCGGGGGCGCACGCCGCCGTGGCCGGCGGCTTCACGGGCGTCTGCGCCATGCCCAACACGCGCCCGGTCACCGACAACCAGGCCACGGTGGGCTTCGTCAAGCGGCAGGGGGAGGCCGCCGGCTACGCCCGCGTCTACCCCTATGGCGCCATCTCGGTGGGGCAGCAGGGAGCGACGCTGGCCGAGCTGGGGGAGATGGTCGGGGCCGGCGCGGTGGCCTTCTCCGACGACGGGCGCCCGGTGGAGAGCGCCCACCTCATGCGCACCGCCCTGGAGTATGCGCGCACCTTCGGGGTCCCCGTGGCGGAGCACTGCGAGGACATCTCGCTGGCACACGGCGGCTCCATGAACGAGGGGCTCATGTCGGCCAAGCTCGGGCTCAAGGGGATCCCCGCCGAGGCCGAGGAGATCTACGTGATCCGCGACATCCTCCTCGCCCGCCGCACGGGCGGGCACATCCACCTCTGCCATCTCAGCACCAAGGGATCGGTGGAGCTGGTGCGGTGGGGGAAGGAGCGGGGGATCCACGTGACGGCCGAGGTGTGCTCGCACCACGTGTCGCTCACCGAGGCGGCGGTGGACGGCTACAACACCAACGCCAAGATGAACCCGCCGCTGCGCACCGCGGCGGATGTGGAGGCGCTGCAGCAGGGGCTGGCGGACGGCACGATCGACCTGCTGGTGACCGACCACGCCCCCCATCACTACGATGAGAAGGAGCGCGAGTTCGCCGACGCGCCCAACGGCATCGTGGGGTTGGAGACCGCGCTGGGGGTGAACTGCACCTGGCTGCTCCACCGCGGCGTGCTGTCGCTGTCGCAGATGGTGGACGCCATGAGCTGCAAGCCCGCGCGCGTCTTCCATCTGCCGGGGGGGACGCTCGCGCCGGGCGCCCTCGGGGACGTGTCGGTGTTCGACCCGAACCGGTCGTGGGTGGTGGACCCGCGGTCGTTCCGCTCCAAGGGGCGGAACACGCCGTACGGTGGGACCACGCTCACGGGGCAGGCCCGGCTCACGGTGGTGGGCGGGCGCGTGGTCTATCGGGCCGACTGAGACGGCGGGGGTGGCCTCGGGCCGGAGGGGAGGCCGTCATGGCGTGGCCGAGGCGACCGTCACCGATGCGCTGGTGGCGGCGGCAGGCCGCCTCCATGCGCGCGGGCTGTTGGCAGGGGCCGAAGGGAACCTGTCCTGTCGTCTCCCCGACGGCTCGGTGATGATCACGGCGGCCGGCGCGGACAAGGGGGCGTTGACGGGTGCGGGGCTGGTGCGGGTGAGCGCGGACGGCACGCTGCTGGCTGCGAGCCCGGGCGCGCGGGCCTCGTCCGAACTGGGGATGCACCTGGCGCTATACGCCCAGCGCCCCGACGTGGCGGCCGTGGTGCATGCCCATCCGCCGGCGGCCACGGCCTTTGCCACGGCGGGGGTGCCGCTGCCGGAGGACGTGCTGCCGGAGGTCCCCGTGCTGCTGGGACCGGTGGCACTGGTCCCGTACGGGCGTCCCGGCACGGCGGCCCTCGCGCAGGCGATGGCGCCCTTCCTCCCCGGGCATCAGGCTTTCCTGCTGGCCAATCACGGCGCCACCACCGTGGGGACCACGGTGGTACAGGCGCTCCTGCGCATGGAAAGCCTGGAGCAGGCCGCGCGCATCCTTCTCGCCGCTCGCGTGCTTGGCGGGGCGCACCGGTTGCCCCCCGGGGAGGTCGAGGCGCTGGGGGCGCCCCGGGTGGCGTTTCCTGCGGGATCGGCCCATCGTCCACCCTCGCGGTAGGCGCCACGGCTGGCGCCCGTCGCTCCCTTTCTGCTCCTGACATGGAATCACGCGACAGCTCCCTGGATGAGGTGCGGCACTTGGTGGCCGAGCGCCAGCGCTATGACGGTTGGCTGGCCGCCCTGGAGGCGCGCCGGCACGACACGCCCGCGCGCGTCTTCGCGCGGGTCCACGATGACTATCAGGTGCGCCGCTCCGAGGTGTTGGCGCGCCTCCACGCGCACGTGGAAGGGCTCGAGCAGCTGGCCGCCACCCTGCATGACACGGTGAGTCGGTTGGAGGCGGAGGCGGCCACCTTGGATGAGGAGCGCATCGAGGCGCACCTGCGGACGCTGGTGGGTGAGTTCGATCCGGGGCGGTGGGAGGCGTTGCAGCAGGACGTGGAAGGGCGGCTGGCGCTGCTGGCCGACCAGCGCACGGATGCGGCGCTCCGGCTGGAGGAGGCACGCGACCTGCTGGCGCGGGCCCGGGGCGATGCTCCGGCCGGTACGCGCGAGCCGTCGTGGCTGGCCGAGCCGGTGGTGCCGTCGGAGCCGCCGGTGCCGGTCAGCCCCGTGGCACCCGCCCGATCGGTGGCCCCGTCGGTCGTTGCGGTCCCCGGCTCCCTGTTTGAGGGGGTGCCGGAGCGCGCTGAGGGCGGCACTCCGGCGCCCGGTGATGCGGGACGGCCGCTGGGAGGAGGGCTGGGTGGCGCGTGGGGTGGCGCGTTGCCGTCGGTCCCCGACGATGACGAGGTGGATCGGGCGCTGGCCTCGCTGGACGAGCGCCTGCCGACGGCCGATCGGCCGTCCACGGTGGGGGACAGCGCGCAGGGGGATGCGGTACCCGACGGTCCGGTCGGCGCTCACGCGGTTCCCTCGGCCCCCTTCGACGACCTGGCCTTTGTGCGTTCGCTGGGGGAGGCCTCGGCGCCCGCTGAGCGCAAGTCGTTGCGCTGCGGGGAATGCGGCACGATGAACCTGCCGACGGAGTGGTATTGCGAACGGTGCGGCGGCGAATTGGCCGCTGAGTAGGGGAGGGTAGGGGAGCGGCGGCGGCGGGGGCGGTTTGCCGCCCCGCTATCCCCACGGACGCGACGCGGGCCGGACTCGTGGAGTCCGGCCCGCGTGGTACCGACCTGCCAGAGGCGCCAGATGGCGCCAGCCGCCGACGCTCAGGCGGCGCTGGCGGCTGCCGCGCGCGCAGCCATGCGGCTCTTGACGCGCGCCGCGGCGTTCTTGTGGATGAGCCCCTTGCGCGCAGCCCGATCCAGCTGGGACACCGCCTGACGCATCACCTCGGCGGAGGCGCCCTCCGCCTTTCCCTTCTTGACGGCCGTGCGAAGAGTGGACCGCTGGGCGCGGTTCCGCACCGACGCCGCACGCGACTTGCGAAGGTCCTTCTTGGCGGCCTTGATGTTCGGCACGAGAGATACCCCGACAGGAAAGACGGACAGGAAAACCGCTTGGGAAACCAGCAGAGCGCTGGCAACGAATCCATCCGCGGCGCGGGACGCCCACCAACGGCCCACCGGTACGGGACCAGTGGTCGCCCGGGGCGAGCACCCATCTTGCGGCAGTCCGAAAAGCTACACCGGGGTTGCCGCGCGGGTCAAGCGGGGGGGCACTGCTCCGGTGTGTCCGGGGGGCGCGCGTTTTGACACCCCCCGGCCACCGGGCTAGCTTCCGGGACCTGCCCCCCTTGCTTGCTTTCGCGTCACGCCCCGCTGGCCGCGAGCCGAGGCGGCGTCGGGTGCGCGTCCCCCTCCCCCCGCTGGGTCAACTGGCCGTGGACTGGTACATCAAGCTCGCCCTCATCGGTCCCGTGCTCCTCTTCTCGATGGTCGCCCACGAGTATGCGCACGGGTATGCGGCCTATCGGCAGGGGGATCCCACCGCGTGGCAGCTGGGGCGTCTCACCTGGAATCCGGTCAAGCACATCGATCCGTTCATGACGATCATCCTGCCGGTCACGCTGGCGCTGCTCGGGGGGACGATCTTCGGCGGAGCCAAGCCGGTGCCGGTCAATCCGCGGAACTATCGCCACTACAAGCGGGGCGACATCATCGTGTCGCTGGCCGGCGTGGCCAGCAACGTCGTCATCGCCGTGGCGTGCGTGCCGCTCATCCTCCTGCTGGGCGCCCTTGGCCGCGCGCTCCCCGCCGCCGCCATGCCGCTGGGGATCCTGCAGGTCATGTTCGACTACGGCATCCTCCTCAACCTCTCGCTGGTGGCGTTCAACCTGCTCCCCATTCCGCCCCTCGACGGGTCGCACGTCTTCAAGTACCTCCTCCCGCCCGCGTGGTCGCTGCGCTACCAGCAGGTGGCCGGCGCGGGACTGCTCATCCTGTTCGCCCTGCTGACCTTCGCGCGCCCGCTCATCACGGCGTGGATGGCCCCTGCCTACGCCCTGTGGCAGTGGAGCCAGCAGTGGTATCTTTCGGCGTTCCTCCCCATTTCCTTCGGCGCGTAAGCCCTCCGTGATCGCCCCAGCCTTCCGCATCGCGCCCCCCGAGGCGGCCGCCTTCGTCGTCGAGGTCGGTCCGTACACCGGCCCCCTCGACCTGCTCCTGTCGCTCATCCG
>JBILED010000213.1:0-4756 GCA_044352305.1 Gemmatimonas sp.
TCGGTGCGCACGAGGTCCTTGACGCGCGCCCAGAGCGAGCGCCGCGGCACCTCATCCTTGCGACGGAACAGTCGAGCCATGGCAACCCGGACAGCGTGAAGACGCGCAGCCCCGGCATGGGGCGATGATCAAGGACGGTTCCGTGCGGCGCCGCGGTGGTCAGCGATACCCGGCGAACCGCCGGCCGATCCATTCCGCCGAGAGCAGCAGCAGCACCAGGACAAACGGCCAGGCGGCGTCCACCAGCCGACGCGGGGCGGCGGAGCGCCCCCTCCCCGACGCCACGTGTTGGGCGAGGGCCGGCGGACGCGGCACCCACTCTCGCGACCGGTTGACCACCACCAGCACGGCGCCTCCCGGAAGCGCGCCCCGCCACCGTCCGGGTGCCAGGGGCGGCGACAGCGTTTCGCGCGCACCTGCGGCGAACCGCAGCGGCACCCGGACCGTGTCGGTCCCGGCGGCGTCTACCCCCGCCTCAAGCTCGCGCACCAGTGGCACGGTGACCGCGGAATCCGCGCCCCCGCGACGCCACGGGATCGGCTCCCCCTCTCGCACGTAGGGCAGCGTCGGGACGGCGGCGCGGGCATCCCCGCGCGCCTCCGCCAACCAATCGAAGACGCCCCCCCAGACGGCGGTGAAGGCGTCACCGGCGCGCCCACCGCGCAGCGCCCAGCCGGCGAAGCCGGACCCGACGATCCGCACCTCCCGCTGCCCGTCCCGTTCCCGCACCTCGACGAGGGAGCGTGCCTCCCCGCGTTTGGCCAGTCGGGCAACCAGCACGGCGCTCGCAGGGGCCAAGCGCTGCGACGTGGGCGATTCCGCGGCCGGTAGCTGCACCGGTGGGAGTGAATCGGCGGGCAGCCCGACGAGTGCCGCCTCCAGGGGCGGCGCCGCCCCTGCGGACCGTCCTGCGAGGGCGGGCACCTCGGCAAACCACTCCCCAGGGGCCGCCCGTTCCCCAGCGCGTGCCGGCCCTGGCGGGGGGGCGGGGCGCCACAGCGCGCGCGCGCCGCTGCGGGAGAGTCCGCCCACGGCGACGCTCCAACTGGTGTCCCCATGGGCCACCAGCAGCGCCGCCTCGCGTGCCCGCCGCGCCACGGTGGCCTCGTCGATGGGCGCGAACGAGCCTTCCACCCGCCAGCGCCCGGGGGCCACCCGCAGGTACCCCTCCACCGGCAGGCGCAGCGTGCCGCGCAGGACGCGGAGGACCTCGCGGACATCGAGATCGGGGGCTGTGGACACCAGCACGACGGCGGGTCGATCGGTCACCGAAAGGGCGGCATCCAGCGTGTCATTGCGAGGCTCGAGATCACCGGCCACGACCAGGGCCGCGGTCACCCGGTGCGCCCCACCGCCACGCGGCACCGGCACCCGGTTGGTGACGCGCGCCGTGCTCCACGGCGCGACGGCCGGCACCGGCGCACTCGCCGCCGGCACACCGTCCACCAGCCACTGCACCATGCCGGCGGGCGCACCGGCCCCGCCCGCCACCACCTCGGCGTCCACGACAATGGTATCGCCGGCGCGGGCGTCGGCAGGAAGACTGACGCTGGCCATCGCCAGGTCGGCGCGCGGTGGGCGCGGCGGCACCAGCCAGCGGGACCCCGGCGGAGCGTCAGTCAGGGCGTCGGGGTCGTCCACTTCGCCGTCGGTGACCAGCCACAGCGCCCGCCCGGTGGCGTTAGCGTAGTCCACGGCCGGACGGAGTCGTGAGGCCGCATCGGTCAGCGGGGGCCCGGGGGTGTCCGCCGACGCGGGGCGAAGGGAGTCCCCAATCCACATCACGTCCGGGGCGCCTTCTCCCTGGCCGTCCTGGCGCTGGCGCAGGCTGTCGGCCAGCATCGCCACCTGCGCGGGGACGGTGGTGGGCGCCGGGGCGGCTCGGCGCCACGAGGCGGAGGCGTCAATGACCAGCAGCGGCGGCAGCGGACGCGCCGGGGCGCGCGGGGCCCCCACGAGCATGGCGGCCACCAGCAGGACTGCAGCGGCGCGGAGGAGTGCCAAGAGTGCCACCCGCCCGCGAGAGCGGCCGGTGGTCCCCCAGTGTGCCGGGGGGTACGCCAGCAGGGCGGCGGCCACGGCCACCCCACACGCGACCAGCCACGCGATCATGCGCGGTGGCGGACGGGGGCTTCGAGCGGGAGGCCCGGGGCCGGCAGGGTGGTCACGGACCCCTGACGGAACTCAGGGACCGCGCGGGGCGGCGGCCTGCTCGCGCGCGCCCACCGGGCGGTTGCCGCCGGGGCCGTCGAGGAGGGCGAAGATCCGGCTTTTGAGGGAGAAGAACGCCGGGCGCTGCGCCGTGGCCAGCGGCTCACCGGCGAGGTTGCGGAGAACCTGCCGGGGGTCGCGGTGCCGCCCCCCGACGAGGACCTCGAAGTGCAGATGGGGCGCCGTGGCCAACCCCGTGGCGCCCACGAAGCCGATGGTGTTGGCGATTCCCACCGACGTTCCGGCACGGATGCCCGCGGCGAACCCGCGCAGGTGGCCGTAGCGGGTGACGACGCCGTTGCGATGCCGGATCTCCACCACGCGCCCGTAGCCGCCCTTCCAACCGGCGAAGATGACGCGGCCGTCGCCGAGGGCGCGCACGGGGGTACCCGCGGCGGCGGCGTAGTCGGTGCCCTGGTGCGCCCGCATGACCCCGAGGATGGGGTGGCGGCGCAAGCCGAAGACGCTGGAGATGCGGCGGAAGGCCAGCGGGGCGCGCAGGAAGGCCGATCGCATCGCCTTGCCGTCCCCATCGTAATACGCGGGGCGATCCTGCTGGACGAAGCGCAGCGTTTCCACGGGGCGCCCGTCCACGGTGACGCGCGCGGCGATGATGTTCCCGGGGCGGACGAGGCCGTTGGGCGCCTGCTGCCGCTCGATGAGCATGCGCACGGAGTCGCCGCGGCGCAGGTCTCGGCTGAGGTCCACGCGATATTCGAGGATGTCGGCTAGCGCGTAGGCCACCTCGGTGCGCATGCGCGCCGGGAAGGCCGCGGCGCCGGCCTCGAGGGCCCCCGTGAGGGTGGATGACACCACACCGGCCACCACGACCGTGTCGGTCCGCCAAGGGAGGCGCTCCTCGCGCTCGTCCCACGCGGCGTTTCCGCGCCGGGAGAGTCGGACGAGGCGGTCGATGGCCAACTGGAACACGATTTCAGCGGGGCCGGAATCGGGGTGCACGCGGGTGGTCACCGAGGTGCCGGCCCGGATGCGCCGCGGATCGAGGGCGCGGGCGGCCCGCAGGGCGGCGGCGGCCTCGACGGCGGGGACACCGGCGCGCTCCAGCACCGACACCACGGGCTCTCCCTGCCGCACCGTGTCCACCCGGGTCTGCCACGGGGAGGCGGCGGCGCGCGCGCCGCCGTCCAGCAGCGCCCCGGCGGGGCGGACGGCCACGGGACGGGTGCGCGACAGGACCACGCCCCCCATCACGAGGGCGCCCACCGCAATGACCAGAGCGCGCGCGGAGCCCGTCAATCCATCTGTCTCCGAATGAAGGTGGGGATCTCCATGTCCTCCACCTCCTGGTTGACCGACATGGGGGGGACGCGCGTGGGACGCGGCACCCCCTCGGCCGCGGGACGCGGCGCCTGCACCGGCTTGGCCGCAGATCGGGCGCCCGTGGGGAACGGGAGCACGGCGGGATTGCCGCGGGCCGTGGCCCCCGCCGAAGGCGCAGGCTGTCCCGAGGCGGGGGCGTGGGCCACGGCCCCGCCCGCCGGCGAGGCAGCCGGCTGCAGCGCGCCCTGCGGCAGCAGGCGGTCGAAGCCCGTGGCGATCACCGTCACCCGGATCTCATTGCTCATCGCCGGCTCCGTGACAGCCCCGAAGATGATCTCGGCGTCGTCCCCGGCGGCCGCATGCACCATCTCCGTGATCAGCGTCACCTCGCCCAGGGTGACATCCTGCCCGCCGGTGATGTTGATGAGCACGCCGCTGGCCCCCGCGATGGAGACGTTGTCGAGCAGCGGTGAGGCGATGGCCTGCTGCGCCGCCTCGGTCGCCCGGTTCTCCCCGCGCCCCACCCCGGTCCCCATCAGCGCCGACCCGCCGTTCTGCATGATGGTGCGCACATCCGCAAAATCGACATTCACCATCCCCGTCTCGCTGATGAGCAGCGAGATCCCCTGCGTGGCGTGCAGCAGCACCTCATCGGCCTTCTTGAGCGCCTCGTGGAAGGGAATCCCCTGCCCCACCACCGCGAGCAGCCGCTCGTTGGGCACGATGATCATCGTGTCCACGTGCTTGCGCATCTCGGCGATCCCTTCCTCGGCGAACTTCATGCGCCGCCGCCCCTCGAACAGGAACGGCCGCGTCACGATCCCCACCGTGAGCGCCCCAGCCTCGCGGGCCAGTTGGCACACCACCGGCGCCGCCCCCGTGCCCGTGCCGCCCCCCATGCCGCAGGTCACGAACACCAGATCGGCGTTGGCCAACGCGCGGCGCGCATCGTCCAGGTTCTCCTCGATCGCCTGCTTGCCCACGTCGGGGCGCGCCCCGGCCCCCAGTCCCCGCGTGAGGTTCTTGCCGATCTGGATCTTCACGTCGGCCTTCGAGTTGAGCAGCGCCTGCGCGTCGGTGTTCATCGAGATGAACTCGACGCCCTCGAGCGCCTCATCGATCATGCGGTTGACCGCATTGCCGCCGCCGCCCCCCACACCCACGACTTTCATGCGGGCCGTCTGGGACCCGCTGTCCTCAAACTCGAAGGTCATTCGGGGAAGCTCCATACGCGTCGGGGAGGGGGCGCAGGGTGACACCACGG
>JBILED010000054.1:0-15290 GCA_044352305.1 Gemmatimonas sp.
GCACCGGGTCAACATGCGGACGGCGGCGTACATGGTGTCGATCAGCCGCGTGGCCACGGTGCACCGGCTCCGCGGGATCTACGCGTGATCCGGGGGCGACACGCGCGGCGGCCCCGGGGCTGGTGAGCCGCCGCGCGTGCGTCTGACGGTGCTGTCGGTCGGGCGCCCCCGGGACGGCGGGGTGGCGGATGCCATCCGGCACTTCGAGGAGCGAGCGGGGCGCTATTGGCCGCTGGAGGTGGCCGAGGTGCGCGAGGAGTCGGCGCGGGCGCAGTCTGCCGCGCAGGTGCGCGACCGGGAGGGCGCGCGGTTACTGGAACGGCTGGCTCCGGGGGCGCAGTTGGTGGTCTGTGATCCCGGGGGGGAGGCGCTCGACTCCGACGCGTTTGCCCGATGGTTGGCGAGTGCCCGTGATCAGGCGCGAAGCGTCACCTTTGCCATTGGCGGGGCTTATGGCTTGGGGGAGGCCGTGCGCCGGGTCGCCCATCGGCGCTTGTCGCTCGCGCCTTGGACGCTGCCCCACGAGCTCGCCCGGCTGGTGCTGGCGGAGCAGCTCTATCGGGCGGGAACCATCGTGCGCGGAGAACCTTACCACAAGTGATGCCCGTGACTGACCTGCCATCGTCGCCTGCGGCTCCCGATCTCCCCGTTCGGGTGCGTTCCGTCCCGCTGGGCGGGACGGCGTTGTCGCGGACCATGCAGGAGCCGGAGGGCTCGGCCACATGGGGGATGCCGCGTCCGAGCTCACCGGAGGCGTGGCGCGCGCGCGTGACGGCCGTGCGCGAGGACTTTGCCGGGGGGGCGTGGCTCGAGGCCTTGCGCCCAGCGTTCGCCGCCACGGGCGCGGCGGCCACGCGCCTGGCGCGTGTGGCGGAGCAGGGGGTGGTCGTCACCACGGGGCAACAGCCGGGGCTCTTCGGCGGGCCGGCCTATACCATCAGCAAGGCGCTGACGGCGTTGGCGCTGGCCGATGCGCTGGAGGCGGAACTGCAGGTGCCGGTTGCTCCGGTGTTCTGGGCCGCCACCGACGATGCCGACTGGGCCGAGGCGGCGGAGGTGCATGTGGCCACGCGGGCGGGCGTCCGTCGGCTGGCCATGGCGGGCCCTGCCACCGAGGGGATCCCCATGGCCGAGGTGCCGCTGGGGAGGATGGACGACAGCTGGGCGGCGCTGGAGGCGGCCTGCGGGTCGGGGGTGCATGCCGCGGTGTTGGACACGCTGCGGGAGGCATACCACCCCGGCGCCACGGTGGGAGGGGCGTATCTGTCGTGGCTGCGCGCCCTGCTGGCCCCGCTCGGGATTCCTGTGCTGGACGCGTCCCACGTGGCGGTGCGCGAGGCGGCGGATCCGGTGTTGCGGCAGGCGTTGGCGCGGGCGATGCCCCTGCACGACGTGCTCGAGGCTCGATCGGCGGCGCTGGAGGCCGCCGGACTGCCCCCGCAGGTGGAGCTCGTGGCCGGTCGCTCCCTGGTGTTCCGGTCAGCGCCGAATGCCGAGGGGCGCCTGCAGCGGGAGCGTGTTCCCCTCGCCGCCGCCGTGCAGGTACGGGGAGAGGCGCCCGTGGGATCGCTGGGGCCCAATGTCGTGCTGCGCCCGGTGGTCGAGCGGGCGCTCCTCCCCACGGTGGCGTACGCCGCCGGTCCCGGGGAATTGGCCTACGCTGCGCAGGTGGCGCCCGTGGCGGCGGTGTTGGGGGCGGCGATCCCGCTGTTTGTCCCCCGGTGGTCGGGCGAGGTGGTGGATCGGCGGGTGCTGGAGGCCGCCGCCGCCCTCGGCATCGAGGAGGCGACGCTGGCGTCGCCGCATGGGGCCGAAACCGTGGTGGCGCACGGGAAGCTGGATGCCGCGGTGGCGGACGCGCTGGAACGGTTGCGTCTCACGATGGAGGCGCAGGTGGCCCTCCTGGGGCGGGCCGTGCAGGACGCGGCCATGGCCGTCCCGCCGTCAGTGGTGGAGCGGCTCGGCGACGATCTTGCCCGTCGCCTCGCACGGCAGGAGCGCCGCTTGGTGGCGGCCGTGAAGCGGCAGGAGGTCGAGGCCATGCGGCAGGTGGCCATGGTGCGCGGCGCCCTGCGCCCGTATGGCCGGCCTCCGGAGCGCACGTTGTCGCTGGTGCCCCTGCTGGTGCGGTACGGCCTGCCGCTGCTGGAACAGATGCGCGCCGCCGCGGGCGTGCATGCGCGTGCACTGGTGCGGGGCGCTGCCGCGCAGGCGTGACGTGCGGATGACCGTGGTGGAGCGCCCATGACCTCGCCCCCGGTGGCGGGGGGCGGTGAGCGAGGGGCCTTGGTCATCGCTGCCGGGATCTTCCTCAGCCGACTGCTGGGGCTCCTGCGCAACACGGCTTTCGCCTATTACTTCGGCAACGGCCCGGTGGCGGATGCCTTCAATGCCGCCTTCAAGATTCCCAACGCCCTCCGCAACCTGCTGGGCGAGGGGACGGTGTCCGCCTCCTTCGTGCCCGTCTATTCGCGCCTGCTGGCGCAAGGGAACGCGCGCGACGCGGCGGCGCTGGCGCGGGCCGTGCTGGGGCTGCTGTTGGCGGCCACCAGCGGGGTGACGCTGGCGGGGGTGGCGGCCGCCCCGTGGCTGACGGCGGTGCTCGCACCGGGCTTTCCCGCCGACACGGCCGCGCTGGCCACCCGGCTGATCCGCATCTTGTTTCCCATGACGGCGCTCATGGTGGTGAGTGGCTGGTGTCTGGGGGTGCAGAATTCGCATCGGCGGTTCTTCTGGGCCTACGCCAGCGCGGCGCTGTGGTCGGTGGCACAGATCGCGCTGCTGGTGGTGTGGGGGCCACGCGCCGACGATGCGGCGGCGCTGGCCGTGGCGCTGGCATGGGCCACCTTGACCGGCTCGCTGTTGCAGGTCGGCGCACAGCTCCCGGAGGTGCGGCGGCTGGTGCAGCCACTGCGCCCCTCCTTGGACCACCGCGCCGACGGGGTGGCCGCCGTGGGGCGCAATCTCGGCCCGGTGCTGCTGGCCCTCGGGGTCGTGCAGGTCTCGTCGTTCGTGGATCTGCAGATCGCCTCGTTCCTCCCGACCGGGGCCACCAGCGTGCTGGCCTACGCGAACACGCTGACCATCCTGCCGGTGTCGCTGTTCGGGGTGGCCATCGCGGCGGCCGCGCTCCCCGAGCTCTCCCGGGATTCGGGGAGCGGGGCGCTGGAGCCCCTGCGTGAGCGGCTGCGCGCGGGGTGGCAGCGCCTGCTGTTCTACATCGTGCCGAGCGCGGGTGTCTTCCTGGCCTTTGGTGATTACTGCGTGGGGATCCTCTACCGGGCCGGCGCCTTTGACGCCGCCGCGCAGCGTCGGGTGCAGGTGGTGCTGGCGTGCTCCGCGCTGGGGCTGGTCAGCTTCGCCTCGGTCAAGCTGGTGGCGTCGGCGCATTACGCGCTGCAGGACTATCGCACCCCGTTGCGGGCGTCCTTGGCATCGCTGGTGGTGTCGGCGCTGGCGGCAGGCGCGGTGTGCTGGCTGCTGCGCGACACCCCACATGCGGCCGCCGGCATCGCGCTGGGCTCGGCGCTGGGCTCGTACGTGAACCTTGCGCTGCAGCTGCGCGGGCTCCGGGCCCGCCTCGGCACGCTGTACACGCCGACCATGTGGACGGGGACCCGTCGCATCGCTGTGGCGGCGCTGGCCGGGGTGGCCGCGGGCACGGCGGTGCGCCTCGGGCTGTACGCCGTGGCACCGCCCCTGCACCCCCGCGTTTCGGGGCTGCCCGTGCTGGCGGTGGTGGGCGGCACCTACCTGCTCACGGCCTGGTGGCTGGGCTCGGCGGAGGCGGCGCGATGGCTCCGGCGTCCGGTGCGCGGCGTGGGTGCGGCGTGAGCGCGGCGTGAGCGCGGCGTGAGCGAGGACGCGGTGCGCCTCGATTCGGCCGGCGCGGCTCCTGCGGATACCCTGGAGGGGGGCGCGGTCGCGGGGCCGGTGCCTGATGACGCGTGGGTGCACGGCGCGCTGGCGCGCGGCATGCCATGGGCCGTGGCGCAGACGCTACCGCACCTCCCCGAGTCCCCCGGGGTCTACTTGTGGAAGGACGCGGATGGCCGCGTGCTCTACGTGGGCAAGGCCAAGCGGTTGCGCGCGCGCGTGCGCTGGTACTGGAGCCAGGACCACGCGGCGAGTCCGCGGACGCGCGGCCTGCTGCGCAAGGTGGCCACGCTGGAGACGATCGTGGTGCCCAGCGAGGCGCATGCGCTGGTGCTGGAAGCCACGCTCATCAAGGAGCACCACCCGCGCTTCAACGTCGCGTTGCGCGACGACAAGACCTATCCCTGCATCAAGGTGACGGTCCAGGAGCCGTTCCCCCGGGTCGTGGTCACGCGGCGCCTGGAGGAGGACGGAGCGCGCTACTTCGGCCCCTACACCGACGTGGGGGCGATGCGGCGCGCCCTGAACGTGGTGAAGCGGCTGTTCACGGTGCGCTCCTGCCACTATGCGCTGCCGCGGGAGGCCCCCGAGCGTCCCTGCCTGGACTACCACATCCAGCGGTGCAAGGCGCCCTGCGTGGGGTACCAGTCGGCGGCCGAGTACGGCGAGATGATCGACGAAGTGGTGTGGTTTCTGGAGGGCAAGACCGCCGAGGTGGTGCGGCGGGTGCAGGGACGCATGGTGGAAGCCGCTGAGCGGCTGGACTTCGAGCGGGCGGCCGAACTGCGCGACGTGCTGCGCCACCTGGAGCGGATGGAGGAGCCGACGGTCGTCTTGGAGGTGGAAGGGGGCGACCGCGACGTGGTGGGGTATGCGCGGGACGGGGACGACGCCTGCGTGGTGGTGATGCGCGTGCGGAACGGGGCGCTGCTGGCGCGCGAGCACCGGCTGTTGGAGCACGCCGAGGAGGCGGAGGATGGCGCGGTGCTGGGCGCCTGCCTGGCGCAGTGGTACCGGGTGACCGATCCGCGGGCCTCCGAGCTGCTGGTACCGTTCGACTTTGCCGACCGGGAGGCTTTGGCGGAGGCCCTGGCCGGCACCCAGGTGCGGGTGCCGCAGCGGGGGCCGCGCCGGGCGCTGGTGGACCTGGCCGACCAGAATGCGCGGCACCTGCTGGAGGAGTTCAAGTTGGCCTCGTTGGAGGCGGACGAGCGGGCGGTGGACCCGGTGTACGAGCTCCAGCGGGAACTCGGGCTGTCCCGCGTGCCGAGGGCGCTGGTGTGCATGGACATCTCGCACGCGCAGGGGACCGACGTGGTGGCGAGCGCGGTGTGGTTCGAGAACGGGCGGCCGCGTCGCGGGGAGTACCGGAAGTTCAAGGTGGCCGCCGCCGATGCCAACGATGATTTTGCTGCCATGGCCACGGTGGTCACCCGGTTCGTCTCCCGGCGGCTGGAGGAGGCCAAGCCGCTTCCCGACCTGCTGGTGATCGACGGGGGGAAGGGGCAGCTGGGGGCGGCCATTGGCGCGCTGGAGGCGCTGGGGTCCCCTCCCCTGGCCGTCATCAGCCTGGCCAAGAAGGAGGAGGAGATCTTCCTGCCGGCGCGCCCAGATGCGGTGCGCCTGCCGCGGCGGTCTCCGGCCTTGCGCCTCCTGCAGCAGGCACGTGACGAGGCGCATCGCTTTGCCGTGACCTTTCAGCGTCAGCAGCGGAAGGCCCGGACGCTCACCTCGGCACTGCTGCAGGTGCCCGGGGTGGGGCCGACCCGGCGCCGGGCGCTACTGGCCGCGTTCGGCAGCGTGCAGGGGGTGCGGGAGGCCACGGTGGAGGCGGTGGCCGCCGTCCCGGGGTTCGGGACCGCGTTGGCGCGCACGGTGCTGACCTCCCTCGGGGTGCCGGTCCCGGCGCTATCTTCCGACCGCGCTGCCGATACGCCTACTCCTTCTCCCGAGCCATGACGTCGCCCTCCTGGTCGCTGTCCTGTTCCGCGTGTGACACGGCTGTGCCCGTTGTGCGGGCCTCGCTCTGCCCCCGGTGCGGCCAGCCGTTGTATGCACGGTACGCCCCAGTGGCCACCGGTACCGCCCTGGCGCCCCGATGGGACCAGTGGCGGTATGCGCCCTTCATGCCGCTGCTGGCAGGGGAGTCACCGGTCTCGCTGGGAGAGGGGCTGACCCCGCTCATCGAGAGTCAGGCGTTGGCGGCGGCCGTGGGGGTGCGGCGGCTGTGGATCAAGGACGAGGGGCAGAACCCGACGGCCTCGTTCAAGGCGCGCGGCATGAGCGCGGCCGTGACGCGGGCACGAGGCGAGGGGTACCCCGGGTTGGCGGTGCCCACGGCCGGCAATGCCGGGGCGGCCATCGCGGCGTATGGTGCGGCAGCGGGGATGCCGGTGCGGGTGTACGCCCCGCGCACCACGCCGCGGCCGATCCTGGACACGATCGAGGCCATGGGGGCGACGCTTGTCCGCATCGACGGCCACATTGGTGACGCGGGCAAGTTGACCATGGCCTTCGCGGCCGAGAGCGGGTTTTTCAACATGGCCACTCTCCGCGAGCCGTATCGGGTGGAGGGGATGAAGACCATGGGCTTCGAGATCGCTGAGCAGTTGGGGTGGCGGCTCCCCGATGTCGTGGTCTATCCCACGGGTGGCGGGGAAGGGACGGTCGGGATCCACAAGGCCATTGGCGAACTGATGGAGGGGGGGTGGCTCCCCGCGGAGAGCCGGATGCCGCAGTTCGTGATTGCCCAGGCCGCGGGGTGTGCGCCGATCGCCCGGGCCTATGCGGCCGGGGCTGAGCGGGCGGAGCCGTGGGTGGACCCCGTGACCTATGCCAGCGGGCTGCGGGTACCGTCGCCTCTTGGCGACCGGTTGCTGTTGCGACTGTTGCGGGAGACGCGGGGGGTGGCGGGGACGGCTTCGGAGGCATTGATCCGCGAGTGGACGGCCCACTTGGCGCACGCCACTGGGGTGGATGCCGCTCCCGAGGGGGGGTGTGCGTTGTCGGTGTTGCGCGATGCGGTGGCGGCGGGGCAGGTGGCCGCCGAGGCAGAGGTGGTGGTGTTCAACACGGGGGCGGGGGCGTCGTATCGGGGCTAGGGGGACGGGTGCGTCCGCGGCCAACCGTGGGCCGTGATCCAGACTGGCTTCCTTTTCCGGAAGTCACTGTGGTGCATTGCGTTCGGAGTGTTCCTCTCGTAGGTTACATGAAGCGTCCCGTGGGCTGGGTTGGTCGCGCCCGGTCGGAATTGGGCCGTCGTGTTCCGGTCGCGGGGGCGTTGGCCACCCCGATCGGAGGTCTGAGGGTTCCGCCGTCCGTGGTGGTGCCCCTGCGCCCCCGCCCGCAGCTCCGGCGGAGCGCCGTCGCCCGCCACCACCGCCGTGAGGACCATGGTTCGCGTCACCTCTGTACAGGCTGGCAGCATTGCCGACAGCATCGGCATCGTCCCCGGGACGGAACTGCTGGCCGTCAACGAACGCCCGTTGGAGGACTTCCTGGACTGGGAGTTCCTGACGGCGGAGGACGCGTTCGTGGTGTCGGCTCGGCTCCCCGATGGCGAGGCCGTGGAGTTCGACCTGGAGCGACTGGACGGGGAGCCGTTGGGTGTGGAGCTGGCACCGCCCACGATCCGGCGGTGCGCGAACCGGTGCGAGTTCTGTTTTATCGAAGGGCTTCCCAAGGGGCTGCGCAAGCCGCTGTACATCCGCGACGACGACTATCGGCTGTCCTTCGCCTACGGCAACTTCGCGACGCTGTCGAACGTGAAGGAGCGGGACATCGCGCGCATCCTGGAGTACCGGCTGTCTCCGCTGTACGTGTCGGTGCATGCCACGCCGTGGGAGGCCCGCAAGGTGCTCCTCAACAACACGCGGGTGCCGGACATCGTGGCGCAGCTGACGCGCCTTGCGGCGGGGGGCATCCAGTTCCACTGCCAGATGGTGATCGTCCCCGGGCTGAACGACGGGGCGGTGCTGGACGCGTCGCTGGCCGACCTGTGGGCCTTGGGCGATGCCGTGCTCTCGGTGGCGCTGGTGCCGGTGGGCGTCACGCAGTTTTCGCATTTGTATACGGGGCGCCCCATGGACGACGCCAGCGCCCGGTCGCTGCTGGCCGCCGTGGAGCAGTGGGCGGCGCGGGCCCTCGCGGAGCGCGAGGACCGCTGGGTGTACGGGTCTGATGAGCTGTACCTGCTCGCGGGCGCGGAGCTCCCCGACGTGGCGCACTATGGCGAATTCGCCCAGATCGAGAACGGGGTGGGGGCGGTGACCTCGCTGCGCGCGCGGGTGGCGGACGGCGTGGACGAACTGCCGCGCCTGGACGGGCGCCGCATCGGGGTGGTCACCGGGGTGTCGATGGCGCCCCTCATGCCCCCCTTGTTGGAGCGGCTCACCGCCGCCACGGGGGCGCACTTCGAGCTGATCGTTGCGGAGAACTCGCTGTTCGGCCCCACCACCACCACGGCCGGGCTGCTGGTCGGTGCGGACATCCGCCGCGTGCTGGCCGATCGGCACGATCTGGACGTCGCCCTGATTCCGGCGGAGTCCATCAATGATGATGGGTTGTTCCTCGATGATGACCCGTTCGAGGCGGTGCGCGCTGCGCTGCCGATGCCGGTGCATCCTTCCTACGATTTCCTGGACGCGCTTGTCCCCTTGGGTGACGCGGCCCTGACCCCCCTGGCATGAGCCTGCCCGTCGTCGCCGTGGTTGGACGCCCCAATGTGGGCAAGTCCCATCTGTTCAATCGGATCGTGGGGGAAACCTCGGCCATCGTGAGCGAGGAGGCGGGCACCACGCGGGACCGCCACTTTGGGCGGGCGGAGTGGGGGGGGCGCCCGTTCTGGCTGGTGGACACAGGCGGGCTGGTGGAAGACTCCAGCGTCCCGATGGACACGGAAATCCGCAAGCAGGTGCGACAAGCCATCGACGAGGCGACCCTGCTGTTGCTGGTGGTGGACGCCAAGGTGGGGGTGCATCCCAGTGACGCGCGCATCGCCGACCTGCTGCGCAATGCCCGCAAGCCGTTTCTGGTGGTGGCCAACAAGGTGGACGACCCGTCCAGCACCGATTTCTACGAGTTCTACCGGCTGGGCGTGGGGGAGGTGCATCCGGTGTCCGCCCAGAACGGGAAGGGATCGGGGGACCTGCTGGATGCGGTGGTGGCGGCCATTCCGGACGAGCCGGCCCCCGAGGACGAGGCGATCCGGGTGGCGGTGATCGGCCGCCCCAACGTGGGGAAGTCGTCGTTCGTCAACCGGCTGCTGGGTGAGGAGCGGCTGGTGGTGCATGATGCCGCCGGCACCACGCGCGACGCCATCGACGCCCCCATGCGATACAAGGGGCAGGACGTGGTCTTCGTGGACACGGCCGGCTTGCGACGTCAGGCGCGGATTGACGAAGGGGTGGAATTCTACGCCTCGCTGCGCACCCGGCGCGCGATCGATTCGGCCGACGTGTGCCTGCTGGTGATCGATGCCACCGAGGGGCTGCAGAACCAGGACCTCAAGATCGCCGCCCTGGCGTGGGAGGCCGGGCGCGGCCTCATCCTCGTCTTCAACAAGTGGGACCTGTACGAGGACAAGGACCACAAGAGCGCCGAGAAGATCCGGAAGGAGGCGGTCGAAAAGGCCCCCTTCCTCGGGCATGTGCCGGTGCTCTTCACCTCGGCGGTCACGGGGCAGCGGGTGAGCCGGGTGCTGGACCTCGTCCTGGAGGTGCAGGGGGAGCGGACGCGCCGCATCTCGACGTCGCAGGTCAATGAAGGGCTGGAGGCGTTCGTCACCCGCCTGCAGCCGCCGCAGGCGGCCGGCCGCGAAGTCAAGCTCAATTACGCCACGCAGGTGGACGTGGCGCCGCCGACGTTCGCCATCTTTGGCAACAATCCGGACGCCATCCCCGAGCACTACCTGCGCTACCTGCAGAACCAGATGCGGGAGCGGTGGGGCTTTGTGGGCACGCCCCTGCGCATCGTGATGCGTCGCAAGGGGGGCGGGGACCGGTGACCGCCGGGGGATGGCCGCTGTGGGCGGCGCTGCTGGCGGCGTACGTCATCGGCTCCGTGCCCACCGCCCACCTCGTGGGGCGGTACCACGGCGTGGACCTTCGCACGGTGGGGTCGGGCAACCTGGGCGCGACCAATGTGCTGCGCACCTTCGGGTGGCGGTGGGGCGCGTTGGTCTATGCGGTGGACGTGCTGAAGGGGGTGGTGCCCGTCGTGGGGCTGCCGTCGCTTGTGGCAGGAGGTGCCACGCCATGGGTCCCCATTGCGTTGGGGGTGGCGGCCATCGTCGGACACGTGCGTCCGGTGTTCCTGTTGGGGCAGGGGGGCGGCAAGGGGGTGGCGACGGCCAGCGGGGTGTTCCTGGGGCTGGCCCCGCTGCCCACGCTGCTGGTGATGGCGCTGTTTGCCGTGGTGGTGTGGCGCACCCGGTATGTGTCGGCCGGGTCGCTGGCCGCGGCGGCCATGCTGCCCCTGGTGCTGGCGTGGCAGACCCGTGGCGTCGGGCCGCTGGTGCTCGTGGGCGCTGCGGTGGCGGCGTTCGTGTTCTGGACGCACCGAGAGAACATCGGCCGCCTGCGACGTGGCGAGGAGCGGCGCATCGGGGGGAAACCGGAGGGACGGGGATGACGATGCGGATCCTGACCTGTGCGGTGGTGGGCGGCGGCGCGTGGGGAACGGCCATCGCGGACCGGCTGGTGCGCAATGGGCACGCCGTCACCCTCTGGGCGCGGGAGCCCGATGTGGTGGAGGCGGTGCGGACGCGCCATGAGAATCCCCGGTTTCTCCCAGGACTGCCGCTGGCGCCCGGGCTGGGCGCCACGGTGGAGATGGCGGAGGCGGTGCGGGGGGCGTCGCTGGTGATCTATGCGGCCCCGTCCCATGTGTTGCGCCCGGTGGTGGCCAGCAGCGCCCCGCACCTGGACCCCGGGGCGGCGCTGGCTGTGGCCACCAAGGGCATTGAGCGGGATTCACTGGCGCTGATGACCGACGTGGTGTCGGCGGAGGCGGTGTCACACCCGGTGGTGGCCGTCAGCGGCCCGTCGTTTGCCGCCGAGGTGGCGCAAGGGCAGCCCACCGCCGTGGTGGCCGCGTCGCTGGATCCGGAGGCGGCGCGCCTCGTGCAGGCCGCCATGAGCGCCGCCCCGTTCCGCGTATACACCAGCGACGATGTGGTGGGTGTGGAACTTGGCGGCGCCCTCAAGAACGTGATGGCGGTGGCCACCGGTATCCTGGAAGGGCTGGGGTTGGGGTTCAACCCGCGTGCGGCGCTGATCACCCGCGGGCTCGCGGAGATGACCCGACTGGGGGTGGCGCTAGGCGCGCGCGGCGAGACGTTTGCCGGGCTGGCGGGGCTGGGCGACCTGGTGCTGACCTGCACCGGTGCCCTGTCGCGCAATCGCGCGGTGGGCGTGGCCATCGGGGAAGGGCAGACCCTGGAGCAGGCGCTGGCGGGGAAGGAGAGCGTTGCCGAAGGGGTGCTGAATGCGCAGAGTGCGCGCGCGTTGGCGCAGCGGGCCGGGGTGGTCATGCCCATTGTGGAGGCGACGCACCGGGTCCTGTTTGCCGGCCAGCCGCCACGCGAAGCGATCGCCGAACTCATGGCGCGCGACCTGCGCGCGGAGCGGGACTGACGTGGCGGCGCCGCGCGGGGAGCCGGTGCAGGAGTTCTATTCCATCGGGGACGTCTGCGCCCTGACGGACCTCAAGCCCCATGTGCTCCGGTATTGGGAGAGCCAGTTCAAGCTCCTCAACCCGGCGAAGAACCGCAGCGGCAACCGCGTGTACGCGCGCCGCGAGGTGGAGCTCATCCAGTTGGTGAAGCACCTCCTGTACACCGAGAAGTACACCATCGACGGTGCGCGCCAGAAGCTCGAGGAGTTCCGCAAGGGCGGCGCGGTCCGTCCCGCCGCCCGGGCGGCGCTCGAGGTGGAGATGCTGGAGTCCGTGGAGCGCGACCTGCTGGACCTCATGCAGTTTCTTGCTGACCCCGCCGGCACCGACGCCGGCACCGATGCCGCGGCGTCGCCCGGCGTGTCGCGCGCGTCCTGACCGGCCTCATGCACATTCTCCTCAGCAACGACGACGGCATCCTGGCTCGCGGCCTCGGGGTGCTGGAAGCCACCTGCGAGCCCCTGGGCGACCTGACGGTGGTGGCCCCCGACCGGGAGCAGAGCGCGACCAGCCACTCTCTGACCCTCCACCACCCCCTGCGCCCGGTGCGGCTGGGCGAGCGTCGGTGGCAGGTGGATGGCACCCCGACCGATTGCGTGCTGCTGGCCGTGGAGGCGCTGCTGGAGCAGCGCCCGGACGTCGTGATCAGCGGCATCAACCACGGTGCGAACATGGGGGAGGACGTGCTGTACAGCGGGACGGTGGCCGCGGCGATGGAAGGACTGGCCCTGGGCATCCCCTCGATCGCCGTCTCGTTCGCGGGGAATGCCCTGCGTGCCGACGCCCTGCTGGACACGCAGGTGCCGGTGCTGCGGCGTCTCATCCGGCATCTGGTGGCGCTCCCCGCGCTCCCGACGGATACGCTGCTCAACGTGAACCTCCCCCCGGTGCCCGGGGAGGAGATCCGCGGGGTGCGCCTGACCCGTTTGGGGCGGCGCGCGTTCAGCGACTCGATCACCCGCATGAAGGATCCGTGGGGGCGTGACATCGTGTGGATTGGGGGTGGCTCGGTGGAGTGGAGCGGCGGGGACGACGCCGACTTCCGGGCGGTGCGTGACGGGTACATCTCCGTGACGCCGCTCCACTTGGACCTGACGCACCGGGACGTGCTGGACACGTCCACCGCGTGGTGGCAGGACCTGTAGCGCCGGAGTATCGCGGCGCGCGGCGGCGGCTGGTCGAGGCCCTGCAGGACCGGGGGATCCGCGACTTGGCCGTGCTGCGTGCCATCGACGAGGTGCCGCGCCACCTGTTCGTGCCGGAGACGGTGCGACATCGGAGCTACGAGGACGCGTCGCTTCCCATCGGGGGCGGGCAGACGATTTCCCAGCCGTGGGTGCATGCCCGGGCCGTGGAAGCCGTGGCGCTCACCGGACGAGAGCGCGTGCTGGAGATCGGGACCGGATCGGGGTATCAGACCGCCCTGCTGGCCCGGCTGGCTTCGCAAGTGTTCTCGGTGGAGCGGTTTCCGGCCCTGCTGGACCGCTCCCGTCCCGTGTTGCAGGAGGTGGGGGTGCGGAACGCCACCCTGCTGGCGGGGGACGGCACGCTGGGGTGGCGGGAGTTCGCCCCGTTTGATGCCATTCTGGTCAGCGCCGGTGCGCCGGATGTGCCCCCGTCGCTGGCGGCGCAATTGGCGGAGGGGGGGCGGTTGCTGATTCCCGTGGGCACCCGGGAGGAGCAACAACTCACGGTGTTTCACAAGCGGGACGGGCGGCTCCACCCGACCTCACTGGGCGCCGTCCGGTTCGTGCCGCTGGTCGGCGCGGAGGGGTGGCCGTCGTGAGCGGGGCTCAGGATCGGGCTGCCGCGGGCGGCTGGCACCCTTCGCCACGGGCCTCCAGGTATCCACCGTTCGTCCCAACGACGCCTCCCCCGGGGCGATGCGGTGCGGAGCTGGTGCCATGGCACGCGCCGCTCGCGCATCCGGTGTTCTTGCCCACGCCCATGGCTGAGATGGTTGACCATCCACGAGGCCCAGCGCCCTCCCCCGTAGCGCCCGACCGAGGTGCGGTGGGGCGCGCCGATGTGGATGCCGACGTGCCGGATGCCCTGTCTGGCATGCGGGAGCCGGTGCGGGGGGAAGTCATCGCTGAGGCAACAGATGAGGTAAAAGATGAGGCATTAGATGAGGCAATGGCTTCTATCCGCAATGTTGTCAAGGAGTTGCGCCAGTACGCGGGCGATGGCGTGTCCGCCGAGTCCGTGAAGGCCCGCTGGTTCTCGCCCAGGGGGCTGGACGGAACGGTGCTGCAGGTGGACGCGAGTTCCCGCGCCGATGCTGAGGTGGCTGCGCGTCATCTGGAGCGGCTGGCACAGCGGGTGCGCGCGGGCGCGCTGCCGTTGTTGGAGGTCCAGGAACCCCTCCGTGAGGGCTCGACGCTGGTGCTGACGCTGGCCGCGCTGCACGGGGCGCGAGCGCCTCGTTCCGCCTGACGGCGGCCGTGTCGTGGGCCCTTGTGCGGGAGGTTCGCGACGCCCCCCCGGTTGTGCCGCGGCGGGATTGCCGTACAATTGACTCCTCCACGGCACCGTGGGTGCGAGTGGCGCACCGAGGGGTGTGCCCGATCGCGCCGGAGGTGGTCGAGTGACGCCCCCGTAGCTCAGTTGGATAGAGCAGCGGTTTCCTAAACCGTTGGTCGGAGGTTCGAGTCCTCTCGGGGGCATGCATGGCCCGGCGGCCGGTTGATGGAGGAACGGTCGTCGGGCGGAGGGGGGCGCAGGGGGGCCCTCCGGCACCATGACGCCGGGCGGGTGCGCCCTCCCGTGGCGCGGTGTAGGCCGCTAGCTTTTGCCGATCGTTGCCGCGGACCGCGGTATCCAAGCGCTCCCGTTCACCGTCTTCACCAGGATCGTTTCATGGCGCAGTCTCGTTCGTCGTCTTCGCTGGCCGGTGTGTCGGACGACCCGATTGAGTCGGTGTCTTCCTTTTTCCAGCAGAACCAGAAGCCACTGTTGTACGGTGCGGTGGGGGTGGCGCTGGTGGCGGCCGGGGCGCTGATCTGGCGCAGCAGCCAGGCGACGGCGTCGGCCAATGCGTCGAAGGCGCTGTACGAGGCGCAGGCGCCGATGGCCGAGGGGAAGCTGCCGGAGGCCAAGGTGGCGCTGGAGAAGGTGGTGGCGCGGTACGGGAGCACGTCGAGTGGGGCGCAGGCGGTGCTGTTGTTGGCGCAGGTCCTGTACGAGCAGGGGCAGTACGACGCGGGGATCGCGGCGTTGACGAAGGCGGCGGGTGGGGCGTCGGGGGAGTTTTCGGCGCCGATCCAGGCGTTGCTGGCGGCGGGGTATGAGGGGAAGGGGCAGTTGAAGGAGGCGGCGGCGGCGTACGGGAAGGCGGCGAAGGCGTCGCGGTTCCCGTCGGACGCGAAGCTGTACCAGGCGTCGCAGGCGCGGTCGCTGCAGGCGGCTGGGCTGGTGGCGGAGGCGAAGGCGCAGTGGTCTCAGCTGGCGGAGTCGGAGGGCGAGGCGTACGCGCAGGAGGCGCGGGTGCGTCTTGGGGAGCTGGCGGGGGCTGGGAAGTAGTCGTCGACCCTGTGGTGGTGGATCTGCAAGGAGCCCACGGCACGCCGTGGGCTTTTTTGCGGGCGGTCAACACTTCGTATAATACATATTATGTTAACCTAAGGGGTGGATAACTCACCGGATTCCCCACAGACCCCGCCACCGAGGCCCTACCACAACGCCCCAACCACCCCCCTGCACACCACCCGCCCCACACCCCACACCAGCACCCCACCCGC
>JBILED010000214.1:0-4733 GCA_044352305.1 Gemmatimonas sp.
CCCGCAGCTGTCGGTCCCCGGCAACTGCCGCATCTGCATGGTGGAGGTGGAGCAGGACGACGGCGAGCCGTGGTTCGACATCGGCTGCAACATGCCCGTGACCGCGGGGATGCGCGTCCTCACCGAGAGCGACACGGTGAAGAAGCTGCGCCGCGACACCATGCAATTCATCACGCTCAACCACCCGGTGGACTGCGGCATCTGCAACAAGAGCGGCGAGTGCACCCTGCAGGACTACCACTACGAGCACAACGGCCGGAAATCGCTCTCGCTCGACACCAAGAACCACGCCACCAAGTTCTACCCGCTCACCGACCGCATCCTGCTGGACAACGAGCGGTGCATCATGTGCACGCGGTGCGTGCGGTTCACGCACGAGGTGTCGCAGTCCAAGGCGCTGGCCGCGGTGCAGCGCGGCGACCAGGCGCTCATCCGCCCCGCCGAGGGGGCCGACTTCGGCGCCGACGCGTACTCGGACAACGTGATTGACATCTGCCCCGTGGGGGCGCTGCTGGCCCGCAAGGACCTCGCCAACGCGCGGGTGTGGTACACCGAGGCCACGCCGTCGGTGTGCCCCGGTTGCGCGCGCGGGTGCACGGTGGACCTGTGGCACCGCCGGGCCGACTGGAAGCTCACGGCGCTGGACCCCGCGCTCAACCAGCGGCTGGAGCGGGTGACTCCGCGCGACACCCCCGAGGTGAACGGCCCCTGGGTGTGCAACAAGGCGCGCGACCTGGCGGGGATCTTCGAGCGCCCCCGCGCCACGCAGGCCACGGTGGCCGGCCACCCGGTGCCGGTGGCGGAGGCGGTGGCCATCGCGGCCGAGCGGCTGGCGGGCGCGCGCGCGGCGGTGGTGCTGGTGTCCAGCTGGGGCTCGAACGAGGAGCTGGCCGCGTTCCACGCGGCGTTTGCCGGCCGCCTGGGCGCCACGGTGCGCGCGTGGGTCAAGGCCGACCACCAGCCGCTCCCCGGCGAGGTGGTGGAGGACGCGCTGCTCATCGTGGCCGACAAGAACCCCAATCGGCGCGGGGCGCTGGCGCACGTGCCGGCGTGGGACGGGACCATTCCGGCCGATGCCGACGTGGTGGTGGTGTGGGGGGAGGGGGTGCCGGCGTCGGCGCTGCCGGCGGGCCCCTTCGTGATCCGCCTGGGGGCGTATGCCGACCCGGTCAACGCGGCTGACCACGCCGCCGCCGACTTGGTGCTCCCCGTGAGTATCCAGACAGAACGCGACGGCCACTACACCAATGTGGACGGCGTGGTGAGCGGCTTCCGCGGCTATCGCGCGCCGCCCCCCGGGGTGCTGCACGCCGAGGCGCTGTTCGGGGCCTGGGCGCCCGTGTTGGCCGCACCGGCCGCCGCCGGGGCGGGCGCATGACCGGCGCGCCGCTGCTCCCCGACCTGGCGATGACGCTGCTGTTCATCGTCATGGCCATGGGGATGCTGCTCGGGGCCGGCGGGTTGCTCACCTGGGTGGAACGCAAGCAGTCGGCGGTGATGTCCGACCGCGTGGGCGCCAACCGCGCCTATGTGCGCCTCCCCTTCACCAACGTGAAGCTCGTGTGGCTCGGGCTGTTCCACGGCATGGCCGACGGGCTCAAGCTGCTGCTCAAGGAGAACTTCACGCCGCGCGCGCACGACCTGCTGGGCTACCGGCTGGCCCCGTGGCTGGCGTTCGCGCCGGTGCTGCTGGTCTTTGCCGTGGTCCCCTTTGGCGGCATGCTGGACCCGGGGGCGCTGGTCCCGGCGCTGGCGCCGTGGTTCGGCGGGCGCACGTACCCCATGCAGGTGGCGTCGCTGGACGCGGGGCTGCTCATCGTCTTCGCCTTCGGCGGCTTCGCCATCATCGGCGCCATGCTGGCCGGGTGGGCGTCGGAGAACAAGTTCTCGCTGCTGGGGGGGCTGCGCGCCGGTTCGCAGATGATCTCGTACGAGCTGGTCATGGCGCTCACCGTCCTGGGGCTGCTGCTGGTGTACGGCACCGTCGACCTGCGGGCGGCGGTGGCGCACCAGTCGGGGACCGTGGGCGGCTGGCTCCCGGCGTGGGGGATCGTGTACCAGCCGCTGGGCGCGGTGCTGTTCCTCACCGCGGCCATCGCGGAGAACAAGCGCATCCCCTTCGACCTCCCTGAGGCGGAGTCCGAGCTGGTGGCGGGGTACTTCACCGAGTACAGCGCCATGAAGATGGGGCTGTTCATGCTCTCCGAGTACGTCCAGATCGCCGTGACGGCGGCGCTGTTCGCCACGCTGTTCCTGGGGGGCTTCAACCTGCCGTACATGACCGACGCGGGCTTCGCCTTCCCGTGGGGGACGCAGCTGCCGCTGGGCCAGGGGGTGCGGGTGCCGCTCCAGCTGGCCACGTTCCTGGCCAAGGTGGCGCTGCTGTGCGTGGTGCAGATCCAGATCCGCTGGTCGCTGCCGCGCTTCCGCTACGACCAGATGCTGGGGCTGTCGTGGAAGCTCCTGCTGCCGGCGTCGCTGGCCAACCTGGCGGTCACCGTGCTGGTGGCGTGGTGGCAGGGGGGGGCGCGATGACGCCGGCCGAGGGACCGCCGCCGCCGGTGCGCTACGCGCGCCCGCAGTACTGGAACGCCAACACCCTCACCTGGTGGGAGCGGCTCTATCTCCCCGAGGTGCTGCGCGGGCTGGGGATCACCACCGGGGTGTTCCTGCGCAACATGGCCAAGTGGCTGACCGGCCGCCGCGGCGCCGTCACCACCTACTACCCCGAGGAGCGGCGCGCCGACTTCGCCCCGCGCAACCGCGGCAAGCACGTGCTCACGCAGCGCCCCGACGGGTCGCCGCAATGCATCGCATGCAACATGTGCGCCACCGCCTGCCCGGCCAAGGTCATCGAGATCGAGCCCGGCTTCGACCCGGACGATCCCGCGCACCCCAAGTACCCGGTGCGCTTCGAGATCGACTACTCCCGCTGTGTCTTCTGCGGGCTGTGCGTGGAGGCGTGCCCCGAGGACGCCATCCGCATGGCCCCCGACGTCCCCGACCTGGTGGCCACGGACCGCTACAACATGTGGCTCACGATGGACGAGATGCTCACCTGGCGTCCGCAGGCGGACGTGGCCAAGCCCTATCCGCCCAAGCCGGTGCCCCTCACCCTGTCGCCGAACCTGCAACGAGGGCGCGAGCCATCGAATCCCTGACCCTGGCCGCCGTCGGCGCCGTGGCGCTGGTGAGCGCCGCCGCCATGCTGGTCCTCCGCGAGCCGATGCGCGTGGCGTTGGCGCTCATCACCACCATGACCGCGCTGGGGGCGCTGTACGGGCTCCTGGGCGTGCACGTCATCGCCACCTTCCAGGTGCTCATCTACGTGGGCGCCGTGATGGTGTTCATGGTGTACGTCATCATGCTGCTGGAGGTGCGCGAGCGGGGGGCGCGGCCGCGCCTCACCCGCTGGGCGCTCCCGGGGGTGGCGCTGGGCGTCCTGCTGGCGCTCGCGCTGGGCGTGGGCGCCCTGCGCAGCGCCCCCGTCGCGGCCGCCGCGCCCGCCGACCCGCAGGCGTTCGGGATGGTGCCCTTCGCCGCCACCTTCCTATCCCGCTACTGGCTGGAGTTCGAGCTCACCACGGTCCTGCTGGTGTCGGCCATCGTGGCCGCGCTGGCGGTCATCGCGGTGAGCCGCCGGCGGCCGGGGTGACCATGGACCGGCTGCACGCCCTCCTCCTGCTGGCCGGCGCGCTGTTCACGATCGGCCTCCTCGGCGTCATCATCCGGCGCCACGCGCTGGTCATGCTCATGTGCATGGAGCTCATGCTCAACGGTGTGAACCTCAGCCTCGTGGCCTTCGCCCAGCACCACGGCGATGCGGCGGGCGCCGTGCTGGTGTTCCTGGCCTTCGTCGTCGCCACCGCCGAGGTGGCGCTGGCGATCCCCATCGTGCTGCTGCTGGTGCGGCACACCCGGTCGCTGGACGTGGACCGCTATGCGGAGCTCCGCGGCTGATGGACGCGCTCCTGCTCCCGCACCAGCTGGCCGCCATCGTCTTCCTGCCGCTGCTGGGCTTCCTGGTCACCGGCACCTTCGCCACCGCCATCGGGGGGCACCGGCTGTCGCCGCGGGGCGCCGCGCTGGTGACCTGCGCCCTCCCGCTGGCGGCCTTCGCGCTGGCGGTGCAGGCCGTGCTGGCGCTGCCGGCGGGCGGCGCCGTCGTCGAACCGCTGTACCGGTGGGCCGAGGTGGGCGGGGTCGGCCTCGACGTGGCCTTCCGCCTGGACCGCCTCAGCGCGGTGATGCTGCTGGTGGTCACCGGGGTGGGATCGGCCATCCACGTGTACGCCACCGGCTACATGCACGGCGACCGGTCCTTCGGGCGCTTCATGGCGTATCTCAACCTGTTCCTCTTCTTCATGCTCCTGCTGGTGCTGGGGCGCTCGCTGCTGGTGCTGTTCGCGGGGTGGGAAGGGGTGGGGCTGGCGTCGTACCTGCTCATCGGCTTCTGGTTTGACGACCCCGCCAACGCCGCCGCGGGGCGCAAGGCGTTCATCACCAACCGGGTCGGCGACGCCGGCTTCCTGCTGGGGATGTTCCTGCTGTGGCGCGGATTCGGCACGCTCGACCTGGACGTCCTCAACGCCGCCTTCGTGGCGGGGCAGGGGGGCGCAGTCCCCGCGGGGCTGGTGGCGCTGTGCCTCTTCATCGGCGCCACCGGGAAGTCGGCGCAGCTCCCGCTGCACGTCTGGCTCCCCGACGCCATGGCGGGGCCCACGCCGGTGTCG
>JBILED010000258.1:0-3813 GCA_044352305.1 Gemmatimonas sp.
CTGCTCCCCGCGTTGCGGTCGCTGGTGACGGAGTTCACCGAGCGCACCGGGGTGCCGGCGCGGCTGACGGCGCCGGCGTCGCTCCCCGCGCTGGGGGGGGATGCCGACCTCGCGCTGTTCCGGGCGCTGCAGGAGGCGCTGGCCAATGTGACGCGGCACGCCGGCGCGACGGCGGTGGAGGTGGAGGTGGCGGTGGTGGTGGAGGCGGCGGTGGGGGGCACCCGCGGCGGCGCCGTGCAGCTGGCCGTGACCGACAACGGGCAGGGGTTCCCCGAGGACGAGGAGGGGCGCGTGGACGAAGGGGCGGGACGCATGGGGCTCACCGGGATGCGCGAGCGGATCCACGGCGTGGGGGGGGAGGTGCGGGTGCGCAACGTCGGCGGCGCCCAGCTGCGCATCATGGTGCCGGTCCCCGTGCCCGCCGCGGGCGGCACGCCGGGGGGCGCGTGACCGGCGCCCCCATTCGCGTGGTCCTGGCCGACGACCACGCGCTGGTGCGCGAGGGCATTCGGCATGTGCTGGACCAGGACCCCGGCATCGCGGTGGTGGCCGAGGCCGCCACGGGCGCGGAGGCGGTGGCGGCGGCGGAGGCGCACCGCCCTGACGTGGTGCTGCTGGACATCACCATGCCGGGGGAGACGGGGCTGCACGCCGCCGAGCGGCTGCGGGCGCGGCTCCCGGGGGTGCGCATCCTGATCCTCAGCATGCACGACCAGCCGGAGTACGTGCGCGAGGGGATGCGCATCGGCACCAACGGGTACCTGCTGAAGGACAGCGCCGGGGAGGAGCTGCGGGCGGCCATTCACGCGGTGCACGCGGGCGGCACCTTCTTCAGCCCCGCGGTGGTGCGACGCCTGACCGCTCCCCCGCCTGCTCCGGCGGACACCCCGGCCGCGCAGCTGCGGGTGCTCACCCCGCGGGAACGGGATGTGCTGGAGCGGGTGGCGGCGGGGCTCACCAACAAGGCCATTGCGGCGGAGTTGGGGATCAGCCGGCGCACCGTGGAGGCCCACCGGGAGAGCCTGATGCGCAAGCTGGACATCCACAGCGTGGCGGGATTGACGCGATTTGCGCTGGAGGCCGGGATGGGGGAGGGGTAGAATTGGAGATGCCTTGGACGCCCCGTGGTGCGCGCGCGGTAGTGGCGCGCCGTGTTTGTCTGGTGACCCTGCTGGCGGCGGGGTGTGCCCCGGCGCTGGCGCCCTTGCCCACGGCGGGCGCCCCGGTGCCCGCGCGGCGCCCGTCCGCCGCCCCCACGTCGGTTCCGGAGGCGTCCGCCGCCTCCCCGGCGCCCTCCAGGCCATCGGTCCCGTCCACCGCCAGGGCGGCGGCACAGGCCCGTCCGGTGTCGCCGCCCGTCGTGGACGGTGATCCGGCCAGCCCGGAGGCGCTGGCCTCCGCGGCGGCCGGCGTGTTTGGCGAGGGCGGCGCGGAGCCCAGCTGGGATATCGACGTGCGCAGCTACGAGACCCACGAACGGGTGGGGTTCTACACGGCGCTGTACAGCGGCACCTCCCGCGGGGCGTTCACGCGGCAGCTCTCACGCGGCACGCGGTACGAGCCGATGATCCGCGCCAAGCTGCGCGCCGCGGGGATGCCCGAGGACCTCACGTACCTGGCGCTCATCGAAAGCGGCTACGATCCGCACGCCTACTCGCGGGCGGCCGCGGTGGGGATGTGGCAGTTCATGAGCAGCACCGCGCGCGGCGTGGGGCTGCGGGTGGATTGGTGGATGGACGAGCGGCGCGACCCGGCGCGCGCCACCGACGCGGCGATCACCTTCCTGGGGTACCTCACCCGCGAGTTCGGGTCCCTGTACCTCGCCGCGGCGGCGTACAACGGTGGCCCGGGGCGCGTGTCGCGCGGACTCACCCGCTTTGCCAGCCAGATGGAGGGGGCCGAGGGGGACGACCGGTTCTTCGCGCTGGCGGAGCAGGACTATCTGCGCAGCGAAACCAAGGACTACGTCCCCAAGCTGATTGCGGCGGCGCTGCTGGCCAAGACGCCCGACCGGTACGGGTTCGCGGTCGAGTCACTGCCGCCCTACGCCTACGATTCGGTGCAGGTGGAGGGGGGGACGTCGCTGGCGGTGGTGGCCGAGGCGGCGGGGGTGACGTCGGCGGAGCTGCGCGACCTCAACCCGGCGCTGCTGCGCGGCATCACGCCGCCCGATGCCACGGTGTGGGTGAAGGTGCCGGTGGGGAACGGGGCACAGGCCGAGATGGGGATGGCCGCCTTCCCCGAGGAACTCCGGCGCGGCTACCGCACGGTGACGGTGAAGGGGAGCAGCACCACCCCGGCGGCGCTGGCCAAGCGGGAGGAGGTGTCGCTGGCACAGCTGCGGCAGTTCAACCCCGGGCTCAAGACCTCGCGCAAGGGACGGCTCTCGGCGGGGCAGGTGGTGCGCATTCCCACGGAGGCCGTGCTGGGGTTGATGCGGGATGTGCCCGACCCCGGCATCGAGCGGTACGGGAGCGCGTCGACCGCGTCGTCGAGGGGCCGGGTGCACGTGGTGCGGCGCGGGGAAACGCTGGGTGGCATCGCGCGGCGCTATAAGACCACGGTGCCGCGCTTGCAGGCGCTCAATGGCCTCACGGGGACGCGGGTGGCCGCCGGACAGCGGCTCACCGTACGCGGCTCGTCCACCACCGCGCGGACGGCGTCGGCCACGAAGGCGCCCGCGAAGAAGGCCAGCGTGAAAAAGGCGCCCGTGAAGAAAGCGTCCGCGAAGAAGGCCACCGCGAAGAAGGCGCCCGCGAAGAAGCCACCCGCCAGAAAGCCGGTGGCGAAGACGGCGTCCTAGTCCAGGACGCCGCGCCCGCGCAGGCCGCGCATGACCACGCGCTCGTAGCCGTTGGTGGGGTCCACGCCACGCGCCAGATCCTGCGCCACCGCCACGGGGCCGCGGTTGTAGACCAGCAGCGCCAGCTTGAGGTCGCCGCGCTGCTCCCGGATCAGCGTGCGCAGGTACCGGAAGCCGATGCGCAGGTTGGTTGCCGGATCCAGCAGCTGCTCGCGGGTGACGCCCGGCTGGAGGTACCGCGCCGTGGCGGGCATGAGTTGCGTGAGCCCCACGGCGCCCGCCGGGCTGGCCACGCGGGGATTGAAGCGGCTCTCCACGTGCACCAGCCGGAAACCCAACTCGGGATCGATCCCCTCCTGCCGGGCGATATCGTAGATCAGCCGGGCGAGGTCGGGGGAGACCCGGTAGCGCGTGCTGAAGCGATAGATCCGGTTCCACCGCTGGAGCGACGCCGAGGCAGTGTCACGGGCACCGGCGGCAAAGGGGGCCGGCGCGTCGGGGACCAGCGTGGGCTCAGGGGTGAGCGCCACCGCCAGCGCCATGGTGACGGACGCGGCCAGCGCCACCCGCGACAATCGCCGCTGGGCCTGCCGCCGGGCAAGGCGACGCCGACGGGCCTTGGCCTGTGGCGTGCGGTCGACCGTGGGGGATGTGTGCATGGGCCCTCCCTGGGCTCGGGGACATCACGGACCCGATGACCAACTCCCGGATTGCCCCCCGTGCTTCTCGCGCAGGGTGATCCCGGTGATCTCCATGGTCCGATCCACCGCCTTGGCCATGTCGTAGACCGTGAGGAGCGCCACGGACACGGCGGTGAGTGCCTCCATCTCCACCCCGGTCTGGGCGGTGGTCCGGACAGCCCCCTCCACCACCACGCCGGGGAGGGAATCATCCAAGTTAACCACCACGTCGATCCCCGACAACGGGAGGGGATGGCACAACGGAATGAGGTCTGCCGTGCGCTTGGCGGCCAACACCCCCGCCAACCGCGCCACCGGCACCACGTCGCC
>JBILED010000216.1:0-4697 GCA_044352305.1 Gemmatimonas sp.
CTGGACGAGGCCGATCGCGCGCTGTACGACCAGCTGGGGGTCCCCGCGGCCCCCTTCCCCGCGGTGCGCTATTTCGCCCCCTACACCCCGCGCGGGGTGACCCTCAACACGCTGCGCACGCACCCCGACCTGGCGGACGCCGTCACCCCCCTCACCTGGGGGCTCCCCGAGGTGCTGCAGTACGCCGAGGTGCTGCTCAGCAAGGAGGACCTGGACGCCAAGGCCGACGCGCTCATCGACTTCATCCGCGAGCGCGTGGTGGGGCGGCGCTTCACCGATCCCCTGCTGGCGCAGGCGCACGAGGTGCAGTCGTTCGCCGACCTGGAGGCGTGGTTCCGCGACGTGCTACGCGCGCTGGAGGAGGGGGGGCGCGAGCAGTGGCGCACGCACCACGCCGCCACGCTGCGCAAGGTCCGCAACCGCCTCGGCAACCTGTCCACGCGCTGCGCGGGGCTGGTCACCGACGACGGCGCCCTGAGCGACCTCCCCTTCGGCGCCTTCGAGGACCGCGCGGTGTACGTGGTGGACGTGGCGCGCGTGGAGGAGGACGCGCAGGACCTGGTGTTCGCGCGCGTGGTGTCGCGGCTGCGCGAGCACCTGGAGCGGCGCGACCTGGGGGTGGACCACGTGGTGGTGTTCGTGGACGAGCTCAACAAGTACGCCCCCGCCGACGGCCCCGACACGTACGTGCGCAAGATGCTGCTGGACATCGCCGAGCGCGGCCGCTACCTGGGGCTCGTGCTGTTCGGGGCGCAGCAGTTCCGCTCGCAGGTGCATCGGCGCGTGGTGGGGAACGCCGGCACGTCGGTGTTTGGGCGCATGGACGGCGAGGAGCTGGCCACCCCGGGCTATCAGGGGCTCTCGCCGGCCGTCAAGGCGCGGCTGGCCACGCTGGACAAGGGGCAGCTGCTGGTGCGGCACCCGCACTTTGCGCAGCCGGTGTTCGTGCGCTTCCCGCGCCCGGCGGTCATGGCGGGGCGCGAGGGGGTGGAGCGGTTCCCGCCCCCCCCGGAACCCACCTGGCAGCAGGCGGTCACGCGCGACCTCAGGCGGCTCGACCCGTCCATCGAGCTGGGGTGGGTGACCGAGGTGTCGGCGCTGCACGACGAGGCCGAGGCGCTGTCGGCCCGCAACGCGGTGCTGCGCCAGCGTCCCGACGACGTGCGCGCGGCGTTCCTGCGCGCGCTCGCCCGCCGGGCGCGCCCCGCGGCGGTGGACGCCGAGGGGGTGGCGCCGCGTCCGCGCGGGCTGCGCCCGTTCGCCCCCGGGGAGTACGGCGGCTAGGCGCGCGGCCGCGGCGGGGCCGGGACCGCGCGGGGTGGGCCGCCGGTCAGGCGGGGGGATTAGCTTCCCCGCATGCGCCTGGTCCACCTCGCCGACCTGCATCTGGGCTTCCGCCAGTACCAGCGGCTCACCCCCTCCGGCATCAACCAGCGGGAGGCCGACGTGGGCGCCACGGTGGCGCGCGCCATCGAGCAGGTCATCGCCTGCGCCCCCGACCTGGTGGTGGTGGGGGGCGACGTGTTCCATGCCGTGCGCCCCTCCAACCCGGCCATCCTGCACGCCTTCCGCACCTTTGCGCGGCTGCGCGACGCCCTCCCCGACACGCCGGTGGTGATGGTGGCGGGCAACCACGACGCCCCGCGCACCGCCGACACGGGGTGCATCCTGCGCCTCTTCCGCGAGCTGGGGGTGCATGTGGCCGACGCCAAGCCGGAGCTGTTCAGCTTCCCGTCGCGCGGGCTGGCCGTGCTGGCGGTCCCCGATGCGCCGGGCATGGACCGTCCGTCGCTGCGCCCGCCGGACGGCGTGGCGCACCGCGTGCTGCTGCTGCATGGCGAGGTGGCGGGACTGCTCCCCGCCGCCGCGCGCCCCGCGGAGCGCGCCGCCACCGAGATCCCCGCCGCCGACCTGCACGCCGATGCGTGGAGCTACGTCGCGCTGGGGCACTACCACGTGTATCGCGAGGTGGCGCCGCGCGCGTACTACAGCGGCTCCCTCGACTACACCTCGTCGAACCCGTGGGGGGAGCTGCAGGAGGAGCGGGCGGCGGGGCTTCCCGGCAAGGGGTTCATCGAGCACGACCTGGCCACCGGACGCCACCGGTTCCACCCCGTGCCCCCCGCGCGCCCGCTGGTGGAGCTCGAGCCGGTGGACGCCGACGGCATGACCGCCGCCGACGTGGACCGCGCCATCCGCGCCCGCGTGGACACGGTGGCCGGCGGGATCGAGGACCGGGTGGTGCGCGTGGTGGTGCGCAACCTCCCGCGCCCGGTGGCGCGCGAGCTGGACCCGGCGGCGCTGCGCGAGTACCGGCGGCGCGCACTGCACTTCCAGGTGGACGTGCGGCGCCCCGACCCCGCCGTGCGCCGGCGCGGCGGCGACGCCGCCCCGGGGCGCCGCGCCACCCTCACCGACCTCGTGCACGGCGCGCTGGTGGCGCGCCCGCTCCCCCCGGGGGTCGAGCGCGACCCCTTCGTGGCGCTCGGCATGCGCTACCTGGAGCAGGCCGGCGAGGCAGCCACCGCCGCCCTCCCCCTCGCGGAGCCCTGACGTGCGCCTGCTGTCGCTGCGCCTCCAGAACTTCCGCCAGCACGCCGACACGGCCGTCACCTTCGACCGCGGGCTCACCGGCATCATCGGCCCCAACGGCGCGGGGAAGTCCACGCTGCTCGAGGCGATCGCCTTCGCGCTCTACGGCACCGCCGCGGCGCGCGGCACCCGCGACTCCATCCGCTTCAGCCGCGCCGCGCCGCGCGCCGCGGTGAAGGTGGAGCTGGTGTTCGAGCTGGCCGGCCACCGCTATCGCGTGGTGCGCGGGCTCACCACCGCCGAGTGCTTCCTGGACGCGGGGGAGGTGCCGGTGGCCAACACGCTCACCGGCGTGACGGAGCTGCTGCAGCGGCGGCTGGGGATGACGCGCACGGAGTTCTTCCACACGTACTTCACCGGGCAGAAGGAGCTGGACGTGATGGCGGCGCTGGGCCCGGCGGAGCGGGCGCGGTTCCTGTCGCGGGTGCTGGGGTACGATCGCATCACCGCGGCGCAGGAGCTGGCGCGGGAGCGGCGGCGTGCGCTGGTGGCGGAGGTGGCGGGGATGCGCGCGGCGCTGCCGGATGCGGCGCAGGTGGCGGCCGGCCTGGCCGGCGCGGAGGCCCGGGAGGCCGACGCCACGGCGCGGCTGGCGTCGGCGCAGGGGCGCCGCGCGGCGGCGGTGGCGGCGCTGGCGCGCCTGGCGCCGGCGTGGGAGGGGGCGCAGCAGGCGCGGGCCGAGGCGCAGCGCGTGGAGGGGGAGCGTCGCGCCCTCGCGGGGGCGCGGGCGCTCCACGCGCAGGGGGCGGCGGACGCCCGCGCCGAACTGGCGCGGCTGGCGGTGGTGCGCGCGGAGTTCGACGCGTGCCAGGTGGCGCTGGCGCCGTTGGCGGGGTGGCGCGACACGCTGCGCGCGCAGGAGGCGGGGGCCCAGCAGGAAGCTCGGCGGGGCGCGCTGCGGGCTCGCCTGGCCACCCTGGCGGAGGCCGCCGCCCGTGATGCCGCCCGCGAGGCGCAACTGGCCACGGCCCCCGCCCTGGAGGCGGAGACCGAGGCGCTGCTGGGGCGGCTGCGGGAGGCGCAGGAGGGCGCCGATCGGGCGCTGGCCGAGGCGCGCACCGCGTGGGCCCGCGACCGGCAGGAGGCGGAGACCCGGCTCGAGTCCATCACGGCGCAGTATCGCGAGGTGCGGCACCAGCACGCGCAACTGGAGGCGCTGGGCGCCGAGGGGCCGTGCCCCACCTGCGGCCGTCCGCTGGGCGCCACCTGGCAGGAGGTGCTCGCCGGGCTGGAGGCGCAGGTGGAGACGCTGGCGGTGGACGGGCACTTCTACCGGCAGCGGATGGAGCAGCTGGCGGCGCCCCCCGACGCGGTGACGGCGGCGGAGCAGGCGCTGCGGCCGCTGCAACAGGAACTGCTGCAGGCGGAGCGGCGGATGGCGCGCATCCGCTCGGCGCTGCACGAGCGCGAGGAGCTGCTGCGCCAGCGCGGGGAGCGGGAGGCGCAGCAGCAGGCGGCCGAGGGGGAGCTGGCGGCGCTGGCGATGCCGTACGACGCCGCGGCCCATGGGGCGGCGCGCGAGGCGGTGGAGCAGCTGGCGCCGCTGGAGGCGCAGCGGGCGCGGCTGGTGGCGCAGCTGGAGCGCGAGGGGCCGGTGCGCGCGGCGCTGGCGCGGGCCGAGGCGGCGTTGGCCGAGGGGGAGGCGCGCGAGCGGGCGCTGGTGGCGCCCGACGTGGCGGCGCTGCTGTCGCCCGAGGCGTTCGAGGCGCTGCGTCAGGAGGTGGAGGGGCACCAGGCGGCCGAGCGCGAGGCGGCGCTGGCCGAGGCTGGGGCGTCGGCGGCCCGCCGGGAGGCGGCGGCGGCGCGTGCGGCGGCGGCGGCCGCCGCCGAGGAGCTGACCCGCCTGCAGGCGGCCATGGCGGAGCGCGAGCGCGAGCGCCAGCTGCACGACGAGCTGGACCGCGCGCTGGGGGACCTGCGCACCGATCTCAACCACCAGCTGCGCCCCGAGCTGGCCGAGGTGGCCGGCCGCTTCCTCGACGGGCTCACCGACGGTCGCTACGCCGCGCTGGAGTTTGACGAGGACTATCGCGTGGTGGTGCTCGAGGACGGGCTGCCCAAGCCGGTCCTCTCCGGGGGCGAGGAGGACCTGTGCAACCTCGTGC
>JBILED010000215.1:0-4697 GCA_044352305.1 Gemmatimonas sp.
GCCGGTAGCGCGTTTCCACATGGCGCAGCCGCCAGTAGTCGCGCTCCATGGCCTGCTGGGCCTCCACCAGGCGCTGCTGCAGCGCGGAGACGTGGCGCATGTCGCGCCCGACGGCCACCACGGTCCCCCGCTCCAGCCGGAGCGCGGTGTAGGCCACCGGGACGTCCGCCCCGTCGTCGCGCAGGTGGTTGAGCTGGCGGCGCTTGGTGACGCCCCCCAGCAGGGCCTCGCGCAGCAGCGCCTCCGCCTTCCCGCGCGAGTCGGTGTGCACCGTCTCCACCCACGGGCGCCCCACCCACTGCCGGGCCGCGGCGAAGGGCGTATCGCCATCCCCCACCGCCACGTCACGGATGACGCCTGCGTCGTCGACCACCAGGACCACGTCCCCCGCCATCGTGAGCAGGGCGGCGGCGGTGGCGGGGGCCACGCCGGCGAACGAGGGCTCAGGCGCGGGCGCCGGATTCGCTGAACTGGGCATGGCCGCTTACCTCCTGCCGACGCGCGGCGACAGGGGAGCCGGCACGGGAGGCCGCGAGGAGCGTGCGCGCCACCTCCGGAACCTGACGGCCGTCAGCGGCCAGGGCTTGCGCCCCGACCTCCGCGACGAGGGTCGGCTGGTCGGCAAACAGCGGGCCGCCCACCATGATCTGCAGTTGGGGATTGCGCGAGGCTCCCTTGAGGCGCCGGATCTCGCGCGTGAGGCTGGCCAGCCGCTGCGCACTGCCGACGGAATACCCGATGATGTCCACCCACTCCGCGCTCACCATAGTCACCAGGTCGTCTTCCGTCCACGGGGCCCCCACCATCACCCGCCATCCATCGCGGAGGAGGAACTCCCCGACCATCACCAGCCCCAAAGTGTGCTGCTCGCCGGGGACGCAGGTGAGCAGCACGGTGCCCATGGGGTCCCCCGGCGGGGCCGGTGCCAGGAACAGCTGGGACAGTTCGCGCAGCAGCTGCTGCAGGCGGCCCAGCCCGACGGTGACTTCCACGAAGTCGCAGTCATCGGATTCCCACATGGCGCCCAGGCGGCGGGCGGCGGGCGCCACCAGCTCCAGATAGAGCTGCTCCAGCGGGGTCCCGGTGTCCAACAGGGTGCGCACATACGCCGCCGCGACCCCCTCCTCCGGGGCGCGCAGCAGGCGCACCAGCGCCTCCACCTCCGATGCGGGGATCGGCGCCGCCTCGGCGCGCCACCCGTCTCCCCCCACCGGCACGTGGGGGGGCATCAGGTCGGGGATGAGCCGCTCCCGGAGCGTCCTCTCGAGCCGTTCGTGGCGTCCGGCGGACGTCGGTTCCATGCGGGGGGCGTTGGCTCCCGGTCCGTGGCGCACGGCGTAGTGGCCGGATCCCTGATGGTCAGGGACGTCAGTTCGGGAGGCTGGTCCGAACTTTGTGCCGGAACCGGTAGGGCGCAAGGGCGGGGGGGCGGTCACCCACGTCGCGCCCGTCAGATCGCGCTCATGGACCTGCATGCGGGGGAGGAGAGAGGGGAAGCCATCGGGAGCGGGGAAGGTGTCATGCGAACCATACGTCAACTTTTCTTGACAACGTCTGGTTCCCACCGCATTCTCGGAGTGTCTGGGCCCCCTCTCCCCGGAAGCCACAGGAGCTGATGACCGCTGTCCCTTCCCCCCTGCCATCGGCGCCCCGCGCCGTCGGCGGGCTCTACACCCCCGATGAGCGGGCCCGCCGCGATGCCACGCGGTGGACCCTCGTGCAGGGGGTGCTCGCCCCCCTCCAGTTCCTGGTCATGGGGGTCTCCGTCGTGCTGGTCGTCCGCACCCTGCGCACCGGGGAGGGGCTCTGGTGGGCCCACGCCTCCGTCCTCCTCAAGACCCTCGTGCTGTACGCCATCATGGTGACCGGGGCCATCTGGGAGAAGGTGGTGTTCGGGCAATACCTCTTTGCCCGGCCCTTTTTCTGGGAGGACGTGGTGAGCATGGGGGTCATCGCGCTCCATACGGCCTACGTGGTGGGGCTGTGGGCCGGCTGGCCCCCCCGGTCGCTGCTGGCGCTGGCGCTGGTGGCCTACGCCGCCTACGCGGTCAACGCCATCCAGTTCCTCCTCAAGCTGCGGGCGGCGCGTCTGCAGGAAGCCGCCGCGGCCGCGGGGCGGACCCGGTGAGCGGCGCGCTCGAACTCCCGGTGCTGCGCGAGCGGGGCCAGCGCGAGGTGTTCTGCGGGCTCACCGGCATCGTCTGGCTGCACCGCAAGATGCAGGACGCCTTCTTCCTGGTGGTCGGCTCCCGCACCTGCGCCCACCTGCTGCAGTCGGCGGCGGGCGTCATGATCTTTGCCGAGCCGCGCTTTGCCACCGCCATCCTGGGGGAGCGCGACCTGGCCGGGCTGGCCGACGCCAACGATGAGCTGGACCGGTGCGTCACGCAGCTGCTGGATCGACGCCCCGACATCACCACGCTGTTCCTGGTGGGCTCCTGCCCCTCCGAGGTCATCAAGCTGGACCTCGCCCGGGCGGCCGAGCGCCTGAACCAGCAGTTCCTCCCCCGGGTGCGCATCCTCAACTACTCCGGGAGCGGGATCGAGACCACCTTCACGCAGGGGGAGGACGCCTGCCTGCGGTCGCTGGTCCCCCATCTGCCGGAACGCGAGACGGTCACCCCGGAGCTGCTGGTGGTCGGGACGCTGGCCGATGTGGTGGAGGATCAGTTTGCCCGGTTGTTTGCCGAGCTGGGGGTGGGGCCGGTGCGCTTCTTCCCCCCCCGCCGCGCCCGCGCCCTGCCGCCGGTGGGCCCCGGGACCCAGCTGCTGCTGGCGCAGCCGTTCCTGGGGGAAACGGCGCGGGCCCTGGTGGACCGGGGCGCCACGCTGGTGGCGGCCCCCTACCCGTTTGGGGCCGTGGGGACGGAGGCGTGGGTGCGCGCCGCGGCGGCGCCGTGGGCGGTTCCCGAGCACCAGCTGGAGGCGGCGCTGGCTGCCCCGCGTGAGCGCGCCCAGGCTGCCGTGCGTCGCTACCGGCCGGTCCTGGAGGGGAAGCGCGCCTTCTTCTTCCCCGACTCCCAGCTGGAGATCCCGCTGGCGGCCTTCCTGGCGGCCGAGTGCGGCATGGCGCTGGACGAGGTGGGGACCCCGTACCTCGACCGGCTCATGGTGGCTGCCGACCTGGCGCGCCTCCCCGCCGGTGTCCAGGTGAGCGAGGGGCAGGATGTCGAGCGGCAGCTGGATCGGTGCCGCGCCTCCCGCCCCGACCTGTCGGTGTGCGGGCTGGGGCTGGCCAATCCGCTGGAGGCCGAGGGGCTGCGTACCAAGTGGTCCATTGAGCTGGTCTTCTCCCCGGTCCACGGCTTCGAGCAGGCCGGCGACCTGGCCGAGCTGTTCGCCCGCCCGCTCGACCGGGCTCGGCGCCTCACGGTCTAGCCACGGGGACCCGCCATGCAACTCACGCTCTGGACCTACGAGGGGCCCCCGCATGTGGGGGCGATGCGGGTGGCCACCTCCATGGAGGGGGTGCATTACGTCCTGCATGCCCCGCAGGGGGACACCTACGCCGACCTGCTCTTCACCATGATCGAGCGGCGCGACCGCCGCCCGCCGGTCACCTACACCACCTTTCAGGCGCGCGACCTGGGGGGGGACACGGCGGAGCTGGTCAAGGCATCGGTGCGCGATGCATACGCCCGCTTCCGCCCCGACGCGCTGCTGGTGGGGGAGTCGTGCACCGCGGAGCTCATCCAGGACCAGCCCGGATCGCTGGCGGCGGGGATGGGGCTGCCGGTGCCGGTGGTGCCGCTGGAGCTCCCCGCCTACTCCAAGAAGGAGAACTGGGGGGCCAGCGAGACCTTCTACCAGCTGGTGCGGGCGCTGCTGGCGTCCCAGGTGCCGGCGCCCGGCACCGCCCGGCGCGCGCCGGTGGCGGAGACGTGCGCCCGCGAGGGACGCCGCCCCCGCGTGAACCTGCTGGGCGCCACCAGCCTGGGGTTCCGCAACCGCGATGATGTGCGCGAGGTGACTGGGCTGCTGGGGCAGCTGGGGATCGACGTGCATGTGTGCGCCCCGCTGGGGGCCACGGTGGCGCAGCTGCGGCGGCTGCCGGAGGCGGACGCCACGGTGGTGCTGTACCCGGAGGTGGCCGAGGCCGCGGCACGATGGCTGGAGAAGAGTTTCGGCATGCCGCTGGTGCGCACGGTGCCCATCGGCGTGCAGGCCACGCGCGCCTTCATCGCCGAGGTGGCGGCGGCCACCGGGGTGGATGCCGGCCCCTTCCTGGCGGGGGAACGCGCCGGGGCGGCGTCGCTGGGGGCCAGCCACGCGCGCCTGCCCTGGTACTCGCGCTCGGTGGACAGCACGTACCTCACCGGCAAGCGGGTGTTCATCTTCGGCGACGGCACGCACGTGCTGGCGGCCGCCCGCATCGCCCGGGAGGAGATGGGGTTCACGGTGGTGGGGCTGGGCACCTATGCGCGCGAGTACGCGCGCCCGGTGCGCGAGGCGGCGGCGGCGCTGGGCGTGGAGGCGCTGGTCACCGATGACTACCTCGAGGTGGAACGGCGGGTGGCCGAGCTGATGCCGGAGCTGGTGCTCGGCACCCAGATGGAGCGCCACATCGCCAAGCGGCTGGGGATCCCCTGCGCGGTCATCTCGGCGCCCATCCACGTGCAGGACGTGCCGGCGCGCTACGCCCCGCAGATGGGGTTCGAGGGCGCCAACGTGATCTTCGACACGTGGGTGCACCCGCT
>JBILED010000217.1:0-4664 GCA_044352305.1 Gemmatimonas sp.
CGGCGAGCAGGCGGCGCGCCTGCGCGAGGAGCACCGTGGTGTCGGCGAGGCGCCCCGTGCGCGCGGCGGCGAGGAGCGCGGCGTCGGGGGGGGCGCCCCAGAGGAAGAACGACAGGCGCGAGGCCAGGTCGAGGGGGCGCACGGGGGCCAGCGTGCCGGGGCGCGCGGCGGCGGGGAGCGCCTCGGTGCGGAAGACGAAGTGCGGGCTGGCCAGCGTGGCCTCGAGCGCGGCGCGCACGCCCCCTTCGAAGCCGTGCGCGGCGGCGCCGTCGTCGTAGAAGGCCATGAGCGCGGCCAGGTCGCCCGGGGCGAGGGGGCGGCGGTACGCCTGGGTGGCCAGCCGGCTGACGATGGCCTGCGCGCAGGGGCGCTGCTCGGCGGGGGCCAGCGGACGGCAGCTGAAGACGCGGCGGCGGCTGGGGGTGTCGGAGACGCCGGTGGGGTTGGTGGGGCCGGTGACGGAGAAGACCTTGACGTGCCCCTGGATGGTGATGGCGTCCTGGATGCCGATCTGCGTGTCGGGGAGGCTGTTGCCGATGGGGGCCATGTTGTCGTTGACCGGCCCCTCGAAGGTGCGCACGAAGGTGGCGGCGATGCGGCGCGCGCCCGCCTTCACGCGGATGGGCGGGGTGCGCAGGTCGAGCCCGGTGGGCTCGCTCTCGTGCATGCCGCGGTCGAGCACCATGGCGGCCACGCGCTCGCCATCCACCGAGAACTCGAGCACCTCGTCGAAGGGGGCGTTGGAGCCCACCAGCTGTCCGATGGGGGTGCTGTGCAGGTTGACGTGGAAGACGTACTCGCCATCGGCGGGGAAGATGTGCGTGACGCTGAGGCCGCCGCGGGTGCCGGCGGGGGCGCCGGCGGCCTGCTCCAGCTGGCTGGCCAGGCGCGGCACCTTGTAGGTGGCGGTGCTCACCGGCGCCCTGGGATCGCCCACGGCGAGGCGGCTGATGGCGCTGGCGGCGTCGAGGTACGCCTCCAGCACGGTGGCGGAGGGGAGCTGGACGTCGGCGATGTTGTCGAAGTTGGCGCTGCGCGTGTCGAGCGGGAGCCAGGCCTCGGCGTTGACCTCGAGCCCCAGCAGGTCGCGGATGGCGCGCTCGTACTCGGGGCGGTTGAGGCGCTGGAAGGAGCGGCGTCCGGGGTTGGGGGCGCGCCGCACGGCCACGGCGCGGAACTGCTCCAGCGTCTCGGCCAGCTGCTGCAGCGTGTCGCCGCCGGGGCGGGCGCGGCCGGGGGGTGGCATCATCCCCGTGCGGAGCTTGCCGATCATCTTCTCGGCGATGTCGGGGGCGTCGGTGCCCACCGTGGCCAGGTTGATCCCCTGCAGCGAGAGGTTCCCCTGCTTGCGCTGGTCGCTGTGGCAGCCGGCGCAGCTGCGCTGGACGACCGCGTTGAGGGCGGGGAGCGCGGCGGGCGCCGTGGCGGTGCGCGCGGCGGCGGTGCGCGCCGTGGCGGTGCGCGCGGTGGCGGCGGGGGCCGTGGCGGCGGGGCGCGTCAGCACCGGATGCACGGCCGCGCCCCTCGTGGCGGAGGGGCGAGGCGGCGGAGTGTGGGAGCCGGCGGCCCCCAGCAGGAGCGCCGGCGCGCCGAGGGCGACGAGCAGGGGGATCTTCATGGCGGGGAAGCTGCGGGTGGCGCGGGTGACTGGCAAGGAAACGCACAGCGCCGCCGCAGCGTTCGAGCGCGGCGGCCCGGTGGGTGGTCAGGCGCCCGCGCGGGCCACGGCGGCGGGGGCCACGCGGGTGAGGCGCGCCATGGCACCCAGCGCCCCGGGGAGGGCGCCGAAGCCGGCCACCAGCGCCAGCGGTCCCCAGCGGGTGCGGGCGACGCGTTGCACGGCCATGGCCAGCCGCACCTGGCGGGCCACGTCCCGCTTCAGCGTGTGCTGGAAGCGGGCGGCGTCGGCGCCGTCGGCCAGCAGGTCGGCGGCCAGGCGCCCGCTGTGCAGGGCGATGGCCATGCCGTCGCCGCAGAAGCTGGGGATGACGGCCGCTTGGTCGCCCAGCCGGAAGAGGCCGTCGGCGGGGTGCGCGGGCGCGAGGTAGCCGTAGGGGACGTTGCTGATGGCGAGCGGGCGCGGCAGGAGGGGCTCGGCCGTGTCCAGCCAGCGCAGCGCGGGCTCGCGGCGCAGCGCACGGGCGACCCCGTCCCAGTCGCCCCCCAGCGCCTGCAGGCGGGCGCGCTCAACCAGCAGGCACAGGTTCACGCGCGCCCCCTCCACGAGCTGTACGCCGGCGTAGCCGCCGTCGAAGGCCACCACTTCGACCACCCCGTCCAATGCCTGACGCAGCGCCGGCGTGGCGCGCCAGTATTGCTTGAAGCCCACCAGGTCGTGCACCGTCCCGCGCGGGTCGCGCGGGTGGCCGGCCAGGTCGTGCTTGCCGGTGGCCAGGAGCAGGGGGGCGGCGTGAGTGACGCCGGTGGCCAGCACGGCGCGCCCGGTGGCGCCCCCGGGCTCCAGGCGCAGCACGCGCGCGCCCTGCTCCACCGCGGCCCCGGCGCGCCGGGCGGCGTCCAGCAGCGCGTCATCGAGGGTGCGGCGGGTGAGCCCGGTGGCCACGAACGGGAGCGGCGCCTGCGCCTGACGCGCCCCCACGTGCAGGCGCACCGTGTGGATGGGGGCGCCGCCCAGTGCGGCCACCTCCACCCCCATCGCGGCCAGATGGCGCGCCGCCTCCACCGACAGGAACTCGCCGCACACCTTGTCGTGGGGCGCGCCCTGCCGTTCCAGCAGCAGCGGCGCCAGCCCGCGCTGCGCGAGGCGGAGCGCCGCGGCCCCGCCGGCCAGCCCGCCCCCCACAATGACCGGGGACCGCGCGGCGCCCCCCGTCATCGGCGGCGCCCCACGCACAGCCGGAAGGGGAGGTGCCACCGCACCGTGACGGCCTCGCGGGGGACGCCCGCCGCCTGCAGGAGCCGCTCCCAGTCGTCCCGCACAAAGGCGCGCCGCACCGACAGCGCGCCATCGTGCCGCACGATCGGGTCCCACCGCATGCCGGCCGCCAGCAGGCGATAGCCGTGCCACGCCACGGGGTGCCGGTGCAGGTCGTTCACGAACCACCCCAGCCGCGCGGTGTGCTCCATCCAGCGGAGAAAGGCCACCAGCTCGTCGTCGGCCATGTGATGGGCCACCAGCGACGAGATGATCACGTCGGGGGGCGCGGGGGCCGCGGCCACGACGGCGGCGGCCTCGCCGGTGTGCCAGGTGATCCCCAGCGCGGGGTCGGTGGCGCGGCGGGCGATGGCGGCGGCGTGGGGGTTCTGGTCCACCCCGGCCAGGGTGGCGTGGCGCCCCGTGCGGCGCGCCCACCGGGCGATGCGGCGCAGCATGTCGCCGTGGCCGGCGCCCACATCCAGCAGGGTGAACCGGTCCCCCGGGCGGGTGGCGGTGGCCAGCCACCGCAGGGTGGGGGGCGCGGCGCGGGTGACGACGTTGACCTGCGCCAGGTCGCGCAGCACGGCCGCCAGCCGCTCGGCGGGGAGCGTTGCGTCATCCATTTGCTCCGCCTCCGTGGCGCGGCGGGACCAGTCGGGACGTCTCACCACCGCCGCGTCACACCGTGGCGAAGCGGAAGCTTTCGGCGGCGAGCCCGGGGCCGAAGGCCACGCCGAAGCCGTCGGCCCCCCGCGGCACGGTGGTGCCAAGGCCGTCCAGGAGGCGCTGGAGGATGAAGAGGATGGTGGCGGAGGACATGTTGCCGCAGTCGTGCAGCACCTGGCGGGAGCGGGCGAGGGCGTCGGGGGGGAGGGCCAGCCCCGACTCGACCGCGTCCAGGATGGCGCGGCCGCCGGCGTGGACGGCCCAGAGGGGGATGTCGGCGGGGCGGGTGCCGCGCAGGAGCCCCCCGTCGTCGGTGCGCGCCGCCTCCGCCTGCATGGCGTGGCGGATGTGGGCCGGCACCTCGGTGGAGAGGTGCATGGTGAAGCCGTCGTCGCCGATGCGCCAGGTGATGGCGTCGGCGGCGTGGGTGAGGGTGGCGGCGCGGAAGTCGCGGAGGGCCAGCCCGGTCTCGTCGGCGGTGACCAGCGCCGCGGCGCAGCCGTCGCCGAAGAGGAGCATGGAGAGGAGCTGGTCCAGCCCCGTGGTGTCCTGGAAGTGGAGCGTGCACAGCTCCAGCGCCACCACGAGGACGCGGGCCGTGGGATCGCTGCGGACCAGATGGTGGGCCAGGCGCAGCGACGTGACGGCGGCGTAGCATCCCATGTAGCCCACCACGGTGCGCTCGACGTCGGGGCGCAGGCCGGCCAGCTGGATGAGGCGCTGGTCGAGCCCCGGGGCCATGAACCCGGTGCAGCAGGCGATCACCAGGTGGGTGATGCGGTCGCGGTCTGCGCCCAGCGCGAGCCGCTCGACCGCCTGGTGGGCGAGCCCCGGGGCGAGCTGTTCGAAGCGCGCCATGCGGGTGCCGGTGGAGGGGAAGGCACCGGGGACGTAGAAACGCTCCCCCTCCCCCTGTCCCAGGTGGATGAGGGGATCGAAGTAGGAGAAGCGGTGGGCGATGCCGCTGCGCGCCACGAGGCGCCGGAAGAGGCGGGCGTCGCGGGAGTCGCCCAGCCGCTGGTTCACGAAGCGCCCGAAGGCGTCGTGGACGTCGTGGGGGGGGAGGGCGGTGGCGATGCGGTTGACGTGGGCGCGGGGCATAGAGGGTCAACCGGGGGGG
>JBILED010000218.1:0-4654 GCA_044352305.1 Gemmatimonas sp.
TTCGAGGCGATGGGTTCCATGGCCGGTGCCACCGCTCGGACCTACACCCTCGAACCTCACCCTCAGACCCAGGGCCCCTCAGTTCCTGAGGCAGGAAAACCCCGTCGCCACCCACGACCCCCCGTACACTACCCCGTCACCGCCCCCTCAGCCGCCGGGCCCACCAGCCGCCGGTACTTCCCCAGCAGCCCGCCCAACGGCGGCGGGGTCCAGGCTGGCAGCGCCGCCAGCCGCGCCGCCAGCTCCGTCGCCGACAGCGTCACCTCCAGCCGGCACACCCCCGGGCGGGCGTCAATGCGGATCTCGTCCCCGTCGCGCAGCGCGGCCAGCGGGCCGCCATCCGCCGCTTCCGGCCCCACATGCCCTACGCACAGCCCCCGCGTGGCCCCCGAAAAGCGCCCGTCGGTCACCAGCGCCACCTGCTCCCCCATCCCCTGGCCGTACAGCAGCGCCGTGATCCCCAGCATCTCGCGCATCCCCGGCCCGCCGCGCGGCCCCTCGTGCCGGATCACCAGCACGTCACCCGGCGCAAAGGCGCGGGCCGTCACCGCCGCCAGCGCCGCCGCCTCCCCCTCGAACACCCGCGCCGGACCCCGGTGCATCAGCGTGGACAGCCCGGCGGTCTTGAGCAGCGCCCCTGCGGGGGCCAGCGACCCGGTGAGCACCACCACCCCGCCCGTGGGGGCCCGCGGCGCGTCGGCCCCCATCACCACCCGGCCGTCGGGCGCCGGGGCGTCGGCCAGCGCCTCGGCCAACGTGGCCCCCGTGATGGTGAGGGCGTCGCCGTGCAGGTACCCCCCCGCCAGCAGCGCCCGCAGCACCACCGGCACCCCCCCCACCTCATACAGGTCGCGCGCCAGGTAGCGCCCCCCGGGGTGCAGGTCGGCCAGCAACGGCGTGCGGGCAAACACCTCCCCCACGTCGTCGAGGGCAAAGGGGACGCCGGCCGCATGCGCGATGGCCGGCAGGTGCAGCGCGGCGTTGGTGGACCCCCCCGTGGCCGCCACCGCCGCGCAGGCGTTCTCCAGCGCGGCGCGGGTGACCAGCTGGCGCGGGCGGGGGGTGCCGCGGAGCAGCGCCTCCACCACCAGCCGCCCCGCGCGTCGCAGCATCGGATGCCGCGCGCTGTACACCGCCGGGATCATCGCGCTCCCCAACGGCGCGATCCCCAGCGCCTCCGCCACCATCGCCATCGTGTTGGCCGTGTACTGCCCCGCGCAGGCGCCCGCCGTGGGGAGGCAGGCGCGCCCCATCGCCTCCAGTGCCGCCGGCGTGGCGTCGCCGGCCAGCACGCGCCCGATCATCTCGTAGCTGTCGGCGATGGTCACGTCGCGCCCGTCCACCCGCCCCGGCAGCGCCGCCCCGCCCGGGACCACCACCGCGGGCACGTTGGTGCGCAGCACCCCCATGAGCAGCCCCGGGAGGTTCTTGTCGCACCCGCCGATGGCCACCGCGGCGTCCCACTGGTGCGCCTCGATGGTGGCCTCCACCGAGTCGGCGATCAGCTCGCGCGAGACCAGCGAGTAGCGCATCCCCGGGTGCGCGATGGCCAGCCCGTCGGAGACCGACACCACCGGGCACTCGTGCGGCATCCCGCCGGCGGCGTACACCCCCGTGGCCGCGTGGCGCGCCTGCTCGCGCAGCGTGCTGTTGCAGGGGCTCATCTCGCCGCCGGTGTGGATCACCGCCACATGCGGGCGCGCCACCTCGTCGTCGTCCGCTCCCAGCGCGCGCAGGAAGGCGCGGGTGGGGGTGCGGAGCGCCCCCGCATGAATGGCGGTGGAGCGGAAGGGGCCCTGCGGGGTGTCGGCCACCGACGTGCGCCGCCGCTAGCCGCGCAGGTGCAGCCCGTTGTCCAGCCGGAGGATCTCCCCCGTCATCCCCGGCGCCTCGGCGGCCAGATAGTACGCCAGCGCCGCGATCTCGGCGGGGGCGATGAGCCGCGGGATGGGCTGCGTCTCCTGGTAGGTGCGCTCGATCTCGGCCAGCTGCGCGGGGGTGACGGTGCGGCTGAGGAGGCCGTCGGCCACGTACCCCGGGGCGATGGCGTTGACCCGGATGGCGGGGGCCAGCGCGCGCGCCAGCGACTTGGTGAGGGTGATGACCGCCCCCTTGGAGGCGGCGTAGGCCACCGACGAGCCCACCCCGCTGACCCCGGCGATGGAGGCCAGGTTCACCACGCTGCCGCCGGCCGCCGCCAACAGGGCGCGGCAGGCGCGGATCATCCGGAAGGTCCCCACCAGGTTCACGTCGTAGGTGCGGGTGAAGTCCTCCTCGGTGAGCGCCTCGAGGTCGTGGTGCGGCACCAGCCGCGTGACGCCGGCGCCGTTGACCAGCGCGTCCAGGCGCCCCAGCTGCGATCCCAGCGCCTCGGCGGCGTTCCGGCAACCGGCGTCGTCGCGCACGTCCAGCGTGAGCACCACGGCGCGCGCGCCGGCGGCCCGGCAGTCGGTGGCCACCGCCTCCGCCAGCGGGGCGGTGTGATCGCCCAGGGTGGTAATGCCGACGTCCCAGCCGCGCTGGGCAAAGGTGCGGGCGCAGGCGGCGCCGATGCCGGTGGCGGAGCCGGTGATGAGCGCGACGGGGCGGGGGGAGTCCATGGCGGGAGTGTACCGCCGGCGCGCTACGGCGTCGAGCCGCGGGGCGCGGGGGGGGTGGGCCCCGTCGGCGCGGCCGGCTCCAGCGCCGTCCGCAGGATCCCCATGAGCGAGCCCTGGGCGGCGAAGTCCCAGTTGCCCCCGTAGCGGATGTCGGCCACCACCCACCGGTTGCCGCTGCGGGTCACCAGGACGCGGTCTTCCCAGCGGGCGGTATCACTGGGAGAGGCATGGGTGAAGCGCACCGTCACCAGGTGGTCGGCGTAGTCGTCGGGGACCACGCCCTTGGGGTCGCGCAGCAGGGAGTCGCTTCCCACGGCAAAGCTGGTGGGGCCCTCGAACAGGCTGGTGAAGAGGGAGCCGTCGGCGAAGGGGGGCTTCTCCCCCGGGAACGCGGTGGCGGCGGCTTCGCGCAACGCGCGCGCCTGCCGGAGCCGGTCCATGAGGTCGGCCGACAGGTACGGGGCGAGTCGCTGCAGGTCGGCGTCCGTGGGGGCGCCAAAGACCGGCGCCGAGTCGAGGGCGGCGAAGAGCCCGCGCACCGGGGTGGTGGCGTCGGCCGTGGCCGGCGGGGGGCTGCAGGCGATCGCGCCCGCCACCAGCAGGGCGGCGGCGCGACAAAGCGGGATGATGCGGCGGACCGTCACGGAGCGGGAAAGGAAAGGCACCAGGGTGGCACGGGACCGTCAGTGTTTTCGTGGCTACGTGACGATAATATCGCTGGGGGTCCGCTGGCGGATCCCGGCAGGACGCCCGGCGGGACTTCTCCCCGGGGCGTGCGGCGACTCACCAGATCCGGGGGCCATGCAGGCTGCAGAGGCGGCGCCCACCGGGCGCACGATGCGCGAGGTGCTGGAGAGCCGCTTCTTCCACGAGGCGGAGCTGCTGGCGGAGCCGTTCCTGGCGTTCGTGCACCCCGACGACCTGCCGGCCACGCTGTCGGAGGTGGAGCAGCTGTCTCGGGGGGAGCCCACGATTCGCTTCGTGAACCGCTACCGGCGCAAGGACGGCGGGTGGGTCACCCTGCAGTGGAACGCGCAGGCCCCGGTGGACGGGACGATCTTCGCGATCGCGCAGGACATCACGGCCACGCAGCAGCGCGACCGGGCGCTGGCGCGCCGCTCCGCGGTGCTGGAGGCGATGGCCGAGGTGCAGCGCGGGTTCATCGAGGAGGGGCTGACGCCGGCGTTGCTGCAGCGGATGCTGCGGCGGCTGCTGGCCGCGTCGGAGAGCGCGCTGGGGGTGGTGGCCACGCTGCAGCCGCGCGACGGGACCACGCCGGCGCTGGTGGTGCAGGGGTGGGCCACCACCGACCTGGCGGTGCGCTCGATGCCGCCCTTCCTGGAGCAGCTGGAGGCGCCCTATGGCGCGGCGGTGACGGCACTGCAGCCGGTGCGCCTGGTGGCCCCGCCGGAGGCGACGGTGCCCACGGAGCTGCCGCTGCCGGTGCACAGCCTGATGGCGCTGCCGCTGGATGGCGCCACGCGCGGGATGGCCGGGGGGGTGCTGCTGCTGGCCAACCGCTCGGGGGGATACGAGCCCGGCTGGGAGCCGTTGCTGGAGCCGCTGGCGAGCGCGCTGGGGGCGATGGTGCAGCTGCAGGAGCGGCGCGCACAGGCGGCGGCGATGGAGGGGGAGCTGCAGCGGTGGGCCGACCTGTTCGCGGTGGTGTTCGACGCGGCCGCGCTCACGGTGATCACCACCGACGCGCAGGGGGCGATCCGCTACATGAATCCCCTGGCGTCGCAGCTGCTGGGGGCGTCGGCGCTGGAGCACGCCACCAACCTGGCCACCTTCCACGACCCGGCGGAGCTGGCGGCGGCTGCCGCCGGCTTTCAGGAGCTGGACGGGCTGCCCCCCTTTGACCAGCTGGTGACGCCGGCGCGCGCGGGAGGGGGGAGTGACCGGCGCGAGTGGACGTATGTGTCGCTGGCCGGGGTGCGCTACGCGATGCGGGTGACGATGAGCGTGTTGCGCGACCGGCAGGGGCGCACCGCGGGGTGGGTGGCGGTGGGGAGCGAGCTGAGTGAGCTGCGGCAGGCGGAGGCGGACCGGTC
>JBILED010000219.1:0-4650 GCA_044352305.1 Gemmatimonas sp.
TCGCCGCCGACTACCGCGCCCGCTCTCGCCAGAGCATCAGCGTGTAGTCGGCGGTGGCCACCACCCCCAGGGCGCCCACCAGCAGCACCAACGGGCGCACCCACCCCGGGGCGGCCAGCACCGCGACCACGGTCACCAGCTGCCCCACCGTCACGGCCTTGCCCACGGGGCGGGCGCGGAAGGTGATCGGGCGCAGCCAGCTCACGCTGCGCGCGACGAACCAGCCGATCACCGACATCACGTCGCGGAAGAACAGCGCCACCCCTTCCCACGGGGCCAGCGCGCCGTCGGCCACGTAGGTGACGATCACGCTGAGCATGAACAGCCGGTCGGCCACCGGGTCCAGCAGCGCGCCAAAGCGCGACGTGACCCGCTGCCGCCGCGCCAGCCACCCGTCCAGGAAGTCGGTGAGCGATGCCACGGCGATGAGCGCCAGGCGCACCGTGGCCCCCTCGGCGGCCACGAAGCCCAGCGCCAACCCCACCCGCGACAGCGAGATGGCATTGGGGAGCGTGATGACCGGTGGGGCCGGGGCCGTGTGCGCCATGGCTCAACCTACCCGCCGAGGGCGCCAAGGTGCCAGCGGGATTTCCCCGACCCCGCCACGCCTCACGACGCGGGGACGGAGGCTGGTCATCCCGTGCCCCGGACAATCCCCCAGGCCGCGCGGTCGGGGACGAAGGTTTCCCGGGCGAAGTGCAACAGGTCGTCGGCCGTGACCCCGGCCAGCTGCCCGGGGCCGTCCAGCCGCTCCCCCACGCCGTCGCCAAAGAGCCAGGCGTCCACCAGCTCGGCCAGCACCGTGCCGCCGGACTGCCGGGCAATGGCCTCCATTCCCACCAGGTACTGCCGCGCGCGCGTGAGCTCCTGCGGGGTGGGGGGCTCGCGGGTGAGCGCCGCCAGCTCGCGCAGCAGTCCGTCGCACGCCTCCTGCTCCCGCTCGGGGGCGGTGGCGATGTAGGCGGCAAAGTGGCCGCCGCCGCGGCGCACGGCGGGGCCGGCGCTCACGGTGTACGCCAGCGACTGGCGCCCGCGCAGCTGCTCGAACAGCCGCCCCCCCAACCCGCCCAGCACCGCCGAGAGCAGCTGCGCGGGGAACCGGCGCGCATCGCGCCGCCCAACACCGGGGAAAAGGAGCGCGATGGCCGTCTGCTTCTTGTCCCGGCTGTCCTCCCGCCGGGCGGAGTCCTCGGGCCAGTCCACGGCGGGGGGCGGGGCGTCGTCGCGCCAGCCAAGCCCCGGCAGGGCGGCGGGCACCAGGGCCGCCACCTGCGACGGGTCCACCGGCCCCGACACGGCCACCACCACGGCACCCTGCAGCACGTGCGCCTGGTGGTAGGCCACCAGCTGCGCGCGGCTGATGGCCGGCAGCGAGCGCTCCGTGCCCAGCACCGAGCGGGCGTAGGGGTGGGCCCCATACGCGGCCTCCATGGCCAGCCGCATGGGCCACCGCGCCATGTCGTCGCGCAGGCGCGCCACCTCCGCCAGCGCCAGCGCCCGTTCGGTGTCCACCCGGGACTCCGGGAAGGCGGGGGCCGTGACCACCTCCCCCAGCAGCGCCAGCGCCTCGGCCAGCGCCCCGGGGGGGACCGCCATGGTCCACGCCAGCGATTCCGCGCCGGCCTGCACGCCAATGCTGCTGCCCAGCGCCTCCGCCGCCTCCGCCAGCGCGGCGGCGTCACGGCGCAGGCTCCCCCCCACGGTGGTGGTGGCCATCAGCCGAGCCATCCCCTCGAACCCCGCCGGATCGAGCAGCGCGCCACCGCGCTGGAACACCCCCAGGTGCACCAGCGGCGCCTCGGGGCGCGGCAGCACCAGCACCGGGACCCCCGCGTCGGTGCGGTACTCGAACACCTCCGCGTCCAGGGCCCGCAGCCGCACCGTAGCGGCTGGCACCAGGGGCGCATCGGCCGTGGGGGATACCGCGGAGAGCGGGGGCGGTGGCGCCGCCTCCCGCAGGCGGGCCTCCAGCGTGGCCACATCGGGGACCAGCGGCGCGGCGTCGTGCGGCCGATACGCCAGCACCGCCACCTGATCGGGGGCCAGATGGCGGCGCACCGCCTCCTGGACGGCGTCGGCCGGCGTGGACAGCAGCGCATCGTAGTGCGCCGCCCCAAGGGCCAGCCCGCCCTCGGCCTCCCAGCTGGCGAGGTACATCGCCTGCCCCTCCATGTCCTCCAGGCGGCGCAGCCAGCGCGCTTCCACCAGTCGCCGCGCACGCGCCAGCTCCGACGGTTGAACGCCGCCCTCGGCCAGCTGGCGCACCGTGTGCCACAAGGCCGGGAGCGCCTCCGGCGCCTGGGCCGGCGGCACCTCCGCCGACACCACGAACGCCCCCGTCTCGCGGGCGTGGGTTCCCCACGCCGACACCGACGACGCCAGCGACCGCTCGCGCACCCCCCGGTAGAGGCGCGAGGCACGCCCGGCGCCCAGCAGCAGGGCGGCAAGCTCCAGGGCGGGGGTGTCCGGGTGCGCGTGGGGCGGCAGCCGCCACCCCAGCGCCAGCTGCAGCTGCGCCACGTCGCCGGCCAGCTCCTGAGCGCGCACGCCCGGGGAGGCCGTCTCCCGCAGCACCGGGGCGGCCTCGGGGACGCCGCCGGGGAGCGCCCCGTGCCGCTCCGCCACGGCCTGCGTGATCGCGTCCGGGTCCACGTCCCCCACGATGCTCACGATGGTGGTCGCGGGACGATACCAGTGGCGGTAGAAGCGGGCGAGCCGTGCGTGGGTGAAGGTGCGCAGCTGCTCGGGGTGGCCGATGCGCCAGCGGCGGATGCGGTGCCGGTCGTGCAGCAGGGCGTAGAGCGACTCGATGGTCACCGCGCCGGGGGTGTCGCGCTTGCGCTGCACCTCCTGGATGATGACCTCCAGCTCGCGGGCCAGCTCGTCGCCGTCCAGGGTGGCGCGGGCATACGCGTCGAACTGCAGCTCGAGCGCGGGAAGCACGTTGGCGGCGGGGACCACGGCGTAGTAGGCCGTGTGGTCGTAGATGGTGTGGGCGTTGAGGTAGCCCCCCAGCGCCTTGGTCTCCTGCGCCAGCACCCCCACGCCGCGGGTGGGGGTCCCCTTGAAGAACATGTGCTCGAGGACGTGGGCGATCCCCACCTCGTCCTCCTCCTCGTCCAGATAGCCGGCGCGCACCCAGGTGACGATGGCCGCCACGGGGGCGGCGGGGTCGCGACGCACCAGCAGCGTGAGCCCGTTGGGGAAGCGCACGCGGCGGGTGTCGCGGTGGAGGGCCAGGGTGTCGCTGGGGCGCGAGGTCACGGGAGAGGATTCGGGTGAAGACGGCTGCGCCCGCCGGGGGACCGGCGGGCGCGGCAACGGCGAACGAGGGGCGCGAGGGTCAGCGCACGATGCGCAGCACCCCGGCGTGCGCGCCGCCGCGCAGGAACGCCTCGGGGGCGTGCGCCTGCACCAGCGCCCCGGTGGCCCCGTACCAGCGCCGCGCCTCGGCGGCCATGTAGGCGTCCAAGGGACGCCCGGCGTCGCGCGCATCGCGCAACCGCTGCACGATCTGCTCCCACGTCCCCTCCAGCGCGGTGCCGTCGGGGAACTCCACCCGGTGCGTGCCATCGGCGGCGCCCGGATCGGCCTTGGGGGAGGCCTCCGCCGCGGCGCCGCGCCGCTCGTGCCCCACGGGCACCGCCGCCGCGCCGCCCAGAAGGGGCGCCGCCTCGCCGTCCGCACTGCGCGCGGCCAGCCCGCCCAGCAGTTCCCCCAACGCCTCCAGCTGCGCGGGAAGGGCCGTGGTGCCCCCAGGGCTCTCGGTCGCCTGCTCCGCCTCCGCCTCCCGGTCGGCCTCGGCCCGGGCCTCCGCTTCGGCCTCGGCCTCCTCCCGTTCCATCATGGCCTGCTCCACCTCGGCCAGCAGCGCGTCCACCGCGTCCGGCTCGGCGGTCAGCTCGGCCAGCCGCGCCTCCCACGGCGCCATCTCAGGGTCCGTGTCGGGGAGGCGCAGCAGGGTGCGCTTGAGCTCCAGCAACCGCAGCACACCAAACTCGTCCCAGTGATCGCCGGGGGCGGTGCGCTCAAACTCGGCCAGCGCCGCATCCAGCTCGCCGGCGTCGTACAACAGGTTGGCCAGGTACACGCGCGCCTCGCCAAAGCCGGGGTCCAACGTGAGCGCCCGCCGCATGGCGGTGAGCGCCTGCGGATCCTTCCCCAGGCGGTGCAGCGCGTACCCCACCGAGGCCACCGCCTCCGCCGACTCCGGGTCGTGGGCGACGGCGTGCTCGAAGTACGGCAGCGCGGCTTCGGCGTACCCCTCACGGAACAGCGCGCGCCCCACCTGCAGCATCAACTCGGCATCATCGTCATAGCCCAGCGCCACCAGGCGCTCGAAGTGGGCGAACGCCTCCTCCTCCCGCCCGAACTTGAGCAGCAGCTCGCCCATCCCCGCCAGCGCGTCTTCGTGCTCGGGGTCGTGGTGCAGCGCCTCGGCAAAGCTGCGCCGCGCCCAGGCGAACTCGTCGCGGGCCATGCGCGCGTACCCTTCCCCCACATGCAGCGGCGCGGCGCCCGGATACAGCGCCAGCCCTTCGCGCAGCACCGCCAGCGCCTCGTCGTACTGCCCCTCGTTGTAGAGGGCATGCGCGCGCTCGTCGTACTCCTCGGAGCTCAGGAACGGGGTCGACATCTCGCGTGGCACCT
>JBILED010000220.1:0-4644 GCA_044352305.1 Gemmatimonas sp.
AACATCCTCATGTACGCCGCCGGGGCGCCGCATCCCCACAAGGCGCCGTCGGCCCGCTGGCTGGAGGCGGTGGCGCGCGGCGAGGTGGATGCCACTGTCAACGTCGAAACGCTGCAGGAGCTGCTCCATCGCTACCGGGCCATTGGGCGGTGGTCTGACGGCCGCCGCGTGTACGACCTGGCGCGCACCATCTTCCCGGCGGTCGTGCCCATCACGGCGGCGGTCCTGGACGAGGCGCGCCGCTTGCTGGACCGGCACCCCATGCTGATGGCCCGGGACGGACTCCACGCGGCGGTGGTGCTGGTGGAGGGGCTCGAGGCGATCTGCAGCTACGATCGCGACTTCGACCTGATCCCCGGCGTGCGGCGGGTGGAGCCGTAGCGAACGGGAGCGCCATCGCCGCCCCGGGATCGGGATAGGAATTTCAATCGGGGTGGGCCGACGTTCCGCGGAGGATACGGCGCGATCGCCGACCGCGCCAGCGCGGCGTGGCGGGCGGCGGCCGGCCGTCGATCTCGCGCTGGCCGCGTCCGCGCCGCGGGAACGTCTGTCCCGGTGTCTGTCCCGGTGGGTGGCCGCCCCCACCGGGGACTGATCGGGGACCGATCGGACGCGCCGGTGGGAAAGCCGTGCACGATAGCCGCGCACGCCGACCGGCCCCGCGGGGGCGCGGGGCGTCGGGGCCGTCCTCAGGGGGCCGGCGGCGCGTGGGCGGACGAGCGCGGGGCGCGGGGACGATGGCGGGTGGCCCGTCCGCGGCAGCGGGCGGCGCCATCGCCTGCATCCCGCGGGGGCGGTTCGCATACCAGCCGTAGTACCGGGTCGTGACCTGCCCCTTATCCGGAATGTGTACGAGCACTCGGGCCAAGAACTCGAGCGGGTCGGCGGTCTCGGTCCCCGCCGTCGGGCCGTCCGATTTGTCGGACCGGTCCGTCACGGCCGTCGCGGTCCCGTCGTCGGTGCGCCGTTCCCGCGCGACCGGATGGCGGGCGCAGTACCGGGCCAGCCGGGGGGCGAACGCGCGATCATCCTCAGGGACCCAGACGGCCGTATGGACCTGGAAGCCGGAGCGCGGCCAGGTCAGCATGCCAGCGGCTTGGTCCTCGTCGAAGAGTGCGAGGCGGACGAAGAGCCGGAGCACCGCTACGATGCCGCGGTGGAGCGCGATGCGTCCACGGTGCCGCCCACCCTGCCGCCGGGGATGGTGGAGCGTACGATTGCCGGCGGCACCTGCGCGGTACTGGTGCACGCGGGGGCCTACGCCACCATCCTCGACAGTTATGTCGCGCTGCTCGAGCGGTGGCTGCCGCGTCAGGGGTGGGATCTGGCTGACGAGCCGGTGGTCGAGCGGTACGTGGTCCCGTTCGGGTCCGTCCCTCCGGACGAGCTGCGCACCGAAGTATGCGTACGGCTGGCCCGAGCCCGGTGAGAAAACACAGGAACGCCATCGTCAGCATCCCCGCGTTCTCCGTGATGCTCACCGCAGTGAGTGGCTGGTTCATGGATCCGGCTCGACGTGTCTCGATGGCCGTCGAGCTCGACGGCTCACCGCTGGCGGTGTACGCACGCGTGTCAGACCCGCAGCAGCCATGGCGTACCGACAGCCGGGAGGCGAACGGACACGACTCACCTTCGCCGAGCAAGTCACCGTGCCGTCGTCGTGCCTGCGACCGATCAGCCGCGCATATTTCGGACCGGAGAAGGCGATGCAGCGCAGTGTCGCCGATCTCCGTCGGGCCACCCACACTCCACGTCAGCGTAGACCATGCCCAGCCGATCGCCAAAGACTGCCGTGAGCAAGCGTGACAGCGCGGCCCAGCCGCACGTGAAAACGCTCACCGACGCGAAAGGCAGCAACTATCCGCCGGGACGCATGCTCATCGCGTCACCGTTGGCGGTGCAGGACGAACTGGCCACGGTGCCTGCGGGGCGCGTGATCACGGCGCCACAGCTGCGCGCGCGTCTCGCTCGGCGGTTCGGCGCCGACTACACCTGCCCCATCACCACCGGCATTTTCCTGCGCCTCGTGGCCGAGGCCGCGTTGGAAGAGGCGCGGGCTGGTGAGGTGCCCGTGTGGCGGGTTGTCTCGGAGAACGGGGCGCTGCTGGACAAGCTGCCTGGTGGCCCCGAGCGCCAGGCGGCGCGCCTGACGGCCGAGGGGGTGGCGGTGGTGCGACGGCGTTCGCGCTGGTTCGTGGACGATCTGGCGCACGTGGCCATGACGGGGTGAGGCGATGACGGCCGGCGGTGGCGGTGCCATGCTCCGGTATGCCTCAGCGACCGCCCACTGCCCGCACCGGCCTTGCCCTGGGGCATGCTGGCCGCGTGCCGCGATGCCCGTGCTCCCGAGCGCGCGCCGGTGGCTTCCGCCATGCCGGTGCCGCCGCTGCCGCGTTCAGGGAATGGGCGGCCCGCTCCCGGCGTAGCGGCTTCGCACCAGCAGGGCGTCCGGATCACGAAGGGTGATGAGGTCGCGGATGGCCTGCGCCGTGTCGGCGGCGGGCCACGACACCAAGGTCCCATCAGGCCGAACGCCGCCGTCCGTGACGAGCAGGTGCAGGTGCGGATGCCAGTTCGCCCGGCAGTGAGAAGACGTGGAGAGTAGACGCAGGCAGCAGCGCTGAGGTCGCGAGCCGAAGAAGTGCCGGCATCGCAACTACGGCGCATAAAGCCCTGGCAGCAGGAGAATCCTCAACGCGGGCCGCTCACGGAGGGTGCGTCGCCGACACCAGCACGCGTGCAGCCGGGCCAGAAGACTGCCGCCTCACCCCCGGACCACGAGCGAGAAGCGCGGTGCTATCGTCGGCGGAAGTTCGTCAACGTAATGCGGCCATCAAAACGTTCCCCGACCTTCCCGCTGCGCGGATCAATGATCTTGAGCATCTGTTCAACATCGAGCGGGAATCCTGCCCCCTCAATTTCGTGCTCGGCGATTCCCACGCTCGCTTCTCCTAACTGACGATCCCCGGCGTAGAAGCGGTAGCGGAGGCTCCGCGGCGTCCCTTTAGCTCCATCAAACAGGACTTCGCCTTGCACCTGCACACGCCTCCTGTCGGGACGACGAGGCCCGAAGCCAACGCCCACCAGGTCTGCCCCTTCGTCGAACACGCCTTCGTACGGACAGTACTCGGTGAGAAAGTCAGGGTCGAACACGTTGTCGACGCCTCCCGCCTCTAGTCGGGTTTTGCTGCGACTTGCGCGCCCGAATTACATCGGATTCGGGCGACGCATTGGAGTCGGGCTGATGCTCTGGTTGGCATCATCCCCGACGACCAGCGTATCCAACCAAGGCGCGACGCTGAGATCCCCGTGGCGTCGCGTCATGCGATACTCGATCCGCCATGTGTACTGGCGCAGTACCGTCTGTCTTATGTCGGCGGCCTCAAGCGCCTGTCGCCAGAGCTGTGCCGCCGGATTCGTCGAGGTGTGCAGATTGTCGACGCACTGAGATCCACGCACCGTGACCGTCGCGATCACCCGCGGCAGCGCCTGGAGGGAAACGTCGACCGCCATCCCCGTGCCTGCCGTCGGCGTCGGCACGACAACGGGCCGATACCCCAGCCGGCGCACGATGACGGTGAAGGCAGAAGCCTCGCCAGACAGGTTGAGCGTGAAGCTGCCCGTCGCGACCGTCATCGTGCGCGCGGCCACGACGGTGTCCCGTCCTCGAATGATGAGCGCACGGATCTCGGCTAGCGGTAGGAGGGCCCCAGTTTCGTCACGCACCACTCCCGTGACGCGCCCCACTTGTGCGAAGGCGAGGGCTGGGACGGCGAGCATGGCAGCGAGCAGTACAGGTCGCATTATGGCCTCGGGAAAGGTGGATCGCCCCAGGTTCGACCTGGGTACGCCCACACGGACCTTCGGGATGGTTCGTCGGTCCGTGGAGCGTACGGCGCGCAGGCCGACCTCGCCAGCGCCTCGTCGCGAGCGGCGGCGTGCCTTCGATCTCGCTCGGGCGGCTCGATCGCCGCGAGAACTATCAAGGTGGGGGGCTGAACCCAGCGGGGAGCCAGCTGACGCGCCGGTGGGATGGCCGCGCAACCGGAGCGGCCCCGCGTGGTTCCGGCTTACCGGACCGATAGGTCACCGCCTGCGCGCTGCGGTCGTACGTCAGCCGCTTCCCCGGGGTGCAACGCGTGGAGCCGTAGGGGGCGACGCAAGGGGCTGTGCCGCCCTACCCCTGCAGGCGGAATCCCACCGTCAAGAAGTTCCGGTCGAATGCGAACACCGTGTCCAGGCGCTCCTGCCGCATCAGTTCGCAGGTGACGGCGTCCGGCAGTGAGAGCCGCAGGTCGGCGTGGCGCAACAGCCAGTTGACCGTGGCCGCCTCAATCAGCGCACCGTCCACCCCCCGCCAGTCGTAGGCGGGGTCGGCGCGCACCCGATCGATCAGGGCATGCGCGACGCGGGGCTCGCGCCACCGCAGCAGGTGCCCGTGCAGCTCCGCCAGCACCAGCACCGACCCCACCCAGCGCCCGCCGGTCTCCAGGTGCCGACGGGCCACCGACACGGCGTCCGCATGGTGCTGGTCGCGCGGGGAGGCCAGCGCCAGCAACGCCCCGGTGTCAATCGCGGCGCGACCCGTCGGCATGAGGGGCGGGGTACAGGTACTCCTCGTGCCGGGTGGACAGGTCCGGGGGG
>JBILED010000221.1:0-4636 GCA_044352305.1 Gemmatimonas sp.
CGCGTTCTCGCCACCGCCCTGCGCACCGATGCCTGCGGAACCCTGCGGCCGTCCGATGTCGGCCGGACGGTGCGCCTGGGCGGGTGGATCCACCGTTCCCGCGACCTGGGCGGCCTGGTGTTCTTGGACCTGCGGGACCGCACCGGGCTGGTGCAGGTCGCGGCGGGTCCCGCGTGGACGCCGGAGGCCGTGCAGGGGGCAGCCGCCGCGGTCGGCGTGGAGTCGGTGGTGCTGTGCGAGGGCACGGTGGTGGCCCGGGAGCCGGAGCGGGTGAATCCGGACATGGACACGGGGGGCGTGGAGGTGCGCCTCACGTCGCTGCGCGTGGTGGGACCGGCCGTCACCCCGGCGCTCCCCGTGGCCCGCGGCCCGAAGGACCGCATGCCGGCCGAGGAGCTGCGCCTGCGCCACCGCTATCTCGACCTGCGCCGCCCGGAGCTGCAGCGCAACCTGGTGTTGCGGCACCGGCTGCTGCAGGTCACCCGGCGGTTCCTCAGCGAGCGGGGCTACCTCGAGCTGGAAACCCCCATCCTCACCAAGCCCACACCCGAGGGCGCGCGCGACTACCTCGTGCCCAGCCGGGTGCACCCGGGGGAGTTCTACGCGCTGCCGCAGTCGCCGCAGATCTACAAGCAGCTGTTCATGTGCTGTGGCCTCGACCGCTACTTCCAGGTGGCGCGCTGTTTCCGGGACGAGGACCTGCGCGCCGACCGGCAGCCGGAGTTCACCCAGATCGACATCGAAGCCTCGTTCGTGGAGCGCGAGGACATCCTGGCGCTGGCGGAGGGGCTGGTGGCCGCGCTGTGGCAGGAGGCGGGGTATGACGTCCCGCTCCCCTTCCCGCGCATGAGCTACGCCGACGCGATGGAGCGCTACGGCTGTGATCGTCCCGACCTGCGCTATGGGCTGGAGCTGCGGGACGTCAGCGGGGTCTTTCGCGCCCTGGCCTTCGGAATCACTACGGCGGCGCTCGAGGCGGGGGGACGCGTGCGCGCCCTGGTGGTTCCCGGCGGGGCGGCGTGGAGCCGCAAGCAGGTGGACGAACTGGAGGCGCTGGCCAAGGGGGCGGGGGCGGGGGGCCTGCTGCGCCTCAAGCGCACCGCCGACGGGTATGAGGGGCCGATGGCCAAGCTCCTCACGACGGAGGCGGCGGAGGCGCTGGCACTGGCCGAGGGCGACCTGCTGCTCGGGGTGGCGGCGCCGGACCGCGTCAGCAGCCCCGCGCTGGATCGGGTCCGCCAGGAGTGCGCCCGCCGCCTTGACCTCGTCGACGAGCGGCAGCGGCGCTTCCTGTGGGTGTTGGACTTCCCGATGTTCGAGGCGGACCCCGACACGGGGGCCCTGGCGGCGGTGCACCACCCATTCACCGCCCCCCACCCCGAGGACATGGCCGCGCGCCCTGACGCGCCCGCGACGTGGCGCGCGCTCGCCTACGACGCGGTGCTCAACGGCACGGAACTCGGCGGCGGCAGCATCCGTACCAGCGATCCCGCGGTCCAGTCGCGCATGTTCGCGCTGCTCGGCATCGGTGACGCGGAGGAGCAGGAGCGCCGGTTCGGGTTTCTCCTGGAGGGGCTGCGCGCCGGGGCCCCGCCGCACGGGGGCATTGCCTTCGGGTTCGACCGCATCGCGATGCTGCTCGCCGGCGCACCGTCCCTGCGCGACGTGATCGCCTTTCCCAAGACCACGGCCGCCCGCGCCCTCTTCGAGGGCGCGCCCACCGCGGTGCCGCCGGAGGACCTCGCCGCACTGCACCTGGCGGCGCGGACCGCGGACGCCTGATGGACGGCGCGTGGGAGCGCTCGGCCGACCCCACGGTCGTGCGCGTGTCCGTGGAGGGCGCCGACCAGCAGGTGCTGGCGGGCGTCGGCGATGCCAACCTGGTCGAACTCGGGCGCGCCACGGGGGCCCGTGTCGTGCTCCGTGGCGACCACGTCGCGCTCACGGGGGATCCGGAGGCGGTGGGACGCGCGCAGGCGATCGCCCTGGCGATGGTGGCGCTGGTGCGCGACGGGCATCCGCTCTCGGCCGACGACGTGCTCCGCCTCTCGCTGGCGCAGCGGCCGGCCGAGGCGCCCGCCGCGGCCAACGGGGCGCTGGTCCTCCCCGGCGCGCGGCGCAGCGTGCAGCCCAAGACGCCGGGGCAGGCGGAGTACCTGCGCAAGATCGCCGAGCACGACATTGTCATCGGCATCGGGCCGGCCGGCACCGGCAAGACCTACCTGGCCGTGGCCGCCGCCGTGGATGCGCTCATGCGCAAGCGGGTGCGGCGCATCGTGCTGGCTCGCCCCGCCGTGGAGGCCGGGGAAAGCCTGGGCTTCCTCCCCGGGGACATGCAGGCCAAGGTCGACCCCTACCTGCGTCCGCTGTACGATGCCCTCGACGACCTCGTCCCCGTGGAGCGCATCCAGAAGCTCCTGGAGTCCCGCGTCATCGAGGTGGCGCCGCTGGCCTTCATGCGCGGACGCACCCTCGGCGACGCCTTCGTCATCCTCGACGAGGCGCAGAACGCCACCGGCATGCAGATGAAGATGTTCCTCACGCGCCTCGGCGTGAACTCGCGCATCGTCATCACCGGGGACAAGACCCAGGTGGACCTGCCGCGCCGCGAGGACTCGGGGCTCATGCAGGTGGAGCGCATCCTCCACGGGATCGAGGGGATCGCCTTCCACTACTTCAGCGACGCCGATGTCGTGCGGCACCGCCTGGTGCGCGACATCATTCGCGCCTACAACGAGGACGCGGCCGGCCAGTGACCGCGTCCTCGGTGTCTCCCCTGGTCGTGACGATCGCGAGCGAGGTGCCACGCCTTCCCGTGTCGGCGCCGCGCCTGGCCGCCTTGGCGCGCGGGGTCCTGCGCGCCGAGGGGGTGCGCCGAGCCCTCGTCTCCGTCGCGATGGTCGGGCCCCGCGCCATGGCCGCGCTCAACCGCCGCCACCTGGGGCACCGCGGTCCCACGGACGTGATCACCTTCGCCCTTGGGGACGATCCCGCCCGCGGCCTGCTGGCCGACGTGTACATCTGCCCGGAGGTGGCGCGCCGCCAGGCGCGGGCGCACGGGGTGGGGGTGCGCGAGGAGACGGCGCGCCTGGTGGTGCACGCCATGCTGCACGCCTGCGGGTGGACGCATCCCGAGGGGGAGGAACGCGAGACGTCGCCAATGTGGCGGCGGCAGGAGCGCCTGGTGCGGCGCCTCTGGCTCACGCCCGTTCCCGCGCCATGACCCCTCCGCGAGGGCGGGGGGTCGCGTGAGCGGCCCCCTGATGCTGCTGGCCGTGGGCGGCATGACGGCCGCCGCGCTGTGCGCGGTCGCCGACGGCGCCCTGCTGGCCGAAGCCCTTCCCCTGGGCCCCGGCGCCGAGCCGCCGGATCCCGGACGCACGGCTCGGGTCGAGCGCGCTCACCGCTCTCTGGCCGCGGCGCGCGTCGTGGCGCAATTGGTGGTGGGGGCGGCCATCGCGGCGCTGGTCGCCCCTGGGGATGCCCCGGGGGCCGCGGCGCTCGCCGCAGGGCTGGGGCTCGGGCTCCTGGCCGTGGTGCTCTCCGAGGGCGTGGCCCGCATGCTCGGCGACGCCATGGGGCCAGCCGCGGCGCAGCGGCTCGGCGGTGTGGTGGGCGCGGCCGAGCTCCTCATGGCGCCGGTGGTCCGGGTGGGGGGGTGGCTCGACTGGCAGTTGGCCGCCGTGCTGGCCGAGCCGGAGTCGTCGGTGGAGCGGCGCGAGGCTGCCGCCGCCCAGTTCCGCGATGTCATCGCCAGCGAGGCGGATGTGTCGCGCGACGAGCGCGAACTGCTGCTGGGCGTGTTCGACTTCGGCGAAACCACGGTGGAGGAGGTCATGGTGCCCCGGGTGGACATCGTCGGCATCGACCGCGAAACCCCGTGGTCGGAGATGCTCGACCGGGTGCGCAGCGCCCAGCACGCCCGCTTTCCGGTGTACGACGGCACGCTGGACGAGATCGTGGGCGTGCTGATGGTGAAGGATCTCCTCCCCGCCGTCCTGGCGGATGCCGAGCCCGAGGGGGGATGGATGGTCCTCGTGCGCGCGCCGCACTTCATCCCGGCCACCAAGCGGATTGCCGACCTGTTGCGCGAGTTCCGTGCCGCCGGGCGGCACATTGCCATCATCGCCGACGAGTACGGGGGCACGGCGGGGCTCGTCACCATCGAGGACATCCTCGAGGAGCTGGTCGGGGAGATCCGCGACGAGTACGACGACGAGGAGCGGCTGGTGGAGCGGGAGGGCGACCTGCGCTTCTGGGTGTCGGGGCGCCTCACGCTCGACGACCTCTCCGAGGCGGTCGGCCACGATTTCCGCCGGGATGACGTGACCACCGTGGGGGGGCTGATCCTCGACGTGCTGGGCCGGGTGCCGCGGGCCGGTGAGGCGCTGGCGCTGGGGCCGTTCCGGGTGCGTGTCGAGCGCGTGGTGCGCCGCAAGATCCAGCGCGTGTTCCTGGAGCGGGTCGCCCCGTCGCACGCGGATGCGGACGAGGAGGCGCCGTCATGACCCTCCTGCTGCTGGTCGCGGTCACGGGGATGGCGGTGCTCACGGCGGGAGGCGCGGCGCTGCGGGCGGTGAGCCGCCTGTGGTTGCGGCATTGGTTCGAGCACCGCCCCGGGGGACCGCGCGGCATG
>JBILED010000055.1:0-14906 GCA_044352305.1 Gemmatimonas sp.
TCAAGTACATCGGCACCGGGGAGAAGTCGGACGCGCTGGAGGAGTTCCACCCCGAGCGGATGGCCGGGCGCATCCTGCAGATGGGCGACATCGTGTCGCTGGTGGAGAAGGCGCAGGCGACGTTCGATGCCGACGAGGCGAAGCGGCTGGAGAAGAAGGTCCGGAAGGAGGGGATGGACCTGGAGGACTTCCTCACCGCGATGCGGCAGATGCAGAAGCTGGGGCCGCTGGAGAACCTGCTCAAGCTGATGCCGGGCGTGAACGCGAAGATGCTGAAGGACGTGAAGATGGACCCCAAGCGCCTCAAGCACGTGGAGGCGATCGTGCTGTCGATGACGCCGGGGGAGCGGAAGAAGCCCGAGCTGCTGAACGGGTCGCGCCGGCTGCGCATCGCCAAGGGGGCGGGGCGGCCGGTGAGCGAGGTGAACCGGCTGCTGGAGCAGTTCCGCGAGATGCAGAAGATGATGAAGAAGCTGGGCGGCGGCGGGGGCGGGAAGGGGGGCTTCCCGGGTATGCCCCGCATGCCCTTCGGCGGCGGCGGGATGTTCGGGATGCGCTGAGGACGGCGCTGCGCGATGCCACGAGGGGGGCGCCGAGAGATCCAGATCTCCTCAGCGCCCCCCTCGTCGCATCGGCGTGCCGGGTGCTCCCGTCAGGGCGCTCCCTCCAGCGCCGCGTCCAGCCCGGGCCACGCGGGCAGGTTGTACACCACCAGCGTCTCCAGATAGTGCCGTCCGGCGTCGCCATGCGCCGCCAGCACCGCGGCCACGCCGCCCGCCACCACCTCGGCGGACGCGTAGGGGGGCTCCAGCGCCTCGGGGATCACCCCGTTCTCGTGCGTCACGCCGCACGCCTCCAGGAACGTCACCTGGTACTCGGGTTCCAGGTCCACATACAGCAGCTGCAGCAGTTCCAGCTCGTCGTTGCCGGCCTGCGCGTTGAGACGCACGAATTCGCGGGCCAGCTTCTCAGGGGGCCAGCTGGCCAGCGTGGCGGCGCGGAAGCCGCCGCCTTTGGCGGCGATGCGCTGGGCGTACAGGAGGCGGCTGGCCTTGTGGCGCTGCATGGCGCGGGTCACCAGCGAGACGCGCCGCTCCACGGGGAGCGCGCGATAGGGGGTGGCGGTCTTCGACATTCCCGAAAGCTACACGAAAAGGTCGCACGGGGAGCCCCCGCCGGTTGGCGGAGGCTCCCCGTGCGGCCCCACCGGCAGCGCGAGGCCGGGTCAGCGCTTGGCGCTTCCGCCGCCGGTCACGCCGCTCCCCGACAGCTGCGCCGCCACGCGCGCCGCGATCACGTCGGCCAGCTCGTCCCCCGCCAACATGGGCGTAGGGAACCGCCCCGCCACCGGCGGCGGCCCCGCAGGCACCCCCGACTTGCGCATGTCCGCCAGGTGGTCGGCCGCGTCCTGACAATCGATGCCCGTGGCCACCTCGCGCAGCAGCCCCTCCTTGAGGTCGTACACCAGCCCGTGCAGCAACGGGCGCTTCCCGCGCGCCCACGCCTGCTGGATCACCGGCGTCTCCGACAGGTGATACAGCTGCTCCAGCACGTTGAGCTCCACCACCCGATCGAAACGCTGCTTCTCGTCCTCGATGGCGTCCAGCTCGGCCTTGTTCCAGCGGATCACGTTGCGGATGGGGCCCAGCCAATGGTCCACCAGCCCGTACGACTGGTGCCCCATGGCCGCCTTCACCCCGCCGCAGCCGTAGTGGCCGGTGACCAGCACATGCTTCACGTCCAGCACCTCCACGGCGTACTGCAGCACGCACATGGCGTTGAGGTCGCTGGGGAGCACCAGGTTGGCGATGTTGCGGTGCACGAACAGGTCGCCGGGCTGCGTCCCCGTGACGGCGTTGGAGGGGACGCGGCTGTCGGCGCAGCCGATGTACAGGAACTGCGGCGCCTGCCCCTGCGACCGGCTGGCGAAGAAGTCGGGGTCTTCGGCCTTGCGGGCCGCAGCCCACGCCCGGTTGTTCTCGATCAGCTTGCGGAAGTTTTCCATGGCAGCCTCAACGGGCGGGTCAGGGGATGGGGGAGGCGGAGGGCTCGGCGTCGGGGATCCCCACCAGCCGGTAGTCGATCTGGCGCTCGCGGGCGGTGACGCGGAAGCGGTGGATGATCTCCAACGCATCCACGTCAAACCGCGTCGTCTGGCGTCCGTCCAGCTCCACCCGGCTGCCGGGGGGGATGGCCTCCAGCGCCTTGGCAATGCCGGGCTTGCTCAGGAAGGTGAGCTGGTCGGGGAGCGCATAGCGGGTGAGCACCGTTCCCGGCGGGGAGAGCCGGGTGAACACCGGGCGCCGCAGGTGCTCCCACATGATCACCGCGACGCCCACCGCCAGCCCGATGGCCATGCCTATCAGGAGGTCGCTGAACAGGATGGCCACCACGGTCACCACGAAGGTCCAGAAGTACCAGCCACCCAGCGCGCGCGCGGCGCGCCACACCGCCGGCTCCGCCAGGCGGTAGCCGGTGACCAGCAGGATGGCCGCCAACGCCGCCAGCGGGATGCGGTCGAGGAACGGTTCCAGCGCCAGCACCGCCACCACCAGCAGCGCCCCGTGCGCGATGGTGGAGAGCCGTGACCGCGCCCCGGCGTTCACGTTGACGGCGCTGCGTACCATGGCGCCGGCCACGGGAAGGCCCCCCGCCAGCCCCGCCACGATATTCCCCGCCCCCTGCGCCAGCAGCTCCCGGTCGGCCCCCGCCGCCTCCCGGCGCGGGTCCAGCCGGCTGGTGCCTTCCATGGTCAGCAGCGACTCCAGCGACGCCACCACCCCGATGGTCAGCGCCAGCGTCCACGCAGCGCCATCGCGCAGCGCGGTCCAATCGGGGCGCGGGATCCCGGTCCACAGGTCGCCGTCCACCGGACTGGGGAGGCGCACCAGCCCGTCGCCGCTCACGGCCAAGGCCGGCGCCACGATGCGCAGCAGCTCGTTGAGCAGCACCCCCAGCAGCACAGCCACCAGCGGTGCCGGCACCAACCGGAAGCGGGCCAGCGGGGTGCGCGGCCAGGCCACGATCACGATGATCCCCAGCAGCGCCACCATCAGCGCGCCAGGCTGCAGGTTCTGCACCGCGCGCACGATCGACTCGAAGGTGGTCTCCCCCGTGCTGGCCAGGAAGGCGAAGTCCCCCTCGAAGTCGCGGTCGTACCCCAGCGCGTGGGGGATCTGCTTGAGCACCAGCGTGAGCCCGATGGCGGCCAGCATTCCCCGCAGCACCGACGAGGGGATGAACGCGGCGAACACCCCGGCGCGCAGGCTCCCCAGCAGCAGCTGCACCACCCCGCCCAGCACGATGGCCGGCAGCACGCGCGAGAAGCTCCCCATCGACACGATCCCGTCCACCAGGATGGCGGTCATGGTGATGGCCGGCCCGCTCACGATAAGGGCCGAGCCCGACAGGGCGCCCACCAGCAGCCCGCCGATGATGCCAGCGATGACCCCCGACATGAGCGGCGCGCCCACGGCCAGCGCCAGCCCCAGGCACAGCGGGAGCGCCACCAGGAACACCACGGCGGCGGCAGGGAGGTCGTCGCGCCAGCTGCCCAGCAGCGGGGGCGGGGGCGAGGCTGGCGCGGAAGCCGGCGGCAAGGCGGGAGGGGCCATGGCAGGGGGGGGACGAAAGCCAAGGACATCGGTCGGGGTACGGTACCCCGGCCGTTCACCACGGGGGCACCCGCGGTCCTGGTGCAAACTACGGCCCCGCACGTCCGCGCGGTGGCCAGATCGGGGGGCGGGCGGCAGAATTGGCAGCAGCCTGTCCATTTCCCACTCCCCCGCCCATGCATCGCCTCCCTTCCCGATCATCCCGCCTGTCTGTCGCCTGGGCCTTGCTCGCCCTTACGGCCGCCTGCGCCCCCGCCCCCGCCTATGACGTGGTCATCCGCGGGGGCACCCTCCTGGACGGCAGCGGTGACGCCCCCCGCACGGGCGACGTGGCCATCGTGGGGGACTCCATCGTGGCCGTGGGCACGGTGGACGGCCGCGGGCGCACCGAAGTGGACGCCACCGGGCTTGCCGTGGCCCCGGGCTTCATCAACATGCTCAGCTGGGCCACCGAGTCGCTCATCGAGGACGGGCGCTCGCTGAGCGGCATCCGTCAGGGGGTCACGCTGGAGGTGATGGGCGAGGGCACGTCCATGGGCCCCCTCTCCGACACGCTGCGCGCCGAGCTGGTGGCCGAGCAGGGGGACATCAAGTACCCGGTCACCTGGCGCACGCTGCGCGGCTACCAGGATTCGCTGGTGAAGCAGGGGATCAGCACCAACATCGCCTCCTTCGTGGGCGCCACCACGGTGCGCATGAACCACGTGGGGTGGGACGACCGTGCCCCCACCCCCTCGGAGCTGGACGCCATGCAGGCCGAGGTGCGGCAGGCGATGGAGGAGGGGGCGCTGGGGGTGGGCTCGTCGCTCATCTATGCCCCGGCGTTCTATGCGAAGACCCCCGAGCTGATCGCCCTGGCCAAGGTGGCCGCCGAGTATGACGGCATGTACATCTCGCACCTGCGCAGCGAGGGGGCGCGCTTCGAGGAGGCGGTGGACGAGCTGCTCACCATCGCGCGGGAGGCGAAGATCCGCGCCGAGATCTACCACCTCAAGGCGGCCGGCGAGGGGAACTGGCCCAAGATGGCGCGCGTGCTGGCGCGGCTGGATTCGGCGCGCGCCGCCGGCGTGCCCGTCACCGCCGACATCTACCCGTACACCGCCGGCGCCACGGGGCTGGACGCCGCCATGCCCCCCTGGGTGCAGGAGGGCGGCTACGCGGCGTGGGCGAAGCGGCTGCAGGACCCCGCCATCCGCGCCCGGGTGGCGCGCGAGATGCGCACCTCCACCGACCAGTGGGAGAGCCTGCTGCTGGCCTCGGGGTCCCCCGACCGGGTGGTGCTGGCCGGCTTCAAGGCCGACTCCCTCAAGAAGTTCACCGGGAAGACGCTGGCCGAGGTGGCCAAGCTGCGCGGCACGTCGGTGGAGGAGACGGCGATGGACCTGGTGGTGCAGGACGGCTCGCGGGTGGGGACCATCTACTTCATCATCAACGAGGACAACATCGCCGCGCAGCTGCGCCGTCCGTGGGTGAGCGTGGGCTCCGACGCCGCCTCGCTGGCGCCGGAGGGGGTCTTCCTCAAGAGCAACCCGCATCCGCGCGCCTACGGCACCTTCGCCCGGATCCTGGCCAAGTACGTGCGCACCGACTCGGTGCTCACGCTCCCCGACGCGGTGCGGCGCATGACGTCGCTGCCGGCCACCAACCTCAAGCTGGCGCGCCGCGGGATGCTGGCGCCGGGGTACTTTGCCGACGTGGTGGTGTTCGACCCGGCCACGGTGCAGGACCACGCCACCTTCGAGCAGCCGCATCAGCTGGCCACGGGGGTGCGCGACGTGTTCGTGAACGGCACCGCCGTGCTGCGGGGGGGCGAGCACACCGGCGCCACGCCGGGGCGGGTGGTGCTGGGGCCGGGGGCCCGCCGGTGAGCGACATCCCCCACGGCAGCCCGTCGCGTCGCGCCTTCCTCGCCGCCTCGGCGGCGGCCGCCTCGCTGGCGGCCGTGTCGCGTGGCACGCTGGCGGCGCCGGCGATCCGCCGCTTCCCCGCGCACGACCTGGTGATTCGCGGCGGCCTGCTGCTGGACGGGCGGGGCGGCCCGGGGCGCGTGGCCGAGGTGGCCATCAGCGCCGGGCGCGTCGCGGAGGTGGCCCCGCGCGTGGTGGGGCAGGGGGAGGAGGAGATCGACGCGCGCGGGCTGGTGGTGGCGCCGGGGTTCGTGGACATCCATTCGCACGCCGAGGGGAACCTGGCCGACGACCCGCGCCTGGAGTCGGTGGTGCGGCAGGGGATCACCACCGTGGTGGTGGGGGCCGACGGCAGTTCGTCGTTCACCGGCGCCCAGGACCGCGGCTTCGCCGCGTGGGCGACGACCGTGGCGGGATACCGCCCCGCCGTGAACTTCGCGTCCATGGTGGGACTGGGGAGCGTGCGCGGCGCGGTGGTGGGGGCGGCCAACCGCCCCGCCACCCCTGACGAGCTGGCGCGCATGGTGGCCATGGTGGAGCGGGCGTTGGCCGAGGGGGCGTGTGGCGCCAGCACGGGGCTGGAATACGCGCCGGGGGCCTTTGCGTCGCTGGAGGAGCTGGTTGCGCTGTCGCGCCCGCTGGCGGCGCGTCGGCTGCCCTACGCGTCGCACCTGCGCAACGAGGACGACCGGCTGCTGGAGTCCATCGACGAGGCGCTGGCGGTCGGGCGCGGCGCGGGGTGCCCGGTGCAGGTCTCGCATCTCAAGCAGCAGGGGCGCCGCAACTGGGACAAGCTGGACGCGTCCATCGCGCGGCTGGCCGAGGCGCGCGCGGCGGGGGGGGACGCGTGGTTTGACGTGTACCCCTACGAGGCCTACAGCACGGGGCTGTCCAACCTCTTCCCCATTGCGGCGCTGGATGGCGGCACGGAGGCGTTCCTGGCCCGGCTGGCCGACCCGGCGCAGGCGCCGGCGCTGCGCCGCCAGGTGCTGGCCAAGGTGGCGCTGCTGGGGAGCTGGGACCAGGTGCAGGTGTCGTCGGTGCGCGCCGCGGAGGACCGCGCCGCCGAGGGGAAGCGGCTGGGGGCGTATGCGGCCTCGCTGGGCGCGGACCCGTACGACACGGCCGTGGGGCTCTTGCAGCGGAGCGGCGGGTCGGTGGGGATGCTGGGGTTCGGGATGAGCGAGGAGAACATCGACCGGCTGCTGGCGCATCCGTGGGGGATGGTGTGCTCCGATGGCGGGGCCTTTGCCGTGGAAGGGCCCACGCGTCGCGGCAGTCCGCACCCCCGCGGCGCCGGCACGTTTCCGCGGGTGCTGGGGCGCTTCGTGCGTGAGCGGAAGGCGCTCTCGCTGGAGGAGGCGATCCCGAAGATGACCAGCGTGCCGGCGGCGCGCCTGGGGCTGGCCGACCGCGGGGCGCTGACGCCCGGCATGGCTGGGGATGCGGTGGTGTTTGACCCCGCCACCGTGGCCGATGCCGCCACCTTCGCCAATCCGTTCCAGTATCCGGTGGGCATCAGCGCCGTGGTGGTCAACGGCGCCATCGCCCTGCAGGGGGCGCAGCGCAGCAGTGGCGGCACCGGCCGCGTACTCCGTCCGGGGGCGCGGTGACGCGCGCCACGCGTGGTGTTTCGATGGGCCAGCCGCATCGTGCGGGGGCCCGGTCCTTGTTGGTTCACCTTCGTCCTTCCGCCATGACTCGCTGGACTTCCCCCACCCGGGCGCTGGCTGCCGGCGCCTGCCTCCTCTCGGCGGCTGGCGCGCTGGCCGCCCAGGGGGCCAATCGCCTTCCCCCGCGCGGGGCCGCGCCGGCCGCGCGCCCCGTGGCCCCGCCCCCCATGGCGTCGGTGGACCCCGCACTGTTCCGCGGGCTGCAGTACCGCCTGGTGGGGCACTCGCGCGGCGGGCGCGTGACGTCGGTCACCGGCGTGCCGTCGCAGCCGAAGACGTTCTACATGGGGGTCGCCAGCGGCGGCGTGTGGCGCACCACCGACGGCGGGGAGAGCTGGCAGCCGATCACCGACGGGAAGGTGCCGGTGGCCTCCATCGGGTCCATCGCCGTGGCGGAGACCAACCCGGACATCATCTGGGTCGGGACCGGGTCGGACGGTGTGCGCAGCAACGTCTCCACCGGGCGCGGCGTGTACCGGTCGCTGGACGGCGGCGCCAGCTGGCAGTTCATGGGGCTGTACGACGCCGGGCAGATCGGCGCGGTGCGGATCCACCCCACCAACCCCGACATCGTGTGGGTGTCGGCCATGGGGAACGCCTTCAAGCCCAACCCCGAGCGCGGGATCTACCGCACCACCGATGGCGGGAAGACGTGGAGCCGCACGCTGGCGGTGAGCGACAGCACCGGTGCCATGGACGTGGAGCTGCAGCCGGGGAACCCCGACGTGGTGTACGCGTGGATGTCGCGGCTGGAGCGGAAGCCGTGGAGCATCATCTCCGGCTCGCGCGAGGGGGGCTTCTACAAGAGCACGGATGGCGGCGTGACGTGGACGCAGCCCGGGACGGGGCTTCCCACGGGGCTCATCGGCAAGGGGAACCTGGCGGTGACCGCCGCCAACCCGCAGCGGCTCTACGCGCTGGTCGAGGCGCTGCCGGGGGGCGGGTTGTACCGCTCCGACGACGCGGGGGGCACGTGGCAGCTGGTGAACAGCACGCCGGGGCTCATCACGCGGCCCTTCTATTACACGTCGCTGGGAGCCGACCCCACCAACGCCGACGTGGTGTACGCGGGCGCGGAGACCTTCTACAAGAGCACTGACGGCGGGAAGACGGTGGCCCCCTTCCGCACCCCGCACGGTGACAACCACGACATCTGGATCAGCCCGAGGGACGGGAAGGTGATGGTGCAGTCGAACGACGGCGGCGCGAACGTGTCGTTCGACGGGGGGCGCACCTGGAGCTCGCAGGACATCCAGCCCACCGCGGAGTTCTACGGCGTGTGGCTGGACAACGCCTTCCCGTACAACCTGTACATGGCGCAGCAGGACAACAGCACGTACATCGTGCCGTCGCTCAACATGCCCATGAACATGGGGGCGGTGCGCACGGGCCCCGGGTGCGAGACGGGGCCCATCATCCCGCACCCGGCCGACCCCAACATCATCCACGGCAACTGCAAGGGGCAGTACGCCGTGATGAACGTGGCGGCCGGCGTCACCAAGAACTACTGGATTGGCGGGCAGTCGCTGTACGGGAACGACGGGGGCGACCTGATCTACCGCATGCAGCGCACCACCCCCATGGCCACGTCGCCGCACGACCCGAAGGTGCTGTACTACGGGTCGCAGTACCTGCACCGCACGCGTGACAACGGCGCCACCTGGGAGCGGATCTCCCCCGACCTCACGGCGTTCCCGAAGTGCTGCCAGGGGGGGAGCGGGGCGCCCATCACGCGCGACGTGACGGGGGAGGAGTTCTACAGCACGCTGTACGCGATCGCCGAGTCGCCGCTGGAGCCGGGGGTGATCTGGACCGGGGCGAACGACGGCCCCTTCTCCGTCACGCGCGACAACGGGAAGACGTGGAAGCGGGTGACGCCCAAGGACCTTCCCGAGGGGGGGCGCGTGGCCTGGATTGACGCGTCGCCGCACCGGAAGGGGTCGGCGTACTTCGCGGTGTACCGCTACCTGCTGGGGGACTTCCAGCCGTACCTGTACCGCACGGACGACTACGGGGCCACGTGGACGCGGCTGACCACGGGGGAGAACGGGATCGCGAAGGACAACCCCACGCGCGTGGTGCGCGAGGACCCGGTGCGCGCCGGGCTGCTGTATGCGGGGACGGAGTTCGGGATGTACGTCTCGTTCGACAACGGGGCGCACTGGCAGCCGTTCCACCTGAACATGCCGGTAGTGCCCATCAACGACATCCGGGTGCACCGCGGCGACCTGGTGGTGGCCACGCAGGGGCGGGCGGCGTGGATCCTGGACAACATCGCGTCGCTGCAGCAGCTGGCGCCGTCCACGGCGTCGGCGCCGCTGACGGTGTTCCGTCCGCGCGACGGCTACCGGTCGAACGTGGCGTCCACGCTGGTGTCGCCCACGGTGGAGTACTACCTGCCCGCGGCGGCCACCGACACGGTGCACATCGAGGTGCTGGACGCGATGGGGGCGGTGGTGAACCTGTACCGCAGCGGCGTGCGGCCGATGGCGGCGGCGGGGCGCGGCCGGGCCCCGGCGGGGGACGACCCTGACGAGTCGATGATGGAGGGGCGCGGCGGGCGCGCGGCGGCGCTGGCGGCCGGCCCGGCGGCGGATGCGGTGGGGACGGCGGCGGGGCTCAACCGCTTCGTGTGGGGGATGCGCGACCAGCAGGGGATTGGCGCTCCGCCGGGGCGCTACACCGTTCGGGTGGTGATGGGGAAGACGGCGGCGGAGGTGCCGCTGCGGGTGCGCATCGACCCGCGGCTGGCCGCCGACGGCACCACCGAGGCCGATCTCCAGGCGCAGTACCGCCACAACGTGGCCATGCGCAGCATGGTGCAGGAGGTGAACGCGGCGGTGGCGCGGGTGCGCGCGGCGCAGCAGCGGCTGGGCGCGGCCGGCGGGGCGGCGGCGGACACGGTGGCGCGGCTCACCAAGGTGGCGGCGGTGCTCAACACGCAGCCCATCCGCTACGGGAAGCCGGGGCTGCAGGCGCACATCAGCTATCTGGCCGGGATGACGGCCCGGGTGGACCAGAAGGTGGGGCGTGACGCGATCCAGCGGCGGGCGTTCCTGCGGGCGGAACTGGACAAGGTGCAGCGGGAGCTGACGGCGCTGCTGGGCCCCTCGGCGCCGTAAGGGGGGCGTGCCCCCCCGGGCGGCGTGGCCGTTGGGGGGGGTGCCCGAGGCGGTTAGGATTGGGGGGTCGGCCGGAGTCGGCCGGCCCCCTGTGCCGTTGTGAGGACCCGAACGCGGCACAGCGAGACCTCAACCAGGATCAGGAGTTCTCCCATGATGCAGGCTCGTGTGGCGGTGGGTGGCGCGCTGGTGGCCGCGGCGCTGGCGCTGGCGCCCGTGGTGGCGGCGGCGCAGGGCGGGATGGCCGGGATGGGGCAGGGCGCGAAGGGGCAGGCGCCGGCGTCGCCGCGCGACTCGCTCAAGGTGACGGTGGCGGGGAGCGAGATCGCGGTGAACTACGGGCGTCCCAGCAAGCGCGGCCGCGTGATCTTCAACGGCCTGGGGGACATGAAGTGGGGGATGGTGTGGCGCACCGGGGCCAACGAGGCGACGCACTTCACCACCAGCAAGGCGCTGGACTTCGGCGGCAAGGCGGTGCCGGCCGGCACCTACACGCTGTTCACGAAGCTCGAGGAGAGCGGCAAGTGGGAGCTGATCGTGAACAAGCAGACGAAGCAGTGGGGGACGGCGTATGACGCCAAGCAGGACCTGGTGCGGATCCCGATGACGGTGACCAGCACCAACCCGGTGGTGGAGAAGATGGAGATCCAGGTGAAGCCCGCCGGGAAGGGGGGCGAGCTCGTGATCGCGTGGGACACGTACAAGGCCGTGGCGGCGTTCACGGTGAAGTGAGCCGGGCGGCGGTGCGCGCCGCCGCCGGGAGGTGAACGGGGGGGCGATCCTTGGTGGATCGCCCCCCCGTAGTGGTTTGTGGAACGGCGCCAGCCCTTACCGTCGAAAGGACCGTCCTCGCAGGTCGCGATTGGCCTGCCAAACCGCTCGCAGCGCCCAGACGGCGATCGCAACGGAGGTGGGGAGCAACACCGTCATCTTGAATCCGGCCATCGTCCCCTCCGCGCATACATGCCAAAGCCCGAGGTTGGCGACCAAAGCGGCCAGGCCCAAGTATGCGCGCCGTTTCGGGTCCGTTGCCCTCAAGCACCGTGCGCGTCCCACGAGCAGCAGGGCGACAACCCAGATCCCAATTACGTCAAGGCGATGCACGACCGCCTCTCGCGTGGATTGAACGGGAGCGTCTGGAGGGCCATGGAGTATTGGATTACCTGCCCGACAGGCACTTGGAGAGGGCCGCACCCGCCTTGGCGGCCTCGTCTGCCTCCAAGATGTACCATCGGTGCAGGACTGGAATCGCGAGGCAGGAGGCCCCCATGGTCGCACCGCAGGAGGCGAGCGAGCCAATGACGGCAGCTCCTGCCGCTGCTGCCTGCAGGGACTGCTCGATGGCATCGAATCTTTGGCGGTCGCAGTCTCCGGCGCCCTCATCGGTGGCCATTCGGTCTGCCCCGTCGCGCGCAAGTTGGTGGCCAGCGACGTCCGAAGTGCACGCGGAGGTCACCGCAAGGTTCAGGATCCCTTCAACCATGATCATGGTCGATTCGATCGAAGCCATGACCGCCGCGGCATCCACCTCGTCTCCGATCGGGTCAATGGACCTCGGATATTCGGCGCTCGGAAGCTTGGCGCTCGCGGTGATGGCGGCAGAGCGAGTGGCCACCTGCTCAGCGACCTGGGCATCGAACGCCTGATCCCACACGCTTGCCGCCTGGAAGTACCGTACCGGGATTCCCTTCGTCTCGCCCGCGGCGAAGAGCCCTCGGCTGACCGCGTCGACCCCGCCGTTGGTCACCGCGTCGTGGGAAAGGGTCCGAAACCCGAGGCGCTCCACCTCCCGCCGCCGCGAATCGCGCTCGCCGCGCACGATGAGCACCCGCCGAGCCGTCCCCTTCTCATCCACCAGGACCAGCAGCTCCGCCCCCCCTGCCGCCGGGGCCAGTGCCGCGGGGCCCGCCGGCGCGGACGTCGCCTCGGGGGCCACGGCCTGGTCACTGCCACACGCCCCCGTCACGGTGAGCGCCAACATCCCCAGGAGGAGACGCCCCGTCATGGTCCAACGACCGGTGTTGCGCGGACTTCCCTGCATCGGTGCCTCCGGGCCATGCCCGAAAAAGGGTGACGGCGTCCGGCGTTCCGTACGCCGCCGACACCCTGCCTCCGGGGCGTCACCTCGTCGTCATTCGTCTCGTCCCTCCCGTCATTCCAGAAAAACGAAAGGAGGTCAGACCGGAGATGGCGTCGCGCCTGGAGTCGGCGCGTCGCCCGGGGCGAGCCAGGGGGGGACGCACGAACGGGGGCGCCGAGGCTGACTGCCCGGCGCCCCCGCGCTCATGGTGCCCCCTGGGGCGATCGGCCACCGGCGATGGTCACCGGGCCGCCGGAGGTACTCGCGGGGGTCAGCGCCCCCCTCCCGACCGATCATGCCCCGCCGCCCCCGCATCCCGGTCGCGCGCGTCCGGCGCCCCGGTGCGCACCCCGGTGGCGGGGTCCACGGCGATGGAGTGCGCGGTCCCCTGCTGCCCCCCCACCCGCACGTCGTGCCCCAGCGACCGCAGCGCCGCCAGCACGCCATCGCCAACCCCCGTGCGCTCCACCGTGAGCCGGTTGGGGAGCCACTGGTGGTGCACCCGCCCGGCGTTCACCGCGTCGGCCACCGGCATCCCGAAATCCACCAGGTTGAGCACCACCTGCAGCACGGTGTTGATGATCGTCCGCCCGCCGGGGCTCCCGGTCACCGCCAGCAGCTGGCCATCCTTGGCCAGGATGGTGGGGCTCATGCTGGAGAGCATCCGCTTCCCCGGCTGCGCCACATTGGGCGCGGTGCCGATGAGCCCCGTGGTGTCGGTGAGCCCGGGCTTGCCGTTGAAGTCCCCCATCTCGTTGTTGAGCAGGAAGCCGGCCCCCTCCACCACCGCCCCCAACCCGTAGCCGGCCTCCAGGGTGTACGTCACCGACACGGCCATCCCGCTGGCGTCCACCACGCTGTAGTGCGTGGTCTCCTCGCTCTCATACCCCGGCGTCACGTCCGCCGGCGACGACGGCGACGCCCGCTCCCGGTCGATGGTCTTGCGCAGGTCGGCCGCGTACGCCTTGTCGATGAGGCGGGCCACCGGCACCGCGGAGAAGTCGGGGTCGCCCAGGTGCACCGCGCGGTCGCGGAACGCCCGGCGCATGCTCTCCGCCAGCAGGTGCAGGTACGGCGACGTGTTGTGTCCCAGCCCCTTGAGGTCGAACCCCTCCAGGATGTTGAGCATCTCGAGCATCGCCACCCCCCCCGAGCTGGGGGGCGCCATGCCGATCACCTGCACGCCGCGGTAGGTGCCGGTCACCGCGGGGCGCTCCTTGGCCTGATACGCCGCCAGGTCCGCCTCGGTGATGAGCCCGCCGTGCCGCTTCATCTCGGCGGCCATCAGGCGCGCCGTCTCCCCGGTGTAGAAGCCGTCGCGCCCCTGGTCGCGCACGCGCGCCAGCGTCTTCCCCAGGTCGCCCAGCACCAGGCGGTCGCCCGCGGCGTAGGGCTGGCCCTTGTTGTAGTAGGCCGCGAGGGTGGCGGGGTAGGCGGCCAGCCGCCGCTGCGCCGACGCCAGCGACGCCGCCAGCCCCTCGGGCACCACGAAGCCGTCGGCCGCCATGCGCACTGCCGGCTCCACGGTCTTCCCCCACGACACCTTGCCGAACTTCTGGTGGGCCAGGGCAAAGCCGGCCACCGTCCCCGGGACCCCCACGGCCACATGGCTCCCGTGGTGGGTGCGGAACGCGTACGCGCCCGTGGAGTCCAGGAACATGGTGGGAGACGCTGCCGCCGGCGCCTTCTCCCGGAAGTCGATGGTGGTGGCGCGCCCGTCGGGGAAGCGGATGACCATGAAGCCGCCGCCGCCGATGTTGCCGGCGGTGGGGTAGGTGACCGCCAGGGCGAAGCCGGTGGCGATGGCGGCGTCCACCGCGTTGCCGCCGTTGGCGAGGACGTCGCGCCCCACGGCCGACGCGAGGGCGCTGGCGGAGACCACCATGCCGCCCGTGGCGGCCACGGCGGGGAGGGGCTGGCGGTCCTGGGCCGGGCGCTGGGCGCGGACCGGCATGGCGACCGCCGCCAGGGGGGCGACCAGCGCCAGGAGGGTGCTCAGGGGCCTCAAGGTGCCCTCGGCGGCACGGCGGTGAGCGGGAGCAAGCATTGGCGCGAGGCGGGTGGGGGGGTATATTTCGAGGCTCCCCCTGAACACCGGGGGGCCGGGTGCCTGCCGGAACTGCCGGCGTGGCGATGAGCCCGGACGGTGCCCCTGTGCCGGCCACCGCGTCGAGCAGTCCCAAGATGCGGCGCCGGTTGGCCGGGCACCAGCAGCACGCGACCCCACATCCCGAGCGTATCCGATGGCCGTGAAGATCCGTCTCCGCCGCGAAGGGCGGAAGAAGACCCCCATGTACCGCATCGTCGCCGCCGACTCCAAGAGCCCGCGCGACGGCCGTTTCATCGAGATCCTCGGGCAGTACCAGCCCCGCACGGGCGAGAACGCCCTGGCGCTCAAGATGGATCGCGTGAACCACTGGCTGGACGTGGGCGCCACCCCCACCGACACCGTCCGCTCGCTGCTGCGCCGCGCGGGCGTGCTGAAGGCGCGCCACGAGGCGCGGCTGGCG
>JBILED010000304.1:0-3015 GCA_044352305.1 Gemmatimonas sp.
TTCTCCCGCCACCCGAAGAGGGTGTCCACCGTGGTGGCCTCCACGGTGAACGTGCAGATCCCCTCCAGCGTCTCGTCCTGCGGCTCCCACGGCATGCCGCCCAGGTGGCAGGTCAGCGCATAGGTGCCCACGTTCAGCCGCAGGCGGGGGATCGTGCAGCGCACACGGCAGGTCCCCGCCTGGCGCAGCCACGGTGCGTCGGCGTCGTAGCGCCACACGTGCAGCACGGCCACCCCGTTCTGGTTGACCAGCTGGAAGGAGAGCGTCCGCCCGCGGCGCGCCTCATCCAGCGCCACCACCGCCTCCACCACCAGCGGCTCCCCCAGCTCATGCGTCCCCGCGCCGCTGCTGGTGTGCAGGTGCACCTCGCGCACCCGGCTCCGCCCCGGGCGGTCCGGGGCGTCAGCGGCGCGATAACTGACCCCCGAATCGGCATGGTCGCGCACGTAGTCGGCGATCACCCCGGCGGTGGGCCCGGTGGAACGCACCCGGCCGCGCTCCAGCAGCAAGCAGTGGCTGGTGAGCGACGAGATCGCCGGCAGGCTGTGGCTCACGAAGATGACCGTCTTCCCCTCCGCCTCGGAGACGCTGCGCATCTTCCCCAGGCACTTCTTCTGGAAGCTCGCATCCCCCACGGCCAACACCTCATCGACAATCAGGATCTCCGGATCCAGATGCGCGGCCACCGCGAACGCCAGCCGCACGTACATCCCCGAGGAGTACCGCTTCACCGGCGTGTCCAGGAACCGGTCGATCTCCGCAAAGGCCACGATCTCGTCGAAGCGCTCGCGGATCTCGCGGCGGCGCATCCCCAGGATGGCCCCGTTGAGGAAGATGTTCTCCCGGCCGGTGAGCTCCGGATGGAATCCCGTCCCCACCTCCAGCAGGCTGGCAATGCGGCCGTGGACCGTGACCCGGCCGGTGGTGGGCTCGGTGATCCGGCTGAGGATCTTGAGCAGGGTGGACTTGCCGGCGCCGTTCCGCCCGATCACCCCAAGCCGCGTCCCCTGCGGCAGGTCGACACTCACGTCGCGCAGCGCCCAGTACTCCTCCAGCGCCTCCCCCTCGATCATCGCGCGCCCCCGCAGCGCGTCGCGCGTGCGCCGCAGCACCGTACCCGCGTTGCGCGCCAGCACCTCGCGCAACGACCGGTACGGCTCGGCGCGCGGCGCGCCGCGGCCGATGAGGTACGACTTCCCCAGCCCCTCGATGCGGATGGCGTGGCCGGCCATGGCTAGATCAGGTCGGCCAGGGTGGCTTCCACGGCGCGGAACCGGCGCACCCCCAGCCACAGGGTCACCAGGATCACCCCCCAGCTGAGCAGGAAGCCGGGGACGTACAACGGCGACGGGTCGGGCAGCAGCGCCCACCGGAAGCCGTCAATGGCGCCGGCCATGGGATTGAGGGCGTAGAGCAGCCGCCACTGGTCGGGGACGACGGTGCTGCTGAACCCCACCGGCGACACGTAGACGCCGAACTGCACGAGGAACGGCACCACGTAGCGGAAGTCGCGGTAGCGCGCGTTCATCGCGGCCATCCACAGCCCGGGGCCCACGCTGGCGAGCACCGCCATGGCGACCATGAGCGGCGCCGCGAGCAGGCGCCACGTGGGCCACAGGCCGTTCCAGGCCATCAGCGCCCCCAGCAGCCCCAGCCCCACCAGGAAGTCCACCCCGGCCACGATCACCGTGGCCGCCGGGATGATGAGCCGCGGGAAGTAGACCTTGCTGATGAGGCTGGCGTTGGTGAGCAGGCTGTTGGCCTGCCCCGACAGCGCGGTGGCGAACAGCATCCACGGGAGCAGCCCCGCGAACACCATGAGCGCATACGGCACGCTCCCCTCGGTGGGGAGGCGCGCCACGCGGCCGAACACCACGGAGAACACCAGCATCGTGGCCAGCGGCTGCAGCAGCGCCCAGGCCAACCCGAACACCGTCTGCTTGTAGCGCACGGCGACATCGCGCCACGCCAGCATCCAGAACAGCTCCCGGTACCGCCACAGGTCGCCCCAGTACTGGCGCCGGGCGACCCCGGGGGCGATGGTGAGCACGACCGGGTCGTTCATGGCGCGCGCCGCACGCGCCGGGCGTCAGCCACGGACCGCGGCCGGCGCATCCGCGAGGGCGGCCGCGCCGCCCCCCGCGCTCAGCAGCCGCTCGAAGTAGGCGATGGTGCGCGCCAGCCCCTCCGCCAGCGGCACCGTGGGCTCCCACCCCAGCGTCCGCTGCGCCAGGCTGATGTCGGGCTGCCGCTGCCGCGGGTCGTCCGCCGGCAGCGGCAGGTGCACCAGGGGGGACCGCGACCCCGTCAGCTCGCGCACCAGCTGCGCCAGCTCCAGCATCGTGAATTCCCCGGGGTTCCCCAGGTTCATCGGCCCGGTCACCGCGTCGTCGCTGGCCATCAGCCGCACGAACCCCTCGATCAGGTCGTCCACGTAGCAGAACGACCGCGTCTGCGTCCCCCCGCCGTACAGGGTTATCGGGTCGTTGCGCAGCGCCTGGACGATGAAGTTGGACACCACCCGGCCGTCATTCGGGTGCATCCGCGGCCCGTAGGTGTTGAAGATGCGCGCCACCTTGATGCGGACGCCGTGCTGGCGCCGGTAGTCGAAGAACAGCGTCTCCGCGCACCGCTTCCCCTCGTCGTAGCACGAGCGCGGGCCGATGGGGTTGACGTGCCCCACGTAGGATTCCGGCTGCGGATGGACCTGCGGGTCGCCGTACACCTCGCTCGTGGAGGCCTGGAAGATCCGCGCCCCCGTGCGCTTGGCCAGCCCCAGCATGTTGATCGCGCCGTGCACGCTGGTCTTGGTGGTCTGCACCGGGTCGTGCTGGTAGTGCACCGGCGAGGCGGGGCACGCCAGGTTGTAGATCTCGTCCACCTCGACGTACAGCGGGAAGGTCACGTCGTGGCGGATGAGCTCGAAGCGCGGGTGCGCCTGCAGGTGCGCGATGTTGTCCTTCGACCCCGTGAAGAAGTTGTCCAGGCAGAGGACGTCGTGGCCGGCGTCCAGCA
>JBILED010000222.1:0-4578 GCA_044352305.1 Gemmatimonas sp.
GGGGCGGCGGTTGGCCAGCGGGCGCAGCTGGCTCTTCTGCAGGTCGCGCTTCTCGCGCGCCGTCAGGCGCGGGGCGGCGGTGAACTCGTCGATGTCCGTCGCGAGTTCGGTGCCGAGGTCGGTGCTCATGGTCGGCTCTCCTGGTGCGCGGGTGTCGCTCTCGCCGCGCCGAGACAAGGGTTGGTGGACGGGCCTGCGGGAACCCGGAAGAATAGGCGGTCCTGCCCCGGTGGGCAATGACCGGTCAGGCGTCCGGGTCGTCCCGCAGGCGCTGCCGCGCCGCCCGGGCCAACGCCACGATCCGCTCCACCTGCTCCGCCTGCGTCACCGTGGTGGTGTCGATCGTCACCGCGTCCCGGGCCGGCACGCTCTGGGCCGCGTCCTGCGCGTCCCGCGCCACCAGCGCCTCCGTCTCCTCGGCGATCTCGGCGTCACCGGGGCGCCGTCCCAGCCGCTGCACCAGCCGCCGCCGGGCCCGCTCCCAGGGGTCCGCCACCAGAAACACCTTGAGCCCGGCGTGCGGGAACACCGCCGTGCCGATGTCCCGGCCGTCCACCACCACATCGACCTCCGTCCCCGCCGCCCGCACCTGGTCGTTGACCCAGGCCCGCACGGCCGGCATCTGCGCCACCCGCGACACGGCGGCCGTCACCGCCCCACCCCGGAGCGCCTCGTCCCGGTCCAGCCCGTCGATCACCGGGAGCACCGACCGCTCGGTCAGGCGGCGCCCGACCCGGTGCGCCTCCGCCAGCAGCTGCGCGGCAGTCCACTCGGCCGGCGCCGTCCCCGATTCCACCCCCAGCCAGGCGACCGCCCGGTAGAACGCGCCGGAATCCACGTGATGTACCCCCAGCTCGCGGGCCACCCACTGCGCCGTGGAGCTCTTCCCCGAGGCCGCGGGGCCGTCGATGGCGATCACCAGCGGCGCGGGAGGCATGGCAGGGGCCCCCGCCGTCTTCGCGGCCGTGCGGACGATCGCCTTGGTCAGGCGAGTCAATTCCTCCCAGAACCCGGGGTACGACACGGTCACGCACCCGGGATCATCCAGCGCGATGGCATTGCCCGGGAGCGCGGCCAACACCCCGAAGGCCATGGCGAGCCGGTGGTCGCCGTGGGTCACCACGGTGCCGGCCAACGGGTGGGTGCCGCCCGTGACCGCGAACCCGTCGGGGAGCTCTTCGGCCTGCACCCCGATGGCCCGCAGGTTGGTGACCACCGCCCGGATGCGGTCGCTCTCCTTGACCCGGAGCTCCTGGGCGTCCCGCACCACGGTGGTCCCTTCCGCGCGCGCCGCCAGGCAGGCCAGCATGGGCAGTTCATCGATGGCCCGAGGGATGTCGCCGCCACGCACGTCGATGGCGCGCAACGCGCCGGGGGCCACGACCACCGCGCCGACCGGCTCGCCCCCGGCGTCCCGCTGATCCAGCAGCGTAACGGTGGCGCCCATCCGGCGCAGGAGGTCGAATCCGCCGGCGCGCGTGGGGTTGAGCGCCACCCCCTCCACCCGCAGCTCCCCCGCGGAGGCCAGCGCAGCCAGCGCCGCCCAATACATGGCCGAGGAGGGGTCGCCCGGCACCTCGGTGTCGAGCGGGCGCAGGCGCTGCCCGGCAGGCAACCGGACCGTTGGCCCATCAACCTCCACGCGCACCCCGCGGGCGGCCAGCATCCGCTCCGTGTGGTCGCGCGACCGCTCGGGTTCGGTGACGGTCACCTCGACGCCCGCCAGCAACCCAGCCAGCAGCACGGCGCTCTTGACCTGCGCGCTGGCGTGCGGACTGTCGAATACCAGCGGGCGCAGCATGCCCCCCACCACCCGGAGCGGGAGACCGTCGTGCCCCGACGGTCCTTCGAACACCAGCTGCGCCCCCATGGCGCCCAGTGGCGCGGCCACGCGCCGCATCGGGCGCCGGCTGAGGCTGTCATCCCCTTCAAGGCGGGCCTCAACCCCGGGGAGGGCCGCCAGCACGCCCGCCAGCAACCGCGCGGTGGTGCCGCTGTTGCCGCAGTCGAGCGGCGCCCCGGGGGAGTGGAGCGCGGCGGGGCCCCGCCCGGGCACCACGAAGTCGGCGGTGAGCGGGGGGATGGCGACGCCCAAGGCGCGCAGCGCCGCCGCCGTGGCCTGCACGTCGGCCGAGGGGAGGATGCCGCGGATGCGCGAGGGGCCGTCGGCCAGCGCCGCCAACAGGAGCGCGCGGTGGCTGATCGACTTGTCCCCGGGTGGCGTGACCGAGCCGGCCACGCGAAGGCCGTCGGTCATCAGGGGGTGGCGGGGGGGCGCAGCTCCGGCCGAATGACCGCAAGGAGCGCGGCATCGTCCAGCGCCTCGTCCCACCCGGGGGCGACCAGGGCGATGACCCGATCGGCGCCCGAGTTGCACTCGATGGCCACCATCGGAGCGGTGGCCAGAGCCTCCGCGGGCCGCTGATCCTCCGGCACCTCGGGGAGTTCGAGGCAGATCCAGGTGGCCCCGCTGGGGTCACGCACCGTGCGCATGATGTCTCCGTAGGTGAGGGGGAGGGGAACCCGCGTAAGCTACCCCTCGGGGCCCCGGGGCTCCACCCGCCCGTTCGCGCAGCCGCGTTCAGTAGCGCGAGGTCTGCGGCTGAAAGGTGCGCCAGCTGTGCCAGAACTCCTGGCTGGCGTTGATCGGGCGCAGCGCGCCGGCGGGGCCCTTGCCGTTGAAGGCATAGGAGGCGGCGCCGGCCACCAGCGAGTCACCCCGGAGAGTGAAGGTGGTGGCGCGGTCCGGGCGCTCGAAAGCGAAGAAGCTGGCCGAGTCGGCCGCCAGCGCCAGCACCACCGGGACGCCCCCGACCTCGGCGTTGATCACGCGCTCGCGCTCCAGGCGGTTCCAGTCGAATGCCGTGCTGGCGCCTGCCAGCGTGATCCCCACCACCCACGACTTGTCGCGCCAGGAGGCGGTGTCGGTGCCGGTGAGCTGCTTGCGGCTGGTGCCGCGCTCGTAGGCGTAGTCCTTGGCATACTCCCCCAGGAAGGCGCTGTCGGCCTGCATGATGCGGCTGTGGGGGTAGAGCGCCATCCAGGTGGCCAGGGTGACCTGCCGGCTGGGGAGCTCCTCGAGGACGGTGCCGCGCCGGGGGCCGGCCACCGCCTCGCCGTTGGCCTGGCGCCACCAGCTGCCGGTGGTCGCGTCCTCCAGCATCGCGTTGAAGCGGTCCATCCCCACCAGGCGGAAGGATTCCACGCGCCCGTCCACCACCGGCGAGAAGACGCGCCCGGTGCGGCACACCGTGCAGTAGCTCACCAGCACGGGACGCCCGGCGATGGTGTCGCGCACCTGGTGGTGATAGCCGATGAATTGGAGCGGGTAAGCGCGGGCGTCGCCGTTCACCTCGAGACCCACCACCAGGCGGCCTGGCGCCACGGTGTTCTCGGCGGCGGTGGCCATGCGCACCGCGTGCGGCTGGCGGAACTGCGCGTCCGCGGCCAGGACGAAGTTGACGGCGTGGGTGACGCCCCCCGCGAGGAGCGTCAAAGCGGGGACGAACCCGTAGCGCCAGCTGCGCTGGCGCCACGCGTCACGGATTCCGGCCAGGATGAGGGCGGCGCAGGCGGCGCGGGCGACCCAGCGCCACTGGTGCAGCAGGTAGGCGCCCTCCAGGCTGGGGATCCGCTGGCTCCCCGGGAAGGGCATGATGAAGTAGACGTTGAGCGCCTCGTAGAGGACGAGGCCCAGGCAACCGAGGAGGAAGGCGCGTCGCATGGGGGACAACGGTAGCGACGGGGCGCGCGCGATGGCACCCCGCCGCCCGCTTCCTTCCGTGCTGCGGAATGGCTACCGCAGCCACGCCTCCAGCGCGGTGGCGGTGTCGGTCTTGTCGTCGCGGTACTTCACGATGACGGGGGTCTGCAGCGACAGCCCCTCGCGCTCGCCGAAGGCGGAGGCCACGCGGCGCGCGCCGGGGACCACCACGGCTCCCTCGGGGATCTCCAGCGGGTGCTCCGGCGTGGCCCGCAACACGGTCTCGCGCACGAGGTCGTACACCGGCGTCCCGCGCGTCAGGATCACCCCGGCCCCCAGCACCGCGCGTGCGCGCACCACGGTCCCCTCGTACACGCCGCAGTTCCCCCCCACCACCACGTCGTCCTCGATGATCACCGGCGACGCATTGACCGGCTCCAGCACGCCGCCCACCTGCGCCGCCGCGCTCAGGTGCACGCGCTCGCCGATCTGCGCGCAGCTCCCCACCAGCGCGTGCGAGTCAATCATCGTCCCGCGCCCCACATGCGCCCCGGCGTTCACGAACATCGGCGGCATGCACACCACCGAAGGCGCCAGGTACGCCCCGCGCCGCACGGTGGACCCGCCGGGGACCACGCGCACCTGCTGCTCCAGCCGGAAGCTGCGCGTGGGGAAGGTCTCCTTGTCCACGAAGTGAAACACGCCGCCGGCGGGGGACATCTCCACCACGCGCCCCAGCCGAAACCCCAGCAGGATGGCCCGCTTCACCCATGGCACCGCCCGCCACCGGCCGTCCGCCCCGCGCTGCGCGGCGCGCACCTCGCCGGACTCCAGCAGCGTGATGGCGCGCTCGAATAGCGCCTGCGCGTCAGCCG
>JBILED010000223.1:0-4572 GCA_044352305.1 Gemmatimonas sp.
GCCAGCCCCGAGGTGATGGCCACCTCGGTGGCCACGCCGCTGGAGCAGCAGTTCGCGACCATCGCGGGGATCGACAACATCACCTCCAGCAGCTCGCAGGGGAGCACCAACGTCACCCTGCAGTTCAACCTGGAGCGGGACATCGACAAGGCCGCCGCCGACGTGCAGTCGGCCATCTCCAAGACGCTGCGCCAGCTGCCGCAGGGGATCCAGCCGCCGTCGTACAACAAGGCCAACGCGGCCGACCAGCCGATCGCGATGTACAGCTTCAGCACCGACCAGATGAGCCGGACGGAGCTGAACGAGTACGTGGAGACGTTCGTGGGGCAGCGGCTCTCGACCGTGTCGGGGGTGGCGCAGGTGCAGGTGTACGGCTCGGCCAAGTACGCGGTGCGCGTGCAGCTGGACCCGGGGGCGCTGGTGGCGCGGGGGATCGGGATCGACGAGGTGCAGCAGGCGATCCAGGCGGGGAACTCCAACCTCCCCGGCGGCGTGCTGATGGGCCCGAGCCAGTCGTTCACCATCCAGGCCAGCGGCCAGCTGCGCAACGCGGCGCAGTACCGGGCGCTGGTGGTGGCGTACCGCAACGGCGCGCCGGTGCGGCTGGGCGACCTGGGGCAGGTGCTCGACGACCTCCAGAACCAGCGCGGCTTCAGCGAGCTCAACGGGCGGGCGAACATCTCGCTGGCCATCATCCGCCAGCCCGGGGAGAACACCGTCAAGGTGTCCGAGGGGGTGCGCGACGCGCTCGAGGCGCTGCGCCCGCAGCTCCCGGCCGGCATCCGCGTGGAGAAGATCTACGACAAGGCCGACTCCATCGAGGAGTCGGTGACCGACGTGAAGTTCACCATGCTGCTCACGCTGTGCCTGGTGGTGCTGGTGATCTTCCTGTTCCTGCGCAACGCGCGCGCCACGGTGATTCCCTCGCTGGCCCTCCCCTTCTCGCTGGTGGGGACGTGCATCGTGATGTGGATGCTGGGCTTCAGCCTGGACAACCTGTCGCTGATGGCGCTCACGCTGGCGGTGGGGTTCGTGGTGGACGACGCCATCGTGATGCTGGAGAACATCGTCCGCCACCTGGAGATGGGGAAGAAGCCGCTGCAGGCGGCGCTGGACGGCTCGCGGGAGATCAGCTTCACGATCCTGTCGATGACGCTGTCGCTGGTGGCGGTGTTCATCCCGCTGCTGTTCATGCCGGGGCTGGTGGGGCGGCTGTTCCGCGAGTTCGCGGTGACCATCGGCGTGGCGATCCTGGTGTCGGGGTTCGTGTCGCTCACCCTCACGCCCATGCTGTGCGCGCGCTTCCTGCGGGGCGGCGAGGGGCACGCGCCGGCGGAGGGCGCGTGGCGGTCGGTGGAGCGGCTGTACCTGGCCAGCGAGCGCGGCTACGTGCGCTCGCTGGCATGGGTGATGCGCCACCGGGGGCTCACGCTGCTCTTCTCGGCGGCCACGCTGGTGCTCACCGTGGTCCTCTTCCGGGCCATCCCCAAGGGGTTCATCCCCCCCGAGGACACGGGGCGTCTCTCCGGGTCGGTGGAGGGGCCCGAGGGGATCGGCTTTGACGCGATGGTGGCCAAGATGCGGCAGGTGGCCGAGATCGTGCGGGCGGACACCAACGTGGCGTTCGTGCTCGCGTCGGTGGGCGGCGGGGGCGGCATGGGGGGCGGCAGCAACACCGGGCGCCTGCAGCTCACCATGAAGCCCCGCGGACAGCGCCCGCCGGTGGACGACGTGATGCGCGACCTCAATCGCAAGGCGCGGCAGGTGGCCGGCGTGCAGGTGTTCTTCCGCAACTCCCCGCCCATCCAGATCGGTGGCCGGCGCGGCAACAGCGCCTACCAGGTGTCGCTGCAGGGGAGCGACATCGCCGAGCTGTACACCGCCGGGCGGGCGCTGGAGCAGCGCATGCGCGAGCTGCCGGAGATCGACGGCATCTCCAGCGACCTGCAGGTGGGGAACCCGCAGGTGGCGGTGGAGATCGACCGCGAGCGCGCCTCCACGCTGGGGGTCACCGCGGCGCAGATCGAGCAGGCGCTGTACAGCTCCTACGGCGGGCGGCAGGTCTCCACCATCTACACGCAGACCAACCAGTACTGGGTCATCCTGGAGCTCGAGCCCGCGTTCCAGCGCGATCCCACGGTGCTGGGCTCGCTGTTCGTGCGCGGCGCCGGGGGGACGCTGGTGCCGCTGGGCGCCGTGGCCCGCTTCACCAAGGGGGTGGGGCCGCAGTCCATCCAGCACAACGGGCAGCTTCCCGCCGTCACCATCTCGTACAACCTCCGCCCCGGCGTCGCGCTGGGCACCGCGGTGGAGGCGGTGCAGCGCGAGGCGCGCGCCATCCTCCCCGACGGGGTGAGCAGCGTCCTCTCCGGGGACACGCAGGCGTTCGCGCAGGCGCAGGGGGGGCTGCTGGCGCTGCTGGTGGTGGCGGTGTTCGTGATCTACGTGGTGCTGGGGATCCTGTACGAGAGCTTCATCCACCCGCTCACCATCCTGTCGGGGCTCCCCTTCGCCGCCGTCGGCGCGCTGCTCACCCTGCTGCTCTTCGGCAAGGACCTCAGCGTCTACGCCTACGTGGGGGTGATCATGCTCATCGGGCTGGTGAAGAAGAACGCCATCATGATGATCGACTTCGCCATCGAGGAAGAGCGCGAGCGCGGCACGCCCCCCGCCGAGGCGATCGTGGAGGCGGCGCGGGTGCGCTTCCGCCCCATCATGATGACCACCATGGCGGCGCTCATGGGGACGCTCCCCATCGCGCTGGCGGTGGGGGCCGGCGCCGAATCGCGCCAGCCGCTGGGGTTGGCGGTGGTGGGCGGGCTGGCCTTCTCGCAGCTCATCACCCTGTACGTCACGCCGGTGTTCTACACCGTGCTGGACCGGCTGCGCCGCCGGGAGCGCCCCGCCGACGAGGCGGAGCGCCCGGACCCGGCGCGTCCGGTGGCGGTGGGCGACCTCCAGCCCGCCACCGGCGGCTGACCTAGAACTCCAGCTGCGTCCCCAGCTCCACCACCCGGTTGGGGGGGAGCCCGAAGAAGTCGGTGGCCGAGCGCGCGTTCCGCGCCATGAACGCGTACAGCACCTTGCGCCACCGCGCCAGCGCGTGCTTCTCCCCCTTCTTCACCGTGGGGATCAGCCGCTCGCGCCCCAGGTAGTACGTGGTGCGCATGGGCGGGCAGGGCACCCCCAGCTCCGTCACCCGCGCCATCACCGCCGGCACGCTGGGCGACTGCATGAAGCCGTAGGTGGCCACCGCGCGCCACACCCCCATCCCCAGCTCCTGCACCGTCACCCGCTCCGCCGCCGGCACCTCCGGCACGTCCGCGGTCTTCACCGACAGCAGCACCACCCGCTCGTGCAGCACCTGGTTGTGCTTGAGGTGGTGCAGCAGCACCGGAGGCACCCCGTCCTCGCTCCCCGTCATGAACACCGCCGTCCCGGGGACCCGGTGCACCTTCTTGTGCCCCAGCTCCCGCACGAAGTGCTCCGTGTCCACCCCCGAGTCGAGGCGACGCACCAGCAGCGCGCGCCCCCGCTTCCAGGTGGCCATCGCCGCGAACAGCGCCACCCCCAGCGCCAGCGGCACCCAGCCGCCGTGCAGCACCTTCACCACGTTGGCGCTGAAGAACAGCAGGTCCACCACCACGAACACGCTGCACAGCGCCACCGCCTGCCACAGCGCCCACTGGAACCGCTGCCGCACCACCTGGAAGAACAGGATGGAGGTGATGAGCATCGTGCCGGTCACCGCGATGCCGTACGCCGCCCCCAGCCGCGACGTCTCCTGGAACGCCAGCACGATCACCAGGCACCCCACCGCGATGAACCAGTTCACCTCGGGGATGTAGATCTGCCCCTCCTCCCGCTGCGAGGTGTGCCGGATCTCCAGCCGCGGGATGTACCCCAGCGCGATCCCCTGCCGCGTGACCGAGTAGGCCCCCGAGATCATCGCCTGCGACGCCACGATGGCCGCCAGCGTGGCCAGCACCAGCAGCGGGATGAGCAGCGCCTTGGGGGCCAGCAGGAAGAACGGGTTGGCGGCCGCCGAGGGGTCGCGCACCAGCAGCGCCCCCTGCCCGAAGTAGTTGAGCAGCAGCGCCGGGAACACCAGCGCCAGCCACGCCAGCCGGATGGGGCGCTTGCCGAAGTGCCCCATGTCGGCGTAGAGCGCCTCGCCCCCGGTGATCACCAGCACCACGGAGCCCAGCACCAGGAACGCCAGCAGGCCGTGCTCCCCCACGAAGGCCGCCGCGTGCAGCGGATTCACCGCCCCCAGGATCCAGGGGGACTCCAGCACCTCCCGCAGCCCCAGCCAGCCGATGGCCACGAACCACACCAGCATGATCGGGCCGAACGCCTTCCCCATGAGGTCGGTGCCGAAGCGCTGCACCGAGAACAGCGACCCGAGGATCACGATGGTGAGCGGCACCACGAAGTGCGCCAGCGCCGGCGTGGCCACCTCCAGCCCCTCCAGCGCCCCCAGCACGCTCATGGCGGGGGTGATGATCCCGTCGCCGTACAGCAGCGAGGCCCCGAACAGGGCCAGCAGGATCAGCGTGACCTGCCGCCGCT
>JBILED010000225.1:0-4555 GCA_044352305.1 Gemmatimonas sp.
CAGCACCCCGATCCCCGCCTGGTGCAGCGTGTCCACCAGCGCGCGGAAGTCGTCGGGGGTGCCGTGCCGCGATGTGGGGGCGTAGTACCCTCCCACCTGGTACCCCCACGACCCGCCGTACGGATGCTCCAGCACGGGCATCAGCTCCACGTGCGTGAACCCCAGCTGCCGCACGTGCGCCGCCAGACGCGGCGCCAGCGCCCGGTACGACAGCACCTCGCCCGCCGCGCCGCGCTGCCACGACGGGAGGTGCACCTCGTACACCAGCATCGGCGACGCCAGCGGGTCCGACTCGGCGCGTCGCGCCAGCCACGCCGCATCGCCCCACGCGTGCGCCGGCGCCCCCTGCACGATGGACGCGTGCCCCGGCGCCTGCTCCATCATGCGCGCGTACGGGTCGGTCTTCACCACCGTCTCCCCAGCGGCGGTGAGGATCGCGAACTTGTACAGCGCGCCCGGGCTCACGCCGGGGAGGAACAGCTCCCACACCCCGCTGGCCCCCAGCTGTCGCATCGGATGGCGCTCGTCGTCCCACGCGTTGAAGGTGCCGATCACCGCCACCCGCTGCGCCGTGGGCGCCCACACGGCAAAGCCGGTGCCGGGCTCGCCGTCCACCGTGCGCGGCTGCGCCCCCAGCGCCTCCCACAGCCGCAGGTGGCGCCCCTCGTTGAACAGGTGCAGGTCCAGCTCGCCCAGTGTGGGGAGGAAGCAGTACGGATCGGCCACCTCCTCCACCCGGCCATCCCCGTGCGTGACCACCAACTGGTAGCGCAGCGGCCGCCGCACACGCGGCAGCGTCCCCTCGAACAGCCCCTCCGCCACCGGGGCCAGCGGCACCAGGGCCGTCTTGGTGCGCACGGCCACCGAGGTCGCCCCCGGCTGCCAGGCCCGCACCACCACCCCCGTCTTGCGCCCCGGGCGCAGCGGATGCGCGCCCAGCAGCGCATGCGGATCGCGGCAGGCGCCGTGCCGCAGCCACTGCACCTGCTCCGCCGCCGAGGCGGGAACGCTCATGTCGCCCTCATGCGGGAAAGATAGCGGGGCGCGGCACGCCGTCTGGTCAGCGGTAGGTCTCGAAGAAGCCGCGCCCGCTCCCCGACAGCGGCACCCCGCGCACCCGTCCCTGCACCGTGGCCGTCCCGGCCATCTGGAGAAACCACGGGCGCGGCGCCCCCAAGGTTCCGCGCCCGGGGCGCCGCGTGTCCGTCGCCATGGCGTTGTCCACCGCGATCGTCACCCGCAGCGTGTCGGCGCCGCGCACCTCCTCCAGCACCGCGTGGGTCGGCGCCTGCACGGTCCCCTGCGCCGTGGCCACCGGCCGGCTCCCCTCCCAGCGGATCGCGCGCGGGCGGAACAGCGCCAGGAACCCCTCCCCGTCCACCAGGTAGGCAAACAGCGGCGGCGGCGCCCCCGCGTCGGCCGGGGTCACCCGGCCGTACAGCAGCGTGTACGCCCCGGCGTGCGCCATCCCCCACTCCCACGTCACCCCCTGCCAGCCGCCCCAGTTGTGGTCGTGATAGGCCGGGGCCTCGGTAAACGTCTCGCACCGCGCCCCCGCGCACACCGTGCCACTGGCCGTCGCGCGCAACGCCGGCACCACATACCCCGACGTCGCCGCCCCGCTCAGCAGCGTCGCCCCCGGAAACTCCGCCTGCCGCACGGGGGACACCGTCAGGCGCGCCGTCAGCCGCTCGCCGCCCGTCCCCCCCGCCTCCTCGCCGGGCACCGTCATCACCACCGCGTACCGACCGTCGGGGAGCACCCGCACCGACCCCTCCCCCACCTGCACGTCGGCGCTGACGGTATCAAAGCGCACCGCCGTGCGTGGCACCTGGCGCTGGTACCGCCGCACGGGGCGCCCCCGCTCATGCACCGTGGCCAGCAGCTGTCCCCCCCACCGGGGGCCGTTCACGTCGCCCCCCACCAGGAACGACAGCACCACCCACCGCGCACCGTCGGGGGAGCGCACGTTGAAGTAGTGCCACTCCCCCCACCCCTCGGGGTTGGCCATCCCCGCCGGCGGGCGATGGAAGTGGTCCAGGTCGTGGCGCCACTCGGCCGGGGTGGGCGCCGCCCATCGTCGGTCCCCGTCGTCGTCCTCCCAGGTGCCCGCCACGACCGGCGGCAGTGCCCCCACCCGGCGCGAGGCCGACGGCAGCTCGCCGGCCGCACGCACGGCGTGCTCGGTGCCGCCCTCGGTGGTGAGGTACAGCAACTTCCCCTCCAGCTGCGGCGCCACCGCGGCCACCGCGTCGCGCAGCCGCGGCGCCGCCAGCACCTGCGAATGCACGAAGCGCGCGTTGGGCACCGAGAAATACAGCCCCCCCAGTCCGCCGGTGGTGAGCACCTCCAGGTCGATCCCCTCGGGGAGCACCGTCACCTCGCCGCCCCCCACCAGCTGCTCGCGGCTGGCCTGCCGCACCATCGCCTCCCCCACGGCCAGCAGCACCACCATCACCCCCACGCCCACCCCGAAGCCCCCGCACAGCAGCAACGCCCGCCGAGGGCGCGCCGCCACCGTGCGCCACGCCAGCCGCCACGCCACCCCCCACGCCGACGCTGCGCCGACGGCCATCACGACGCCCCCAACGCCTCGCGCCGCGTGTCCGAGGCGATGCGCCCGTCCTGCAGCCGCACCACCCGCGCCGCCGCCTGCGCCACCGCCGCGTCGTGCGTCACGAACACCAGCGTGGTGCCGTCCCGATGGAGCCGCCCGAACAGCGCCAGCAGCTGCGCCCCGGTCTCGGCGTCCAGCTCCCCGGTGGGTTCGTCGGCCAGCAGCACCCGCGGCGCATTCGCCAGCGCCCGCGCAATCGCCACCCGCTGCTGCTCGCCCCCGGACAGCTGCGGCGGCCGGTGGTCGGCACGCCCGGCCAGCCCCACGTACCCCAGCAGCTCGCGCGCGCGGGCGCGGCGCGCCGCGCGCGCCATCCCTGCCTCGGCCATAGGCAGCTCCACGTTCTCCGCGGCGCTCAAGGTGGGCAGCAGGTAGAACCGCTGGAACACGAACCCCACATGCCGCAGCCGGAACGCCGTTGCCTCGCGGTCCCCCATGGCCGACGTGTCGCGACCGTCCACCCACACGCGCCCCGCATCGGGGGGCTCGACGGCCCCCAGCAGGTGCAGCAGCGTGCTCTTGCCGCACCCCGAGGCGCCGGTGATGGCCACGAAGTCCCCCCGCGCAATCGTCAGGTCGATCCCGCGCACCGCGGGCACCGGGGCGCCCCCCATGGTGTACGTGCGCGCCACCTGCTCGCACCGGATCACCGTCGCCCCGCCGTCGCCGGCCGTGGCCGCCTGCTGCGTCATCCCACCGCCTCCTCGCGCAGTGCGCGCGCTATGGGGACCGACCCCGCCCGCCACGCCGGAATCGCCCCCGCCACCGTCCCCGCCGTCAGCAGCAGCCCCAGCGCCTGCCACGCCGCCCTGGGGCTCCACACGAAGAAATCGAATGACGCGGGGAGCCCCGGAAAGTCGTGCAGGATGGCGTTGAGTCCGCGCGCCGTCACCAGCCCCAGCCCAACCCCCAGCACGATCCCCGCGCCGCTCAGCAGCAGCCCCTCCGCCATCACCTGCGCCACCACCCCCGCGCGCGGCGTCCCCAGCGCGCGCAGCACCGCGATCTCCCCGCGCCGCTCGTTCACCGACAGCGTCACCAGCGTGGCCACCAGCAGCGCGCCGATCCCCAGGCTCACCGCCCCCAGCACGAACGCCAGCTGCCGGAAGTAGCTGAGCCGCTCCTCCACCTGCCGGATCGCCGTCTCCGTGGAGATCGCCTGCACGCGCGGAAACGCGCCGGCAATCCACGCGCGCACCGCCTCCACCGTGGCCGAGTCCCCCGGCGCGACGCCCGCCATGACCAGCGACACGCGGTCGGCGCCGGCCTCCCCCGTGAGCGTGCGCACCGTGGCCAGCGGCAGCGCCAGCACCGGCGTCTCCGCGGGGACGTAGAAGAAGCGCGCCGCCCCGGCGAGCACCACGCGCGTCTCCCGCGCCGCGCTGCGCAGCTGCGCGTCCACCCCGCGCGCCACCGTCAGCGTGTCCCCCAGCCGGTGCCCGGTGCGCTGCAGGAACGCCGCGCTCGCCACCGCGCTCGCCACGGCGGGGGCCCCGTCGGCGCCCGACGCGGCGGTGGGGGGCAGGTCGCGCCCTGTCTCCAGCGCGTAGTCCCCCTGCACCTCGGGCTCCACCCCCAGCGTGAACACCGACGGCAGCGCCCCGCCCGCCAGCGTGAGCGAGGTGCCCAGCGACGGGCTCACCGCCGTGATCCGCGGATGCGCGCGCAGCGCCGCCACCAGCGCCCCCGCCCCCTCCACCAGCGCCTCGCTGTCGAAGGGGAGCGTCCCCTTGGGTGCCACGCGCAACTGGTAGCCGCGCGTGAGCAGCAGTGCGCGGAACGAGGTGCGCATCCCGGTGGCCAGCATCACCATGTCCAGCAGGAGTGCCGCCGCCACACCGATTCCCAGCACCGCCAGCGCGGTGCGCAGCGGGTGCCGACGGAGCGTGGCCACCGCCAGCGTGCCGCGGTGCGGCGCCCACGGGGGCGCCGATCGCG
>JBILED010000228.1:0-4517 GCA_044352305.1 Gemmatimonas sp.
ACTTGGTGTACGCCTGGTTCATCCCCTGGAAGTCCTTCACGTCGGTCAGGAACACGGTGCACTTGGTGGCGTTGGCCAGCGTGGTGCCGGCGGCCTTGAACACCTTCTCGGTGTTCTCCAGCGCGCGCGCGGTCTGCCCGCCGATGGTGGTGTCCCCCGGCGCCGTCCCCAGCTGCCCCGACGCCCACAGCTGGTTCCCCACCCGGATCCCCGGGGTGAGCGTAGCCGTGATGCGCTGCCCCTCCCCCACCACGGTCTGGCGCGCAGGGGCCGCTTGCGCCGCCAGCGACGAGGTGGCGAAGATAGACAGCAGGGTAGACGCGACGAGGGCGACGAGGGGTGCCGTGACAGGCAGGCCTCGCGCGCTCGAACGCCGCGCCATGTGCCGTGCGAAACGCATCGCGGTTCTCCGGATCGGGGTTCGGCCGACGGGGGGCGCACCCCGCGCCCTCGTCGCATCCTGTCCGGAACATACTGCGCGCCCCGATTCCGTCCACCGCCTTCCCGTCACCGTCGTGCCCCTCTTCGACTTCGTGTGCACCGCGTGCCAGCACGCCTTCGAGGCGCTGGTGCGGGGGAGCAGCGTCCCCGCCTGCCCGGCGTGCGGCAGCACGGTGCTGGAGCGGCAGGTGGCGCTCCCGGCCATCAAGACCTCCTCCACCCGAGGCCAGGCGATGGCCGCGGCCAAGCGCCGGGATGCGGCCCAGGGGGCCGAGCGGGTGCACGCCCAGCGCGAGTACGAGCGCAACCACGACGATTGATCCGCGCGGCGTCCGGCCGAGGGGCGGACGCTTGCATGCGGTGCGCACGCGCGGCCAATTAGGGGCTTCACTTTCAACCCTTGGGAGCCTGCCGTGCGCCTTCCCCTGTTGTTGACGGCCGTCGCCGTCGCCTCGCTGGTCACGCCGCCCGCCGCGGCCGCCCAGCCGCGCCTCAACCCGGTGGTGGACCTGCTGGCGGCCGGGAAGCCGGTATTCGGCCTGTACGCCCCCGCCAACCGGCGCATGGGGCGCGGTGCGGCGCTCCCTCCGGACTCGGTGAAGAGCCCGCTGCAGCTGGCACAGGAGGCGGTGGCCTACACCCGCGCCGACTACCTCTTCGACGGCAGCATGGAGGGGAACTTCGACGTCGGCCTCGTCGGCTTCACCGAGTTTGCCAAGGGGATGGAGGCGGCGGGGATGCGGCAGGGCGCGCGCTTCACCCACCCGCTGTTCGTGAAGACCCCCGAAATCGGCGCCGACGTGGCCAAGGCCACGCAGCGCATCGGCCAGCAGCTCAACCTGGGGGTAAGCGGCATCGTCTTCGTGGACGTGCAGAGCGCCGCCGAACTGGAGGCCGGGATCAAGGCGATGCGCTTCGCCTCGGCCGGCGGGACGCGTGCCCCGGCGGTGGGTGACGCCCCCGCCCGCTGGGGGCTGTCGGAGCAGGACTACCGTGCGCGCGCCGACGTGTGGCCGCTCAATCCCAAGGGGGAGCTGGTCAACTTCGCCATCGTGGAGAGCAAGGAGGGGCTGGCCCGGGTGCGCGAGATCGCCCAGGTGAAGGGGATCGGCGTCCTCTTTCCGGGGGCGGGGACGCTGCGCGGAGTGTTCACCAGCGCCGACGCCACCGGCAAGCGCACCTTTGACGAAGCCGCGTGGGAGGGGGCCATCCAGCAGGTGCTGGCGGCGTGCAAGGAGTTCAAGGTCCCCTGCGGCTACCCCGCCGGGGCGCCGGACATCGGGATGCGGATGAAGCAGGGGTTCAGCGTCTTCGTGATCGGCTGGGGCGAGCAGGGCTTCAAGGCGGTGGAGCTGGGGCGCGCGGCCGGGGGGCGCTGACCGCCTCGGCTCGGCGGGGGGCCCGGGGGCCCTCCGCCGCCCGGTGCGCGCCACACCACCGCCACAGCCCATCCGAAACGACAACGGCCGCCGAACCTCGAGGTTCGGCGGCCGTTGTCGTCAGCAGGTCACCCTTACGGGTTGCGATCGAGGCACCCGTTGAACTTGGGGTTGTTCCGCTCGTCGAACGGGATGGGGAGGTTCACGTCGTTCCCGTACACGCCGGCCAGCGGCGCCGGCAGGTTGCCGGTGGGGAACACCGTGTTGGCGGCGCGCCCGTACTGGCGGACGAGGCGGCGCAGGTCACCGAGCCGGTGGCCGGTGAGGTACAACCAGATCGCGCGCTCCTCGAAGAACTGCGACACCGCCGTGGCCTGGTCGGTGGGGGCGGTGCCGGCCAGCGGCGCGATGGCCGGGGTGTTCCCCGCGCGCAGCTGGTTGAGCCCGGCGAACACCGCGTCCCGGTCGGCCTGGGTGGCCCCGCGCAGCCGCGCCTCCAGCTCGATGAGGCGCGCCTCGATGCCGGAGGCGATCACCGCCGACGTGGTGCGGTCGTACTTGAGCTGCGTGGGGAGGTTGCGGCTGGAGCCGTTGAACCCGGTGCGGGTGGACGGCACCCACGGGATGCGCGGGTCGGCGGGCGTGCGCAGCCACACCAAGCCGTTGGTCCCCTCGTTGTTCACGATGGCGTAGCGGGAATTCGCCACGGTGAGCGCGTTCCACATCCCGTTTTCCTGGCGCCCTGACGAAGTGGAGTGGGCCGCCTGCCAGCTGAAGCTGGTGGGGACCGACGCCACCGCCGCGGCCGCCTCCGCGAAGTTCCCCTGGTTGAGGAGCACGCGCGCACGCCCGATGCGGGCGATGTTCTGCACCCGGGTGTCGGTGCCCGCCGAGGCGAGCCCCGAGTCCAGGCTGGCCAGCGCCCGAGCGTAGATCGCCGTGGTGGTCTGTGGCGCGCCGAACTCGGTGCCGGCCTCGGTGTCCTCGGAGAACGGCACCCCCGAGCAGTACAGCTCGGCGAAGAAGTTCTCCGTGTAGCCGCGGATGGCGTACAGCTCCCCGATGTTCTGCGCCGGGGTGGGCGCCACCTTCTTGAGCACCGTGATGGCGCGCGAGGCGCCCGACCGGGCCCGGTGCATGTTGCGGTAGAAGCCGTCCAGCGCGGGGAGGTTCTCGTTCATCGCGCGCTGGTTCGGAAACAGCCGGTCGTCGAAGGTGTCGGTGGAGTACATCTCGTCGGAGACGTTCCCCGACACCACGATGACGTTCTCGAGGCTGGCGTTCCCCGAGTAGACGTTCTGGAAGTCCTGGATGACCCCCAGCCGCAGCGGGGTGGCCCCCGCGGCCGTGGTGTAATCGGCCACGTTCAGGACGTCGGGGTCGACGATCTCGAGGGTGCTCGTGCTGCAGCCCCCGAGCAGGCCGACCGCCAGGAGCGCGGCGCCCGCCGCACGGGCGGGGCGGCGCGTCACATGGAAGGGTCGCATAGGTGCGGGCTCGCCTCGATCAGAAGTTGAAGTTCATGCGGAACGTCCAGTAGCGCATCGGCGGCGTGGAGAAGAACTCCTCGTTGCCGCGGGTGTCGCTGTTCCCCACCGTGGTCTCGGGGTCGACGCCGGTGAACGGCGTCCACACGCCCAGGTTGCGCCCGGTGAGCACCAGGTTCCAGCGCGAGGCGCGCAGCGCCTTGGCCCAGCGGTCGGGCATCTGGTACGACACCGCCATCTCGCGCAGGCGGGTGAACGATCCGTCCTCGTAGAAGCCGGTGAAGATGGAGGCGGCCGCCGCCACCGCCTTGGCCTGCTCCTCCAGCGGGGCGCCGTTGTACAGCCCCTGGCAGGAGATGCCGGCCTGGCACTGGTGCCGCTTCGTGTTGTTGAGCTTCTTCATCCCCCACTTGCTGTCCACCTGCCCGGAGATGCGCAGCTTGCGCCCCAGCAGCTCGATGGTGGGGGAGAAGGCCAGCTCGCGGGTGGGGTAGGTGGGGCCGATGAACTGGAAGTCCCCGTACGTCATCTCCCCCGCCACCAGCAGGCCGTCGCTGTTGGCGTCGTTGTACGTGTAGGTGCGCCCCCACAGCCCGTACAGCGGGTACCCGGGGCTGTTGAGCTGCGTGTTGCGGTTGCCGCTGGGAATGGGGCTCACCCCTTCGCCCAGGGTGATCAGCTCGTTCTTGTTGGTGGAGCCGGTGAGGACGAACTCCACGCCCAGCTGGTCGGTGGATACCACCTTCTGGTTGTAGACCAGCTCCAGCCCGCTGTTGCGGACGTTGCCGATGTTCTCGAACCGCGACGTGACGCCGGCAATGGACGGGGCCACGCGGCGCTCGATCAGCGCGTCGGTGGTGTTCTTGTTGTAGTACGTGACCTCGACGTTGCTCTTGCCGCCGAACATCGTGAGGTCGAAGCCCGCCTCGGTCTCCGCCGAGAACTCGGGGCGGAGATTGGCGTTCCCCAGCGCGCCGATGGAGACGCCCGGCTGGTCGGCCTGCCCGGAGATGGTGGTGGCGAACGGCGAGAAGAAGCGGAGGGCGTCGGTGGTGCCGGGGATCTGCCCCGAGGCGCCGTAGGTGGCGCGCAGGCGCAGCGACGAGATCCAGTCGGTGGCCGGGAAGAAGCCCTGGTCGGACACCACCCACGAGGCGCCCACCTTGGGGTAGTTCACCGCGCGGAAGTCCTTGCCGAAGGCGCTGGCGGC
>JBILED010000229.1:0-4502 GCA_044352305.1 Gemmatimonas sp.
CTCGGCCACCGGCGCCCGCGGTCCGCGGGTGCTGGGCTCCCTGACGCCCCGCTGATTCGTGACCTCCCGTGATGTGCTCCGGCGCCTGGTGGCGCCGCTGTTGGTGCCGTCCATTCCGTGGGCTGCGTCTGGCGGCTTCGATGCCGCGCGCCCGGTGCTGGACGAGGCGCTGGCGTTGGGGGTGGGGGGCATCCTGCTGGAGGGGGGGGAGCAGGGGGCGGTGCGGGCGCTGGTCAAGGAGCTGCAGCGCCAGGCACCGCATCCCCTGCTGATCGGGGCGCAGCTGGACCGCGGGGCGGGGCAGCGCATCGCCGGGGGGACGCCGCTGCCGCCCTTGGCGGCGCTGGCGGCGCTTGGCGACCTGGAGGCGTGCCGCCGTGCGGCGCGGCTCACCGCCCGCGAGGCGCGCACCATGGGGATCAACTGGATCCTGGGCCCTGCCTGCGACCTGGCGGTGCGGGACCGCAATCCGGTGGTGGGGACCGCCACTTTTGGGCGTGAGCCGCGGCAGGTGGCGCCCTTCATTGCCGGGTGGATCGAGGCGTGCCAAGGGGAGGGCGTGCTGGCGTGCGCCCGCCATTTCCCCGGCGTGGGGCGCGGGGATGCCGACCCGCTGCTGGCGCCGCTCACGATCGAGGCCTCCGGGGACGCCCTCAAGGAGCTGGACCTGCCCCCGTTCCGGTCGGCCATCGGCGCGGGGGTCGCGTCGGTGCTGGTGGGGCCCGCCGCCTATCCTGCGCTGGACCCCAGCGGCCTGCCGGCGGCGCGGTCGCGCGAGGTGGTACAGTGGCTGCTGCGCCAGCAGCTCAAGTACGACCAGCTGGTGGTGGCCGGCCCGGCCACGCAGCAGGCGCTGCGCGTGCCCGTGGGCGACGAGGGGGACGCGCCGCTGGCGCCGGCGGCGGTGGTGGTGCAGGCGGTGCGCGCCGGGTGTGACCTGGTGCTCGCGCCCGGGCCGCTGGCTGCCGCCGTGGATGCGCTGGTGGAGGCGCTGGAGGCGGGCGTGCTGGACCGGGCGCACGTGGAGCGCGCCCATCGCCGTCGCCTCAAGTGGGCGCAGTGGGCCGCGCCGCCAAACGAGTGGCGTCGCCCCAGCGGGGCCGACACGGCGTGGGGAGGGCTCGTGGCCGACCGCGCGGTGCGGGTGGACCACGGCCCGCTGCCGTCCCTCGGCGTGGTGACCGAGGTGGTGGTGGTTGACGATGATGCCGAGGTGCCCGGGGAGCACCCCGATCGCCAGCAGCTGGTGGCGGCGTTGCGCCTGGCCGGTCACGACGCCCGCGTGGGGGACGGGCCCACGCCGGCGTCCGGGGGGCCGCTGGTGGTGGCGCTCTTTGCCGACTACCTCCCCGCCAAGGGGCGATGCCAGCCGCTGGAGCGCACCGTGGCGCGCGTGGCCGCGCTGCAGCAGGGGACGGCCGCCGCGCGGCGCCCGCTCATCCTGGTGGCGCTGGGCGATCCGCGGTTCGCCCAGCAGGTGATCGAGCGGCTCCCGGCCCCCCCACCCACGCTGGTGGCATGGAGTGGGGATCGCGGCATGCAGCAGGCGGCGGCGCGCGCACTGTTGCGCACGCGCTAGCCGCGCGGGCGACGGCGATGCCCCGTCAGCGCTGGAGCAGGTTGGCCAGCGCCCACAGCAGGGCGGCTCCTCCCAGCAACCCCAAGGCCACCTGGATGGGCAACGCCCGCGCCCGGCGCTCCTCCAGGCGGGCCGTCTCCGCCGCCACCGTGGCCACCGGTTCCCGGATGGCGTCCAGCCCGCTGGCGGCCGTGGGGGCCTCCAGCGCCGCCGCTTGGGCAGCGCGGGCCTGCGCAATGACCTCCGGCGACGGCGTCGGGGTGCCAAAGCGGGGCGTGGGGTCGGCGCGCAGGTGGGCCCCCAAGGCGGGAGAGAGGGCCGTCGGCACGGCCCCGTCGTTCAGGGTGCCGGCCAGGGGATACACCGCGTACCCCACGGCGTCCCCCGGTTGAGCCGGTCCCAGCCCCTCGCCGTGGAAGCGCGCCACCACCACGGTGATGTTGTCGTGGCCGCCGCGGGCGTTGGCCTGCGCCACCAGCGCGTCGCACAGCGCCGCCTCGTCCTCGTGCGCGGCGGCCAGGGTGGCGAGCTCGTCGGGAGGCACCAGCCCGGACAGCCCGTCGCTGCACAGGAGCAGCAGGTCCCCATCCCGGAGCGGCTGGTGGGTGAGGTCCACCACCACCTGCGCCTCGGGACCCAGCGCCTGCAGGATGATGTTGCGGCGCGTGCTCGCCTCGGCCTGCTCCGCCGTCAGCTCTCCGAGCTCCACCAGGCGCTGGATGAGCGACTGGTCCTTGGTGAGCTGCCGCGCCACCCCATCGCGCACCAGGTACCCCCGGCTGTCGCCCACCTGCACCAGGTAGAGCTGGTCGTCCAGCACGCCGGCCACCGTCATGGTCGTGCCCATGCCGCGGTGCTCCGGATGCGCCACGGCGTAGCGGTGGAGGCGCTGGTTGGCGTCCACCGTGGCGTCACGCAGCGCTTCCACAAAGGTGCCCACCGCCGGCAACGCGGGGGTCCACTGCGCCAGCAGCGCCTCCAGCAGGAACGCGCTTCCCATGCTGCTGGCCAACTCCCCCGAGGCGGCGCCCCCCATGCCGTCGGCCACCAGCAAGAGGAGGCCGTGCGGCGGCACCAGGGCCACGTGCGGCCCCGCCTGGAAGCTGACCGGAGCCCCCGCCTCCAGATCCGCCACCAGGAAGGTGTCCTCGTTGTGCGGACGCACCCGACCCGTGTCGGTGCAGGCGTGCATGCGCACCCGCACCGGCAGGGCTGGCGGGTGGGGTGGCGGCTGTGGAGGGGGGACAGTCACCGCGCGATCAGGCGAAGCAGGGCTCGGAGGCGGGCATGGGGCTCCTACGCAGGGGGGGCGCCGCGGGTTGCAGGGGAGGGGCGACGGAGCCGCGGTGGTCATCGGCTCTGCCGGGGGCGCAACCGGGGGGCGCCGCCGGTTGCGCGAGGGCTGTCGGAAACATGCCCCCGCGGCAGGGGCACGGTCAAATGCCTTCGCCGCTGGACGGCTCCCGGCGGGGAGGGTAGCGTCCGCGCATGCCTGCCGCATCCCTCTCGCGCTGGAGCCTCCTGCTGCTGGTGGCCGCGCTGGCGTGCACCACCGCGCCCGCCCCCCGCCCCGCCGTGATCCCCGCGCCTGTGCCCCCGCCGCCGCCGTCCGGGGGGCAGGCCCCGCCGCCCGCCATCGTTGCGGGGCTCCCGCCGGTGCCCGCGGTCACCGGGGCGCCGTTGGCGTTGACCGTCCGCTATCCCGAGGTTGGCCAGGCGCTCGCCGTGCGGGACTCGAATTTCCTGTTGGGAAGTGTGGGGAGCGGGGACGCGCTCCTGACCATCAACGGGGCGCCCGTGCCCGTGGCTCCCAATGGGGCGTTCCTGGCGTGGCTGCCGGTCCCGCCCCCCGAGACGCCGCAGTACGCCCTGCTGGCCGTGCGCGGCGTCGACAGTGCCCGGCTGACCGTGCCGGTGCGGGTGCCCGGGCGCCCTCGCGTGCCGGGCGGCGCGGTGCCGGTGGATGACGGGTCGCTGGCGCCGGCGGCCGGAAGCTGGGCCCGCCCTGACGAGTACCAGCGCGTCGCGGTGCGGGTGGCGGAAACGGTGGGGGCGGAGCTGCAGGCGCGGGTGGCCGGGCGCCCGGTGCGCATCCCGTTGCGTCCCCTGGGGGGGGCTGCCGCCGGCATGGTGACGTTGGCCACCGATGTCCTGGCGGAGGCGCTGGGCGACTCGGCCGCCCCTGCCCGGGTGGTGGCCTGGCGGGGGGCGGACACCGTGCGCCTTCCGGTGCCGGTGGTCCGGCTGCTCCCCACGGCGTGGCGCCAGCTGGCCATGCTCGCCCCCGGAGCGGCCGGGGACACCGATCGGGTGGTGTTCGGGCGCACGATCGTGGGCGGTACCTACAAGTGGCTGCTGCTGCCGCGCACCACGCTGGAGGTGACCGGACGGCAGGGGGGGTACACCCGCGTGCGGCTGGACGCCCTCCTGGACGTCTGGGTGGCCAACGGCGAGGTGCAGCTGCTGCCGCCGGGGACCGCGATGCCGCGCCGCATCACGGGCGGGATGCGCGTGATCCCCGACCGGGAATGGACCGAGGTGGTGATCGGCACCGGGGAACCGCCGGCCCATCTGGTGGAGCCCGACGGGCGGACGCTGACGCTCACGTTGTACGGGGTGCAGATGAACCCCGAGATCTCGCCGCTGTCCGACGCGGACACCTTGGTGCGCCGGGTGGCGTGGGAGCAGGTGGGGAGCGAGCGCGTGCGGGTGACGCTGGCCCTGTCGCACCCCGTGTTTGGCTGGCTGGTGCGGTGGGACGCGGCTCGGCGGGCGGTGGTGTTGCGCGTGCGCCGTCCGCCGCGCATCGACCCCTCGCGCCCGCTGGCCGGGCTGCGCATCGGGGTGGATCCGGGGCATCCGCCGCTGGGCGCCACCGGTCCCACCGGGCTGTACGAGGGGGACGCCGTCCTCCCCGTGGGGG
>JBILED010000230.1:0-4473 GCA_044352305.1 Gemmatimonas sp.
CGCGATGGCCTTCCTCTGCGCCGCCGTCTGCGGCTTCGTGGTGTCGGGCCACGCGGCCAGGATGGAGTCGCTCCACGCCAGGTAGCCGCTCTCGCGCCAGGTGGGCTTGCGCAGCGCCGTCCGCTCACCGGTGGAGAAGCGCAGCCGCCCCATGTTCCCCCCCTGCGACGTGGAGTACAGCAGGTCGGCGTCCACGGGGTCCTGCTGCGTCACGAAGCCGTCGCCGCCGCCCACGTTGTGCCACATGGCGTTGGTCACGGGGCCGTTCCTGCGGCGGCTGGGGCCGCACCAGGAGCCGTTGTCCTGCAGCCCGCCGCACACCCGGTACGGCACCGCGTTGTCCGCCGAGATGTTGTAGAACTGCCCCAGCGCCACGCTGTTGGGGAAGTGCCAGTTGCCGCCGCGGTCCATCGACACGCCGATGCCGCCGTCGTTCCCCACCACGATGCGCTGGCCGTCCTTCGGGTCGATCCACATGGCGTGGTGGTCCACGTGGAGCCCCTGCGTGGTGTTGCCCGCGGTCTTCCCGCCGTCGCTGGAGAACTTGACCGGCGTGGACGACCAGTACACGCGGTTCTCGTCGGTCGGGTCCACGCGCACCTGCGCGTAGTAGAACGGCCGCGTGTTCTCGGGGTTCATGTACGTCCACGTCGCGCCGCCGTCCGCCGACCGGTACAGGCCGCTGGGGCGCCGCGCGGGGGCCTTGGCGGGGTCCTTCACCGCGTTGGGGGCGGTGTCCGCCTCCACCATGGTGTACATCACCTGCGGGTTGGAGCGGGCGATGGCGATCTCGATGCGCCCCTTGGGGGTGGCAGGGAAGCCGCCGCCCGTGACCTCGCTCCACGTCTCGCCGCCGTCGGCGCTCTTCCACAGCGCCGAGCCGGGCCCCCCGGAGTTCAGGAAGTACGGGCCGCGCACGCGCTGGTAGCTGGAGGCGAACAGCAGCTGCGGGTTGGCGGGGTGCACCTGCACGTCCACGAAGCCCGTCTGCGCGTTGATGAACTTGACCAGCCGCCAGGTCGCGCCGCCGTCGGTGCTCTTGTACAGCCCGCGCTCGGGGTTGGGGCCCCACGCGTGCCCCAGCGCCGCCACCCACACGGTGTTGGGATCGGTGGGATGCACCTGGATCCGCCCGATGTGGCGCGTCTCGGCCAGCCCGAGAAAGCGCCAGCTCTTCCCGCCGTCGGTGCTCTTGTAGATCCCGCCGCCCGGGGAGATGGAGTTGCGCGAGTTGGGCTCGCCGGTGCCCCAGTACACGACGTTGGTGTCGGAGGGGGCGATGGCCAGGTCGCCGCCGGAGGCCACGCGCGCGGTGTCCAGCACCGCGCGCCAGGTGAGGCCGTTGTTGGTGGACTTCCACACGCCGCCGGCCGCGGTGGACATGTACAGCGTCTTGGACGGCGAGGGGATCCCCTCCACGTCGACGATGCGCCCCATCATGTTGGCGGGGCCGATGTTGCGCCACCGGAGCGCGCCAAGGAGCGCGTCCTCGGGGGAGGCGGCGGCGACGGGCGCCGCCGCCGGCGGCTGGGCGGCCAGCGGGGTCGCCAGGAGCGCGGCGACGGCCGCGGCCGCGAGGGAGCGGACAGGACGCATGCAAACGGGGGTGGAGGGGCTGGAGCACGGGCGCGGCGGCCCGCGAAACGCGCACACGGTGGTATCCTCGCGCACGAACCGCCCCCTGCCAAGGGGACTGGGCGCCCCGAAGCCCCCCCCGCTACCTGGCGACCGCCGCCGCCACCGACTCCGGCACGCGCGCCGCCGCGTCCCCCGCCAGCCGCGCCAGCCACCGGTCGCGGATCGCCGCCACCTCGGCCACGCGCCCCCGCGGCTTCACCTTGCGCCACGCCCCGTGCCCGGCGCTCCCCTGCCCCAGCAGCCACCGCCCGCGCGCACTCCCCGTGTGGGCCACATGCGCCTCCAGCAGCAGCCCCACCAGCGACACGTCGTCGGCGTCCAACTCCCCCAGCACCACCAGCTCGTGGTTCAGCCGGCTGGCAAAGCTCCCCGCCTCGTCGAAGACGTAGGCCACGCCGTTGGACATCCCCGCGCCGAAGTTGCGCCCGGCACGCCCCAGCACCGCCACCACGCCCCCGGTCATGTACTCGCACCCGTGGTTGCCCACCCCCTCCACCACCGCGCACGCCCCCGAGTTGCGCACCGCAAAGCGGTCCCCCGCCTGCCCGGCCGCAAACAGCATCCCGTCGGTGGCCCCGTACAGCACGGTGTTGCCGAGGATCATGTTCAGGTGGCCGGCGCCCCGATAGCGCGCGTTGCGGAAGGGGCGCACCACGATCGTGCCGCCGTTGAGCCCCTTCCCCACGTAGTCGTTGGCCTCCCCCTCCAGCACCAGCGACATCCCCGGGACGGCAAACGCGCCGAAGCTCTGCCCCGCGCTCCCGGCAAAGGTCAGCGACAGGGCCGGGGGCACCGGCGCGCCGTCGGCCGCGCGGCGCGCCAGCTCGCCGGCCACGCGCGCCCCCACGGTGAGATGATGGTTGCGGATGCCATACCGCCCCGAAAACGCGGTGCCCTCGCGCAGCGCCTGGGCCGCGTCGGCCAGGATGGCCTCGTCCAGCGACGGCCCCGCGGGGCGCGCGTTGGCCTCCATCGTGCGCACCCGCGGCTCGTCGGCGCGCGCGGGCGCCGCCAGCAGCAGCGACAGGTCCAGCATGGCCGCCCGCGGCACCTCCGGGCGCTCGGCACGCTGCAACCGCTCCACCGCCCCCACCAGCGCCTGCAGCGACGGCACCCCCAGCCGCGCCAGCTCCTCGCGCACCCCCTCGGCCAGCCGGGTGAAGTACGCCACCACCTGCTCCGGCGTCCCCCGGAACTTCGCCCGCAGCTCCTCGCGCTGCGTGGCGATCCCCGCCGGGCAGCTGTTCAGGTGGCACTGCCGCGCCATGTCGCACCCGATGGCCACCAGCGGCGCGGTGCCGAAGCCGTACGCCTCCGCCCCCAGCAGCGCCGCGATGATCACGTCGCGCGGCGTGCGCAGCCCGCCGTCCACCCGCAGCTCCACGCGGTGGCGCAGCCCGTTGGCCACCAGCACCTGCTGCGCCTCGGCCACCCCCAGCTCCCACGGCGACCCGGCGTGCTTGATGCTGGAGAGCGGGGACGCCCCGGTGCCCCCGCTGTGCCCCGCGATGAGCACGTAGTCGGCGAACGCCTTGGCCACCCCCGCCGCCACCGTCCCCACCCCCGCCGCGGCCACCAACTTGACCCCCACGCGCGCCCGCGGATTCACCGCCTTGAGGTCGTGCACCAGCTGCGCCAGGTCCTCGATGGAGTAGATGTCGTGGTGCGGCGGCGGCGAGATGAGCGGCACCCCCGGCGTGGCGTGACGCAGCCGCGCGATGAGCGCCGTCACCTTGTGCCCGGGCAGCTGCCCCCCCTCGCCGGGCTTGGCCCCCTGCACGACCTTGATCTCGATCTCCTCGGCGCGCGCCAGGTACGGCGTGGTCACGCCGAAGCGCGCCGACGCCACCTGCTTGATGCGGCTGTCCCCGCGCTCCGCCGCCGGCCGCGCGTACAGCGCCGGGTCCTCCCCCCCTTCGCCGCTGTTGGAGCGCGCGCCCATGCGGTTCATCGCCACCGCCAGCACCTCGTGCGCCTCCGGCGACAGCGACCCCAGCGACATCGCCGACGTGATGAAGCGCGCGCGGATCGCCTCCATCGGCTCCACCGCCGCCAGCGGGATCGGGGTCCCCTCGCGCACGGCCAGCAGGTCGCGCACCGTCACCGGCGCCGCCCCGTCGGCGCGCGCCAGGAAGCTGCGCCACGCCTCCGCCCCGCCGGCGCCCGCCCGCGACGCGCGCGCGCTCCCCGTGGCCTGCTGCAGCGCCAGCACCGTGGTGGGCGCCCAGGCGTGCGGCTCGCCATCCTTGCGATAGCGCACGCGCCCCGCGTCGGGGAGCGCGGCCGCCGCCTCCGCCCCGTAGCCGCGCCGGTGGCGGTGCAGCAGGTCCTCCGCCAGCTCGCGCAACGAGATCCCCCCCAGCGGCGACGCCGTGCCGGCGAAGGCGCGGTCGATCACGTCGGCGCCCAGCCCCAGCGCGTCAAAGGTCTGCGCGCCGCAGTACGACGACAGCGTGCTGATCCCCATCTTGGCCAGCACCTTGAGCAGCCCCTTCTCCAGCGCGGCGCGATAGCGCGACTGCGCCACCGACGGGGTGGGGCGCTCGGGGTCGGCGTCGACGCGCCCGTGCGCCTCGGCAAAGAGCGTGGCCACCGTCTCCATCGCCAGCCACGGATGCACCGCCTCCGCCCCGTAGCCGAACAGCGCCGCCACGTGATGCTGGTCCAGGGCGTCCCCCGCCTCCACCACCAGCCCCACCCGCGCGCGCAGCCCGGCGCGCACCAGGTGCTGCCGCACCGCCCCCAGCGCCAGCAGCGCGGGGATGGGGACGCGCTCCGCCCCCGCCTTCCGGTCGCTCAGGATGAGCAGCCGCGCGCCCTTGCGCGCCGCCGCCT
>JBILED010000231.1:0-4464 GCA_044352305.1 Gemmatimonas sp.
CCGCCACGCCGTCATCGATGCCCTGGCCACCTACCGCCGCGCCACCGGCGGCGATCCCGCCGACCTGACCCGCCTCGAGGAGGGGCGCTGACATGCCCACGCACCCCACCACGCACCCCACCACGCACCACAGCACGCACCACAGCACGCACCCCACCATGTCCACGCGCACGACCGCGCGCGCCCTGCGCCGCACCGCCCCCCGCCTCGCGGCGGGCACCCTGGCGCTTGCCCTGTTCGCCGCCTGTGGTGGCGGCGACCATGCCACCCCCGCCGGCGGTGCTGCGGCCGGGGCCCTCCCCGGCGCGGTGAACGGCCGCCTCCCCGGCACGCTGCTGACCCTGGCCGACACCACCATAGCCGCCGCCATCGATGCGGCGGGGGTGGCGGAGCCGCTGCGCGAGGCCACGCTGGCCACGCGCCTCATGGGCACCGTGCAGGCCGTCCCGGTGCAGGAAGGCGCCCAGGTGGCGCAGGGGCAGCTGCTGGTGGAGATCGACGCGCGCGACCTGACCGCCAAGGCGGCGCAGGTGGCCGCCGGGATCGCCGAGGCGGAGGCGGTGCAGGCCGAGGCCGCGCGCCACGCCGCGCGCTTCCGCGCCCTATTCGCCGACAGCGCCGCCACCCGCGCGCAGCTGGAGGGCGCCGAGGTGATGCTGACCCGCGCCGAGTCGGGGGTGCGCACGGCGCGCGCCGGCGCGGCAGAGCTGGAGGTATCGCGCGGCTATGCCAGCGTGCGGGCGCCCTTTGCTGGCGTGGTCACCGCGCGCCTCGTGGACCCGGGCGCGCTGGCCGCGCCGGGGATGCCGCTGGTCACCGTGCAGGAGGTGTCCAGCCTGCGCCTGCGCGTCACCGCCGACGGCGCCGCCGTGCGGGCGCTGCGGCGCGGCCAGCGACTGGACGCCACCATCGACGGCGTGCCCGTGACGGCCACCATCGAAGGCATCGTCCCCGCTGGCGCCGGCAACCTGTTTGCCGTGAACGCCCTCGTGGCCAACCCCGGCGGCACGCACCGCGCCGGCAGCACGGCCACCGTGGCACTCCCGCAGGGCACGCGCACCGCCCTCCTGGTCCCCGCCCGCGCCATCGTGCGCGAGGGCGACCTCACCGGGGTGGTGGTGCGCGGCGCCGCCCTGGACGAGCGGCGCTGGGTGCGCCTGGGCCCCGCCCACGGCGCGCTGGTGGAGGTCGTGGCCGGCCTCACCGCCGGTGAGCAGGTGGTGGTCCCGGCCGTCGTCCCCGCCACCGCGCCCGTGGCGCCGGGGCGCGAATGAGCGACGCCCCGCGCCCGCTGGGACTCTCGGGGAAGGTCGCCCGGGCGTTCCTCACCTCCAAGCTCACCCCGCTGGTGACCGTCGCGTCGCTGGTGGTGGGGCTGCTGGGGATGCTGGCCACCCCCCGCGAGGAGGAGCCGCAGATCTCCGTCCCCATGATCGACGTGGTCGCCGCGCTCCCCGGCGCCTCCCCGCAGGAGGCCGAGCAGCGGCTGGCGCGCCCCATCGAGCAGCGCATGATGGCGCTCCCCGGCGTGGACCACGTGTACAGCATGGCCGGCGACGGCTACGCCATGGTCACCGTCCGCTTCAAGGTGGGCGAGGACCAGGAGCGCAGCATCACGCGCGTGCACGGCGCGCTGGCCGGCGCCGCCGACCAGGCGCCTCCGGGCGCGCTCCCGCCGGTGGTCAAGGCGCACAGCATCGACGACGTCCCCGTGCTCACCCTCACCCTGCACGGCGCGGGGACCGACGCCAACACGCTGCGGCAGCTGGCCGCGCACCTGGAGGAGGAGGTGCGCACCGTCCCCGAAGTGGCGGAGACCTTCATCACCGGCGGCACGCCGCGGCAGCTGCGCGTGCTGCTCGACCCGGCGCGCCTCGCCGCCGCGGGCGTCTCCCCCGGCGAGGTGCTGCAGGCGCTGCGCGGCGCCAACGCGCGCCTCGACGCCGGCGAGGTGACGCAGGGGAACCAGGTGCTGCGCATCCACGCCGGCGCCCCGCTGGTGACCGCCCGCGATGTCGGCAGCGTGGTGGTCGCCACGCGCCGCGGCGCCCCGGTGTCGCTGCGCGCCGTGGCCGACGTCCGCGAGGACTTCGGCGAGGTGGACCGCTATGTCACGCACCGCGCGGGGGCCGGCGCCCCCGAGCCCGCGGTCACGCTGGCGGTGGCCAAGCGCAAGGGCGCCAACGCCACCGACGTCACCCACGCGGTGCGCGCGCGCGTGGAGGCCGCCAAGGGGCGCCTCCTCCCGCCCGGCGTCGAGGTGACGGTCACCCGCGACTACGGCGAGACCGCCGCCGAGAAGGCGGACGAGCTCATCCTGCACCTGCTCATCGCCACCCTCTCGGTCACCGCGCTGGTGTGGATGGTGCTGGGGTGGCGCGAGGCGGTGGTGGTGCTGGTGGCCGTCCCCGTGACGCTCGCCCTCACCCTCTTCACCTACTACGCGCTGGGATACACGCTCAACCGCATCACCCTCTTCGCGCTCATCTTCTCCATCGGCATCCTGGTGGACGACGCCATCGTGGTGGTGGAGAACATCTACCGCCACCTGGCCATGGGCGACCGCCCCGCCGACGTGGCGGCGGTGGACGCCGTGGACGAGGTGGGGAACCCCACCATCCTCGCCACCTTCACGGTCATCGCCGCCATCCTCCCCATGGCGTTCGTGAGCGGCATGATGGGCCCCTACATGCGCCCCATCCCGGTGGGGGCGTCGGTGGCCATGCTGGCGTCGCTGGCGGTGGCGTTCATCGTCACGCCGTACCTGGCCTACCGGCTGCTGCGCGGGCACACCGGCGCGGCCCACGGCTCCGCGGCGCACCCCCCCGAGGAGGGGGGCGCGGTGGACCGCTTCTACCGGCGGCTCATGCGCCCGCTGCTCCGCTCGCGCCGCAACCGGCGCGCGCTGTACGGCGGCACGCTGGCGCTGCTGGCGGGGAGCGTGGCGCTGGTGGGGGTCCGCGCGGTGCAGGTGAAGATGCTCCCCTTCGACAACAAGAGCGAGTTCCAGGTGGTGCTGGACCTCCCCGAGGGGACGCCGCTGGAGGTGACGCACCAGGCGGCCGCCGAGGTGGCGGCGTACCTGGGGACGGTGGAGGAGGTGGTGAGCACGCAGGTGTACGCCGGCACCGCCGCCCCCTTCAACTTCAACGGGCTGGTGCGCCACTACTTCCTGCGCAGCGGCAGCAACGTGGCCGACGTGCAGGTGAACCTGCGCCCCAAGGGGGAGCGGTCGCGGCAGAGCCACGCCATCGCCGTGGCGGTGCGCCCCGGCGTGGATTCGGTGGCGCGGCGCTTCGGCGCCTCGGCCAAGGTGGCGGAGATCCCCCCGGGGCCGCCGGTGCTCTCCACGCTGGTGGCGGAGGTGTACGCCGCCGACGACAGCACGCGGTTGGCCGCGGCCATGGCCGTGAAGGCGGTGTTCGAGCGCACCCCCGGCGTGGTGGACGTGGACTGGACCGTGGAGGCGCCACAGGGGACGCGCACCTTCCGCGTGGACCGCGTGCGCGCCGCCGAGGCGGGTGCCAGCGTGGAGCAGGTCACGCAGCTGCTGTATCTCGCGCTCTCCGGCGCCCCCGCGGGGGTGGCGGCGTGGCCCGCCGCCCGCGAGACGCCGGCCATCGTGGCGCGCCTCCCGCTGGAGCGGCGCGGCAGCATGGAGTCGCTCCTGGCGCTCCCCGTGGCCACCGCCCTGGGGCCCCAGCCGCTGGGGCGCTTCGTCACCGTGGTGAGCGGCACCCGCGAGCCGGGGCGCGTGCGCAAGGACCTGCGCCCCGCCATCTACGTCACCGGCGACGTCGCGCGCGAGGTGGAGGCCCCGGTGTACGCCATCCTGGCCATGAACCGCGACCTCGACACCCTGCGCGTCGCCGGCGCCTCCATCGCGCGCTACAACGCGGTGCCCCCCGCCTCGGCGACCGAGACGGCGGTCAAGTGGGACGGCGAGTGGCAGGTGACCATCGAGGTGTTCCGCGACCTGGGCATCGCCTTCGCCGTCGTGCTGCTGCTGATCTACGTGCTGGTGGTGGGGTGGTTCGGCAGCTTCACCATCCCGCTGGTCATCATGGCCCCCATCCCGCTCACGCTGGTGGGGATCCTCCCCGGGCACGCGCTGGGCGGCGCGTTCTTCACCGCCACCAGCATGATCGGGATGATTGCGCTGGCGGGGATCATCGTCCGCAACTCGATCCTGCTGGTGGACTTCATCCAGCTGGAGCAGGCGCGCGGCCGGGCGCTCACCGACGCCGTGCTCGAGGCGGGCGCGGTGCGGTTCCGCCCCATCGCCCTCACGGCGGCCGCCGTGGTGGTGGGCGGGGCGGTGATGGTGCTGGACCCGATCTTCCAGGGGCTCGCCGTGGCGCTCATCAGCGGCGCGGTGGTGGCCACGCTCCTCACCATGGTGCTGGTGCCCCTGCTCTACTGGGAACTCCAACGGACGGAGGATGACGTCGATGTGTCCTGATG
>JBILED010000330.1:0-2664 GCA_044352305.1 Gemmatimonas sp.
GGCGATGCCTCGTGGACCCGGCCGCTGCGCGGCGGCGGCACGCTGCTGGCCCACCTGCGCGCCGGAGTCGTGCTGGGGGGGGGCGTGCGCCCCAGCGTGGGGGGCTTCATCCCGCCGCAGGAGCGGCTGTATGCGGGCGGCCCCACCACGGTGCGCGGCTTCCGCCAGAACGAGCTGGGACCGGCAGTGTACATCGTGAGCGGCTACCGCGAGTTGGTGGCCGACGGCCGCACCACCTTCGAGGTGGACGGCACCACCATCGTGGAGCGCGTGGTGCCCACCGGCGGGAACACGCTGGTGGTGGGGAACCTCGAGCTCATGTGGCCCAGCCCGGTGGCCCCGCGGCTGCTGCAGCTGGCCGCCTTTGCCGATGCGGGGCGGCTATGGAACCGCGTGGGGGTGGGGGCGCCCGCCGCCCTGGCCGATGACGCGCTCGGGTTGCTGGTGACGCCCGGGCTGGGGATCCGGGTGGCGTCCCCCTTTGGCGCCATCCGCATCGACCTCGGGTACAACCCGCACCCGCTCCCCGCGGGCGCGGCGTACTTCAATGCGCGCGAGCAGGGGGGCGAGGCCCCGCTGTACTGCGTCAGCCCCGGGAACGGATTGCGCGTCACCGCCCCGTCGGCCGCCGGGGCGCCTCCCGCGCAGGCCGTCGGTCCCTGCCCCTCCTCCTACCGGCCGGAGCGCGGGGCGGGGCTGCTGCGGCGGCTCAACCCCAGCATCTGGATCGGGCAGGCCTTCTGAGCGCCATGCGCATGCGCTCCCGCCGCCGCGTCGTGGTGCTCGCCACCGCCGCCGCCCTCCTGGCACTGGTGGCCGGCGCGGTGGGGGGCGTGGCCGCCCTTACGCAGACCGTGCGCGGGCGGGCGCTCATCCGGCGCGCACTGGTCCCCGTGGTGCAGGCCGCCATCCCCGGCCGCCTCTACGTGGGCGCCATCGGCGGCACGCTGTTCACCGACCTCACCCTCGACTCGCTGGAGATCCGCACCCCCGCCGGCGGCCCCTTCCTGGCCACCGGCCCCGTGCGCGTGGCCTGGGACCCGCGGGACCTTCTCGACCGGCGCCTCGTGATCAAGGCGCTCGAGGTCACCCGCCCCGTGGTGGAGCTGGTGGACTACGGCAACGACGACTGGAACTGGCGCCGCGCCCTGCAGCGCGGGCGCCGCCCCGCCGGCCCCCGCGGCCGCGGCTTCGGCAGCTTCATCAAGCTGGACACCGCCATGCTGCGCGAGATGACCCTCGTGGTGCGCCAGCCGTGGATCCCCTCCGACACCCTGCGCGGCGCCAAGCGCGACAGCGCGATCGCCTTCAACCTCACCCGCCTCGACGGCGAGGTGCGCCGCGAGGAGGGGCGGCTGGCCCGCGTCTACCGCTTCACCCGCGGCACGCTGGCGCTGGCGCAGGTGCGCCTCGCCGACCCCGACACCGCGGGCCAGGCGTTTGCCATCCGCCGGATGGACGTGGTGTGGGTGCTCCCCCCGTTCTGGTTCCGCGAGTTCTCCGGGCAGGGGCGCATCCTGGGGGACTCGCTGTGGCTGGACGACGTGCGCTTCCGCCTGGCCAACTCCAAGGCCGCCGGGCGCGCCAAGGCGGTGTGGGGGAGCAAGCTCCCCATGCGCTACGACGTGGCGCTGCAGGGGGACACGGTGGCCTTCGCCGACCTCGCGTGGATCCACCCCACCGTCCCCCAGCAGGGGGGCGGGCGCACCGCGCTCGCCATCCGCAACGACCCGCGCAACCTGGCGGTGATGGAGTACGCGCTCACCGCCATGGACGCGCGCGCGCTCCGCTCGCGGATGCGCGGACGGATGACCTATGCCGTGGGCGGCCCGGTGCTGGCCGTGCGTGACGTGGACCTCGACCTGCGGCCGGCGCACACCGATTTCCTGCGCTGGCTCAACGGCGAGCCGTTCCCCTACGACTGGCGCGGCGCGCTCACCGGGCGCGTGGCCGGCCGCGGCGGCCCCATCACGGACTGGCAGCTGGACGAGGCGCGGCTGACCTTTGCCGACGAGCACGTGCCGGGGGCGCGCACCAGCGGCACGGCGCGCGGGCGCGTCAACCTCTACACCCCCGCCGAGGCGATCCTCACGGGGATGGACGTGACGATCGCGCAGCTCGACCTGCGCACGCCGCGCTTCGTGAACCCCAACTTCGCCGAGGTCAACGGCATCGTGCGCGGCACGATGCGCCTCGATTCGCTCTGGTACGACGCCTGGTTCTCCCGGGCCGACCTGGAGCACGTGGACGGTCCGGGGCAGCCGTCGCGCTTCACCGGCAGCGGGCGCTACACGCTGGTCCCGGAGGGGGTCATCATGGACGTCGACCTCCAGGCGGTCCCGCTCAACTACACCATGCTGTCGCGCTCCTACCCCACCATGCCGCTCCGCGGGCAGGCGGTCGGGCGCCTGCGCGCGCAGGGGATCGCCGACGACCTGGCGGTGCAGACGGTGCTCGCCGGCGAAGGGGGGGAGATCACCTTTGCGGGGCGCGCCGACGCGACCGACCCGCGCGTGGCCGCCCGCGGCGCCTGGCGCCTGCGCGGCGGCAACCTGCAGTCGCTCTTCGGCGACAACCGCTTCCCGGTCAGCAACCTCAACATGGCCGGCCAGGCCGACTTCGCCTGGGAGTTCCTCCCCGACGCGGTGGGGACGCTGGACGGCA
>JBILED010000232.1:0-4437 GCA_044352305.1 Gemmatimonas sp.
CGTCTCGGGCGCCCTCAACGTGTGGCTGGTGGCCCGCCAATCCATGTGGGCCTGGCCGCTGGGGGTGGTGAACGCCGTCGCCTACGTGGCGGTATTCGCGCGCGCGGGGCTGTACGCCGACACCGCGCTGCAGGTGGCATACGGATGGCTCTCGCTGGTGGGATGGTGGCGCTGGGGGCGCGGCTCGACGTCCATGGCCCCCGCCCATCCGCTGCCGGTGACCCGCACCCCGCGTGCCGCGTGGCCGCGGCTGCTGGGGACCATGGCGGTGACGTGGGCCGTGCTGGCGCTGGTCACCGCGCAGCTCCCCGGCGCCGCGCTCCCCGTGCTGGACGGGCTGCTGGTGAGCGTCAGCCTCGTCGCGCAGGGGATGATGACGCGCAAGCAGTTGGAAAACTGGTGGCTGTGGATCGCGGTGGACGTGGTGTACATCGGCCTGTTTGCCGCGCGCGACCTGCCCGTCACCTCGGCGCTGTACGCGCTGTTCCTGCTGCTGGCGGTGCGCGGGCTCCGCGCGTGGACCCGCGCGCTGGTCCCCGAGGGCGGCGACCTGTCCCCCGGCGCCCCGCCATGACCGCCGCCACGCCGGAGGGCCCCTCGGCGCACCGCGCACCGCGGCGCGTGGTGCTCACCGGCTCCGAGTCGGTGGGGAAGACCACCCTCGCCGCGCAGCTGGCGGCGCACTACGGCGCCCCCTGCGTCCCCGAGTTCGTGCGCGACTACGCCGCCGCCAAGGGGGCGCCGCTGGGCTTTGGCGACCACGGGCCCATTGCCCGCGGCCAGGTGGCGCAGGAGGAGGCCGCGCTGGCCGCGGCCCGTGCCGCCGGCGCGCCGCTGCTGCTGCTGGACACCGACCTGCTCAGCACGGTGGTGTATTGCCGCCACTACTTCGGGCGTGCCCCCGAGTTCCTGGCGGGGTGGGCGCAGGCCCGTCGCCCCGACCTGTACCTGCTGCTGGACATCGACGTCCCCTGGGTGGCCGACGGGGTCCGCGACCGCGGCGACCGGCGCGCCGAGGTGCAGGCGCAGTTTGCCCACGCGCTGGCCGCGCTGGACACCCCGGTTAGCGTTGTGCGGGGGGACTGGCCGTCGCGATTCGCGCAGGCGGTGGCCGCCATCGACGCCCTGCTGGCGGCCGCCCCGCACTCCCCCCTCGCCCCCGACCCCTTGCCGGAGCCGCCCCATGGCTGACCAGCCGCAGAACTTCGCCAACCACACCCGCTTCCACCCGCCGTTCCACTTCTTCACCGTGCCCGCCACGGTGATCTATGTCTTCTGGTCGGTGCAGCGGCTGCTGGCCAACCCGGGGGCCGACACCGCGTACGCGCTGGTGGGGGCGCTGGCCATCTTCGGCGCCGCCTCGGTGGCGCGCCTCTCGCCGCTGCGTGCGCAGGACCGCCTCATCCGCCTGGAGGAGCGGCTGCGCCTGGCCCGGCTGCTCCCCGCCGACCTGCAGCCGCAGATCGAGGCGCTGCGCCCCGGGCATCTGGTGGCGCTGCGCTTCGCCAGCGACGCCGAGGTGGAGGGGCTGGTGCGCAAGGTGCTGGCCAATCCGGCGATGACCTCCAAGGAGATCAAGCAGCAGATCCGCGACTGGCGCCCCGACCACTTCCGCGTCTGAGTCCGCGTTCGACACCGCGTCCGGGTTCAGGCGGACGGCGCGGGGCTGGGGGGACACCATCCCCCCAGCCTCGGGGGACGGAGCCGCTGCTGCTGGACGCCTACGCGGTGGCCGCCCCCGGGCTCGCCCCGCTGCTGGCGGCGGAGTGCGCCGCCCTGGGCCTCCCGGCGGATGAGGTGTCCGCCGGGGGCGTGACGCTGTCGCTCCCCCCGGCGGGGGTGTTTCGCGTGAACCTGTGGTCGCGACTGGCCTCGCGCGTGCTGGTGCGGGTGGGGGTATTCCCCGCCCGCGACTTCGCCACGCTGGCGCGCCGCAGCGCCGCGCTGCCGTGGGGGCGATTCCTCCCCGCCGGCGCGCGGGTGGGGGTGCGCGTCACCTGTCGCAAGTCGCGGCTGTACCACTCGGACGCCGTGGCCGAGCGCGTGGCCCACGGCATCACGCAGCAGGTGCCCGGGGCGGTGGTGGTGGCCGGCCGGGACGACGACCGGGACGCCGGTGCGGAGGAGCCCGGGGCGGACGACGAGGGGGCGGCGGCGGCGCTCGACGCGCTGGTGGTGGTGCGGGTGGAGCACGACGTGTGCACGGTGAGCGTGGACAGCTCGGGGGCGCTGCTGCACCGGCGCGGGTGGCGGCAGGCGGTGGCCAAGGCGCCGTTGCGGGAGACGCTGGCGGCGGCCATGCTGGCTGCCTGCCGGTGGAACGCACGCGTCCCGCTGGTGGACCCGCTGGGCGGGTCGGGGACGATTGCCATCGAAGCCGCGCTGCTGGCGCGCGGGATGGCGCCGGGGGCGGGGCGCGCCGCGTTCGCGATGGAGCGCTGGCCGCTGCTGGCCGGTGCCCCATGGCAGGCGCAGTGGGCCGCGGCACGCGCCGAGGCGGCGGCCGCGGCCCGCCCGTCGGCGGGCGTCCCCATCGTCGTGCGCGACCGCGACGCGGGGGCGTGTGCGGCGGCGCACGCCAATGCCCAGCGCGCCGGCGTGGCCGACGACGTGCTGGTGGAGGAGGGGGCGCTCTCCACCACGGAGCTGTCCCGATGGGGGGCACGCGGGCTGCTGCTCACCAACCCACCGTACGGGCTGCGCGTGGGGGACGGCGGGACGCTGCGCGGGCTGTACGCGCGGCTGGGCGACGTGGTGCGCGCCGGCGGCGGCTGGGAGGGGGCGCTGCTGGTCCCCGACCCGCGCATGGGAGCGGCCACGGGGCTGCGCCTGCGCCCGGTGCTGCGGACCAGCAACGGCGGGATCCCGGTGACGCTGCTGCAGGGCGGGTCACGATGAGGCTGGTGCCTGTCCGCTGGCGTCTCCTGCCTGAGGTGGTGAGGGGCCCTAGGTAGGAGGGAGAGTTGGCGAGGTCTTCGGTACGATGGGTTGGCGCGCCACGTGGCACCTACGCCCTCGCCGACTCTCCCTCCTACCTAGGGCCCCTAACAGCCTCAGGCAGGAGACGCCAGTCGCCCGAGCGATCTAGGGCCGAGTTACGCCGCGGCCTCGTCCGCCGGCCGCCGCCACCGCGGCGCCACCGCCGCCCGCGCCCCGCGCGACAGCAGCAGCGGCCAGAACTCCTCCGTCGACAGCGCCGGCGCGAACAGGTATCCCTGCCCGAACTCGCACCCCAGCGACAGCAGCTTCTGCCGCTGCGACTCCGTCTCGATCCCCTCCGCCACCGCCGTCATCCGCAGCGTCTCGCTGAGCCCCACGATCGCCGTCGCCAGCACCGAGCCGTCCGACCCCTGCTCGACCACGTCCACGAACGCCTTGTCGATCTTGAGGATGTCCACCGGGAACCGCTGCAGGTAGCTCAGCGACGAGTACCCCGTGCCGAAGTCGTCGATCGCGATCGCCACCCCCAGGGCCTTCAACGCCGTCAGCCGCGCCATCGTCAGGTCGGTGTTCTGCATCGCCATCGACTCCGTCAGCTCCAGCACCAGCTGCGACGCGTCCAGCCCCGACTCCACCAGCGCCTGCCGCACGTCGTCCACGATCTCCTGGCTCTGCAACTGCCGCCCCGAGAGGTTCACGCTGATGCGCACCGGCACCCGCCGCTCGTCGGTCCACCGGCGCGCCTCGCGGCACGCGCGCCGCAGCACCCAGCGCCCGATCGCCACGATCAGCCCCGTGTCCTCCGCCAGCGGGATGAACACCCCCGGCGGCACCACCCCCCGCTCCGGGCTCCGCCACCGCACCAGCGCCTCCGCCCCGATCACGTGCCCCGTGGCCAGCTCCACGATCGGCTGGTACACCAGGAAGAACTCGTCCAGGTCGATCGCACGGCTCAGGTCCGCCTGCATGTCCAGCAGCTGCAGCGCCGCCGCGTGCATCCGCGGCTCGAACAGCACGTACTGCCCCTTCCCCCGCTGCTTCGCCACGTACATCGCCAGGTCGGCGTTGCGCACCAGCTCGTCGGACGTCTCGCCGTGCTCCGTCCGCGCGATCCCGATGCTCGACGTGACGAACACCTCCTTCCCCGCCAGCACGAACGGGCGCGCGAACGCCCCGCCCACCCGCTCCGCCACCTGCAGCGCCTCGGAGACGTCGCGCGTCTCCTCCAGCAGGACCGCGAACTCGTCGCCTCCCAGCCGCGCGATCAGGTCGCTCCCGCGCACGCAGGTGGCCAGCCGCCGCGCCGCCTCCACCAGCAGCCGGTCCCCCGCCGCGTGCCCCAGCGAGTCGTTCACCGTCTTGAAGTTGTCCAGGTCGATGAACATCACCGTCACCGCCTGCGACTGCCGCTGCGCCCGCGCCAGCGCGTGCCCCACCTGGTACAGGAACAGCGACCGGTTCGCCATGTCGGTGAGCGGGTCGTGGAACGCCTGGTGC
>JBILED010000235.1:0-4402 GCA_044352305.1 Gemmatimonas sp.
ACCGAGCACAACCTCCGCGACGTGACCGCCGAGTTCCCCCTGGGGGTCTTCGTCGCCGTCACGGGCGTCTCCGGCTCCGGGAAGTCCACGCTGGTCACCGACATCCTCTGGCAGGCGCTCGCGCGCCACTTCAACCGCGCGCGCGTCATCCCGGGGGCGCACCGGCGCCTCACGGGGCTCGAGCATGTCGACAAGATCATCGACATCGACCAGAGCCCCATCGGGCGCACCCCGCGCTCCAACCCCGCCACCTACACCGGGCTCTTCACGCCGGTGCGCGAGCTGTTCGCCGAGCTCCCCGAGGCGAAGATCCGCGGCTACGGCCCCGGGCGCTTCTCCTTCAACGTCAAGGGCGGGCGCTGCGAGGCGTGCCAGGGCGACGGGCTCGTGAAGATCGAGATGCACTTCCTCCCCGACGTCTTCGTCCCCTGCGACGTCTGCAAGGGGAAGCGGTTCAACCGCGAGACGCTCGAGGTGCGCTTCCGCGGCCTCAGCATCGCCGAGGTGCTCGACCTCACGGTCGAGGACGCGTGCGGCACCTTCGAGCACCAGCCGCGCATCCTCCAGCGCCTCGAGACGCTGCGCGACGTGGGGCTGGGCTACATCCACCTGGGACAGAGCGCCACCACGCTCTCCGGCGGCGAGGCGCAGCGCGTCAAGCTGGCCACCGAGCTGGCCAAGCGCGACACCGGGCGCACGCTGTACATCCTGGACGAGCCCACCACCGGGCTGCATTTCGAGGACGTGCGGGTGCTGCTGGAGGTGCTGCACAAGCTGGTGGACAAGGGGAACACGGTGCTGGTCATCGAGCACAACCTCGACGTCATCAAGACCGCTGACTGGATCGTGGACCTCGGCCCAGACGGGGGGGTGCGCGGCGGCACCATCGTGGCCCAGGGGACGCCGGAGGCGGTGGCCGCCTCCCCGGACAGCCACACCGGCCGCTACCTGGCGCCGCTGCTGCGCCGGTAGTCCGCGGGCGCCGGGGACGACCCCGGTCCCCGGCCGGGGGCCCTCCCGCGCGGTCCGCCCGTTAGTTTGCGCCGCATGGTCTCCCTTCTCGACATCATCGGCCCCGTGATGGTGGGGCCCAGCTCCAGTCACACCGCGGGCGCCTGCCGCCTGGGGCTGCTGGCCCGCTGCCTGGTGGGCGGCACCCCCGAGCGCGCCCGCGTGGAGCTGCACGGCTCCTTCGCCCGCACCGGCGAGGGGCACGGCACCGACAAGGCCATCGTGGGCGGGCTGATGGGCTTCCGCCCCGACGACGAGCGGCTGCGCACCGCGCTGGACATCATGGAGCGCGAGGGGCTGGCCTACGCCTTCGAGAAGACCTCGCTGGGGGACGACGCCCACCCCAACACCGTGCGGATCACCGTCGAGCGCGGCACGCGGCACGCGGTCATGACGGGCGCATCGCTGGGCGCCGGGCGGGTGCTCGTCACCGAGATCGACGGCTATCCGGTGGAGGTCACCGGCAACCTGCACACCATCGTGCTGGTGGCTGACGACGTGAAGGGATCGGTGGCGCGCATCGCCGGGTTGCTGGCCGAGGCGGGGCTCAACATCGCCACCCTGCGCCTCACCCGGAAGGCGCGGGGCGGGGACGCGTTCATGGTCATCGAGGTGGACGAGCAGCCCGGCGAGGACGTGCGCGATGCCATCCGCGGGCTCCCGTGGGTGCGGTGGGCGTTCCGCCTCGACAAGGTGTCCGCCTGATGTACCGCAGCCTGGGGGAGGCGATCCGCGACGCGGAGGCGCGCGGGATGGCGCTGTCGGCGCTGGCGCTGGAGGCGGAGGCGCGCGATCAGGGGCGTCCCGTGGAGGAGATCCGTGATGCGCTCCGTCGGGCGCTGGCGGTGATGCGCGAGGCGGTGGCCCGCGGGCTGGTGGGAGACCTGCGGTCCGCGTCGGGGTTGGTGGGGGGGGACGCGGCCAAGCTGCGCACCGGCCCGGAGGGGCCGCTGGCCGGCACCCCGTTCCGCGATGTGCTGGCGCGGGCGCTCGCGGTGCAGGAAGTCAATGCGGCCATGGGCGTCATCGTCGCCGCCCCCACGGCGGGCGGGGCGGGGGTGCTCCCCGCGGTGCTCACGGGGCTGGCCGAGGCGCGCGGCATCCCCGACGAGCGCTTGGTGGATGCGTTGGCCACCGCGGGGCTCATAGGCGCGGTGGTGGCCGAGCGCGCATCGCTGTCCGGTGCCGAGGGGGGGTGTCAGGCGGAGACCGGGGCCGCGGCCGGGATGGCCGCCGGCGCGGCGGTGGAGATGCTGGGAGGCACCCCGCGGCAGGTGGGGCATGCCACCGCGCTGGCCCAGCAGGGGACCCTGGGGCTGGTGTGCGACCCGCTGGGCGGGCTGGTGGAGCTCCCCTGCGTCTTCCGCAACGCCACCGGCGCGGCCATCGCCCTGGCGGCCATTGAGATGGCGATGGCCGGTGTGGAGTTCGCCATCCCCGCCGACGAGGTGATCGACACCATGGGGGAGATCGGCGCGGCCATGGATGTGCGCTACCGCGAGACGGCCGGCGGGGGCTTGGCGGCCACCCCCACCGGGCGGCGCCTTGCGAAGGAGCGGCTGGTGGAGCTCAAGCGCGCCGGGGGGTGAGCGCGCTGCGGCGTCCGGTTGCTGCCCGCGACGTGCGGTCCCAGCCCGGCCTCGCCGCGCCTTCGCGCGGGCACCGGTGGCGTGGCGCGGTGCTGGCCGTGGTGCTGGGCGTGGGGGCATGCAACCTCACCGGGCGCGCGCTGCGCTGGCGCCCCCCCGAGGGGGGGGCGCTGTGGCGTGACGTGCGGGCCGTGGGGGCGCTGGGGGGGGAGGTCCCCGAGTCGTCGGGGTTGGCCCCATCGGCGCGGCACCCGGGGCTGTTCTGGACGCTCAACGACAGCGGCAACGACGCCGAGCTGGTGGCCATCGACGACCGTGGCGCCACGCGGGGTCGGGTGCGGCTGGAGGGGGTGGAGAACCGGGATTGGGAGGCGATGGGCGTGGGCCCCTGTCCCGCCGGGCGTTGCGTGGTGGTGGGCGACGTCGGGGACAACCTCGCGCTTCGTTCCGAGGTGCGGCTGCTGCGGGTGGCCGAGCCGCCGCTGCCGGCGGGGGCAGCGCCCGGCGCGGTGCTGGCGGGCGCGGTGGAACAGCTGCCCTTCCGCTACCCGGACGGCCCCCGGGATGTCGAGGCGTTGTTCGTGGCGCCGGACAGCAGCGTCTGGGTGCTGACCAAGCGGCCGTCCTGGCGGACGGTGCGGGCGCAGCCCGTGCGGCTCTATCGCCTCCCCGCCTCGGCGTGGCGCGCAGGCGTCGCCGCCCCGGTGGTGGCCGAGGCCATGGGGACCCTGCCCGTGTTTCCCGGACGGCGCAACGGGCGGGAGTGGGTCACCGATGCGGCGCTGTCGGCGCTGCGCCCCGACGGGGGGCGGCTGCTCGCGGTGCTCACCTACGGCACCATTCACCTGTTCCGCGCCGACGCGGTCACCGGGCGCCCCGGGGCGCGCGTGGCCCGCTGCGCCCTCCCCATCCCCGAGCATGACCCCGAGGCCATCGCCTGGCGACCGGACGGCTCCCTCCTGCTGACCAACGAGGGGACGGGGAGCACGGTGTACACCGGGTGGTGCCCGTGACCCCCGGCCTCGGCGCTACTTTTGGCACGGGGTGCGGCGAAACGGACCACAGGGTGGGCCCGTAGGGACGGCACCCCAACCACAGGATGCAGCCATGGTCACGCGTGATGACATCGAGGGATTCCTCGACCGCCTTGCCCCCGACGGCACCAGCCACACCGAGGTGGAGCCCGGCCTCTGGGTCGTGCACCCCGGCGGGGCGTTCGACTTCACCGTGGGGGTGACGCACAATCCCCCCGTGCTGGTGCTCCGCATCGCCGTGATGCCGGTCCCCGCCGACGCCGCCGTGGCGGCCCCGCTGGCGCGGCGCCTGCTCGAACTCAATGCCGGGGACCTCCTGCACGGCGCCTACGGGATCGAGGGGGAGACGGTGGTCCTCACCGAGGCGCTCGAGCTGGCCCACCTGGACTACGAGGAGTTCCTGGCGGCGTTTGAGAGCATGACGCTGTCGCTCACCACCCATCTGCGGGAGCTGGCCGGCTTCCGCGAGGCTCGCTGACCATGGGCATCTTCGACCGCCTCTCCACCCTCATCAAGTCCAACCTCAACGACCTCATCTCCTCGGCGGAAAACCCCGAGAAGATGCTGAACCAGATCCTGCTGGACATGCGCAACCAGCTGGCGCGCGCCAAGCAGCAGGTGGCGGCGGCCATTGCCGACGAGAAGCGGCTGCGCGACCAGGCGGACGCCGAGTTCCGGCAGGCGGACGACTGGGAGCAGCGGGCCATGCTGGCGGTGCAGCAGGGGCGCGACGACCTGGCGCGGCAGGCGCTGCTGCGCGGGCAGGAG
>JBILED010000273.1:0-3585 GCA_044352305.1 Gemmatimonas sp.
CGGGGCGTCCTGACGGTGCCGCCGCTGTCAGGGGCGGGTCAGCACACCAGCCCCAGGGGGCGCATGCGGCTCAGCTCGCCGGGTTCCGGGGCGCTGGCCCGCTCCCACGCGTCGCGCAGGGCGCGGAGCCGTTGCGCGGCGCCGAGGTAGTCGCGACGCCCCACGGCCCCCTCGCACCAGGCGTACAGCGCGTCAAAGCCGCACGAGGCCGGCGTGTCCAGCGCCAGCGCCGCCCGCAGCAGCCCCAGCGCCTGACGGGCCCCGCGCTCGTCGAACGTCTCGCAGGCGCCGATGGCGGCATCGTAGGCCCGGATCACCACGGCCAGGGGGTCGCGCAGCGCCTGATGGGGCTCGGCGACCAGCAGCGGCGAGGGCGGGGCAGAGGGCACGGCGGCGTGGTCTGAAGGCGGACGGCGCGAGGGCGGCGTCGCCCCCAGCCTTTCTTCGGCCGCACGGGGTGGCAACTTGAACGGCCGGTCCGGCTGGGGCTGGCCGCCCGGCATCGGCCGTTCATCGTGGGTTCATGCGCGCGGGGTAGGTTCTCCTCATGCCTTCCCTTGCATTCCCTCTCGCGCCGCGCGCGCGACGCCACGCCTTCGGATCGAGGGCGGCGTCCGCCTGGACGGCGGCCGGCGCGCTGGCGGTGCTGGGGACCGCCCCCCTGGCGTCCCAACCCGCGCCCCCGCTGGACCTCGCGGGCGCCTTGGCGCAGGCCCGTCGCACCTCTCCCGCGCTGCGCGCCGCCGACGCCCGCGGCGAGGCGGCCGCGGGCCGCGCCCGCGAGGCCACGCAGTATCCCAACCCCACGCTGGAGTGGCGGCGGGAGAACCTGGGGAGCGCGCTGCTCCCCGACATCTTCACCACGGCCTACATCCCGGTGGACGTGACCGGCCGGCGCCTGGCGCTGCGGGAGGCGGGGAGCGCCGGGGTGCGGCGCGCCGCGGCCGACGCGGTGGCCGACCGGCGGGGGGCGGAGTGGCTGGTGGCGCAGGGGTGGTTGCGCGCCGCCATGGCCGACGGGATGCGTGAGGCGCTCGACGCCCAGGCGGCGGCGCTGGAGGCGCTGGCCGCGGCCGACGAGGCGCGGCTGCGCGAGGGGGAGGTGGCGGAGGCGGTGGCGCTCCGCACGCGGCTGGAGGCCGACCGGGCGCGGGTGGCGCTGGCCTCGGCGCAGGGGGAGGCGGCGCGGGCGCGCGGCGAGCTCGCGCGCCTGCTCGGGGTGTCGCTGGCGGCCTTGCCTGCGGTGGCGCCGCTGGCGGCCCCCGTGCTGCCGTCCGCGCCCGACAGCGCGGAGGCGATGGCGGTGGCGCGGCGGACGCGCCCCGAGCTGGCCGCGCGCGAGGCCGGGGTGCGGGAAGCGACGGCACGCCTGCGCGCCGAGCGGCGCGGGGTGCTGGGGGACGCGCAGCTGCAGGGCGGCAGCAAGGTGACGGGCGGGTTTCTCACGGGGCAGGTGGGGGTGGGGTTGCCGCTGCCGCTGTTCAACCGCAATGCCGGGGCGCGGCAGCGGGCGCGCGGCGAGCTGGCTGAAGCGGAGGCGGCGCGCGCTGATGCGGAGGGCGCGGTGCTGGGGGGCGTGCACGCTGCGTGGATGGCCTACCGTGCGCTGCGGGGCACGGCGGGGGCGGCGTCGGCCTTCGGAGCGCGCGGCGCGGCCATCGTGGCCAGTGCCCGGGTGGCGTACCGCGAGGGGCACGCGTCGCTGCTGGAGCTGCTGGACGCCGAGCGCGCGGCCGTGGAGGCCGCGCGCAGTGCCCTGGGGTTTGCGGCCGAGGCTTGGGCGGTGCGCCTGGAGCTGGAGCGCGCGCTGGGGGCGCGCCTGGCTCCGGACGGCCCGTACGACCTGCCGCTGCTCTCCACGTTGTCCTCTGCGGCGTCGTCGTCCCCGTCGACCACGCCGTCCTCCTCTCCGTCGCCTTCCGGTTCGCGCCCATGATCGTGTCGTCGTTGCCCTCGCGCCGTACGTCGGTGCTCCCCCTGCTTGCCGCCCTCCCGGGGGTGCTCCTGGCGACGGGGGCGTGCGGGGACACGCCCCAGGGCGGCGCGGCGGCGGACGCGCCGGAGGTCGCCGCGGCGCTGGACACGGCGACGCTGTCCGCCGAGGCGGCGGCCATCGCCGAATTCACGGTGGACACCGCGCGGCAGCAGCCGTGGCGCACGGCGGTGCGGGCGCCGGCCCGCGTGATGCTGGACCCGGCGGCGCTGCAGACCCTCGGATCGATCACCGAAGGGCGCATCAAGGAGGTGCGGGTGCGCGTGGGGGACCGGGTGGCCGCCGGGCAGGTGCTGGTGGTGATCCACAGCCATGAGATCATGGACGCGCGCGGCGCGCTGGCGCAGGCCGAGGCGCACGTGCGGGCGGCCACGGCCACGCACCGGCAGGCGGTGGCGGCGGCCGAGCGGGCGGCACGGCTGCTGGAGGCCAAGGCGGTGGCGCGGGCCGACCTGGAGCGCGCCGAGGTGGCGCGCACGGTGGCGGCGGCGGCGCTGGAGGGGGCGCAGGCGGAGCAGGGGCGGGCCGAGGCGTTGGTGGAGCACCTGGTGGGCGAGGGGCCGCTGCCGCCGGGGGTGGACCCGCACGACGTGCTCATCCGGGCGGCGGCGCCCGGGGTGGTGACGGCGCGGGAGGCGCAGCCCGGCACGGTGGTGCTCCCAGGCATGCCCCTGCTGGCCGTGGGGGACCCGGGGCGGTTGCAGTTGCAGCTGGCGCTGTCGCCGGAGGCCGCCGCGGGCGTGCGGGCGGGGAGTGGCGTGCGCTACGAGCTCACCGACGCCCCCGGGCGCTGGCACGAGGCGGTGGTGACGCGCGTGGCGCCCACGGTGGACACGCTGACCCGCACGGTGGAGGTGCTGGCGCGCCCCACCGGTCCGGCCAGCGGCGCGCGCGCGGAGGCATATGCGCAGGCCGAGGTGCTGGGGGTGGCGGAGGCGCCGGTGGTGGTGGTGCCCGCGGCCGCGGTGCAGGCGCTGGAGGGGGATTCGGTGGTGATTGCGCTGGAGCCGCGCGGGGCGGGGGTGTTCCTGCGCGCGCTTCCCGTGCGGGTCGGGCGCCGGGCGGGGCCGCTGGTGGAGCTGCGGAGCGGGGTGCCGGCGGGGACCGCCGTGGTCGTGGGGCGCGCCGCCATCGCCAAGGCCGAGCTGCTCAAGCGGCGCGGCGGCGGCGCGGCGGAGTGAGCGCCGGCATGCGCAACGGGATGCGTGGCGGGATGCCCGCATGAGCTGGCTCATTCGTCTGGCGCTCCGCCACCGCGTCGCCGTGGTGGGGGCCACCCTGCTGCTCATGGCCGCCGGGGTGTACAGCCTGCGGCACATCCCCTTCGACGCCTACCCCGACCTCACGGGGACGCGCGTGGAGGTGATCACCGTGGCCCCGGGGATGGCCCCCGAGGAGGTGGAGCGGCTGGTCACCTACCCCGTGGAGTCGGCGCTCATGGGGATCCCCGGCACCGAGGGGGTGCGCTCGGTCTCCAAGGCGGGGCTGTCGCTGGTGACGGTCCCCTTCGGCGACGAGGTCGACGTGTACTTCGCGCGGCAGCTGGTGCAGCAGCGGCTGGGGGACGCCAAGGCCATGCTCCCCGCGGGGGT
>JBILED010000236.1:0-4399 GCA_044352305.1 Gemmatimonas sp.
CGGCGTCGAAGAACGGGGCCACCAGCTGCTTGAGGAGGCGCGGCCCGGGGATGTAGTCGGCGTCGAACACCAGCAGCACCTCCCCCTCGTGCAGGGCCATCGCCTCGGCGAGCGCCGCGGCCTTGCCGGGGGTGCCGCCGTCGCGCAGGTGCGGCACCACGCGGCGCGGATAGCGCGCAGCCAGCTCCTGGAGGATCTGGCGGGTGTCGTCCTTGGAGCGGTCGTCGATGGGGACGATGGTGAGCTGCTCCGGGGGATAGTGGCAGTGGAGCAGCGCCTCGACCGAGTCGCGGATCACGCGCCCTTCGTTGTGCGCGGGGACGAAGACCGTGAGCTTGGGCCAGTCGGCCTCGTGCACGTCGACGAACGGCTGCCGGTGGCGGCCGAAGAGGCGGTTGAGCGTGAAGAAGTAGTGGCGCAGGGTGTACAGCCCCACCACCCCCACGCAGGTCCACATGCCGATGCTCGCGGCGGGTACCGGATTCATCAGGAACTCTTGCGGGGGGGCGTGGCGGGAGGCTTGCCGAACACCAGCGGGACGGACCGCCCGGTGCGGGGCGGGGCCAGCCGCGGGGACTCCGGCGTGGCGGGCGCCGCAGCGGCGGGAGGCGTCGGCGCCGACGTCGGAGCAGCGGTTGGTGCGGGCGACGGGGCCGGTGTCGGCGCGGACGTCGGCGCGGACGTCGGCGCGGACGTCGGCGCGGAGGTGGGCGCGGACGTCGGCGCGGAGGTGGGGGGCGTCCGCTGGGCCACCGTGAGGGTGGCGGCCAGCGCGGCGGCCTCGCGTGCCGCGGCGGCGCGTCGCCCGGCCTCCGGATCGCCCGTGGCGGGGGCGATCGGATCGGTCCCTGGGGGGACCACCGGGGGCGGTGGCCGACGGTCTACCGCATCCAGCTCGCCCCGCGAGCGCCAGCTCATCCCCCAGCCGTACAGCGCCACGAAGGCGAAGACGTCCAGCAGGATGCCGAACAGCAGGTACAGCATCGGCAGCGCCAGCAACGTCAGGTGATGGATCAGGTAGGCGTGCACCGCGACCTTGATCGGGAGCAGCACCACCAGGTGCGCCAGGATCATCCCGGTCAGCCCCAGCTTCTGCCACCAGCGGAAGTCGAAGACGTTGTAGGTGAACGCGGTGCCGAAGGGGACGAGGAACATGACCACGCACCCCAGGTACAGCACCGCCTCCTGGTACCCCTGCAGCGTGTAGGTGAAGGGGGGCGAGGCGAAGGTGAACCACAGCTGCGCGGTCAACTGGATCACCGCCATGGCGCGCAGCAGGTAGCCGAAGGGGGTGGCCGCCCCGCGCAGCAGCACGCCACACAGCGCCAGGAGCGCCGTCACCAGCCACCCGAGGAGCAGTCCGGGGGTGCCGGGCCACGCGGCGCCTGCGGCAAAGGCGGGGAGGGTCACCGTGGCGGGCCCCAGCTCCCAGGTGGTGCTGGACACGCCCCCCGCCAGTCCCAGCGGGGCGGCCAGCGCCTGGAAGAAGCGGCGCCAGAGCCCCGTGATGGGGGCGTTGAGCAGGGCCAGCGCGCCCAGGAAGGTCGCCGGGTAGACGAGCAGGTCCACCAGCAGCCACCAGGAGAGCGGCAGCCCGATCATGGCCCGGTGGGGGACGATGCGTCCGCCCCGGAACCCCAGGCGCTGCAGCTCCCGCAGGCGGCGCTGTCGCTCGGACGCGGCAGCCGAGCCGGGCATCTCAGGCCACCTCGCGCAGCCGGTTCAACATGGTGCGCAGCTGGTCGCGCGCCATCCGTCGCGGGGGACGCGGCGCCTCGGCGCCCTGCAGGCGCACGGCGACGGTGTCGGCAATGCGAACGGCGGCGCGCCCGTCGCCGAAGGGATTGACGCCGGCGCAGCGGGTGCGGTAGAGCGCCGGGTCGGTCAGCAGCTGCGCGGCGCGGTGCATGATGGTGGTGGGGTTGGTCCCTACCAGTTCGCCGAACCCCGCCTCGACCACCTCGGGGCGCTCGGTGAGCTCGCGCAGAATGAGGATGGGCTTGCGGAGGGTGGGGACCTCCTCCTGGATGCCCCCCGAATCGGAGAGGACGAACGCCGCGCGGCGCAGCACCTCCAGCAGTTCGGGGTAGGGGAGGGGGTCGACCAGGTGCACCCTGGGGGTGCGGGAGAGGCGCCGCACGATCACCTCGCGGACGCGCGGATTGAGGTGCACGGGGAGCACGAGGGCCACGTCGGGGTGCGCCTCCACGATGCCCTGGAGGGCATCGCAGATGGCCTCCAGCTGGTCGCCCTGCGACTCGCGCCGATGCACGGTCACCAGCAGCACGCGCTGGCGGGACCACTCCACGGCGGCCAGTCCGGGGGTGGCCAAGGTGGTGAGGCGCGGCACCATGCCGATGGCATCCACCACCGTGTTGCCGCACACCACGATGTCGTCGTCGGGGATCCCCTCGGCCAGCAGGTTGCCGCGTGCGTCCTCGGTGGGGGCGAAGTGCAGCGAAGCCATGCAGGTGGCCATGCGCCGGTTCACCTCTTCCGGAAAGGGGCTGGAGAGGTCGAAGGAGCGGAGCCCGGCCTCCACGTGGCCCACGGGAATGCCCTGGTAGAAGGCGGAGAGCGCGGCGGCCGTGACGGTGGAGGTGTCCCCCTGCACCAGGAGGTAGGCGGGGCGCCGGTCCCGGAGGACGTCGGTGAGCGCGGTCATCGCGCGGGCGGTGAACACTCCCAGGTCCTGCCCATTCTGCATGAGCCCCAGGTCGATGTCCGGGGTGATGCCGAAGACGTCCAGGGTCTGCCGGAGCATCTCGCGGTGCTGGGCCGTCGAGATGACCAGCGGCTCGAGCGCGGCATGCCGTCGGATGGCCTCGACGACCGGAGCCATCTTGATGGCCTCGGGGCGGGTTCCGATGACGAGGGCGACTCGGCTTGGGGGACGTTCGGACATGGCGGGCAGCCAGGGGACATGCGGGTCGGCCGCCGCGGTGCGGGGGCCGGTGGACACTTGCTCAGGGACGCCCCGGGGGGGACACGGGTCACGCCACCGGCCCGGGGCGCCCGCCGCTCTGGGGGCAACCGTGTGCCCCCCAACGCAAAACCCCGCCCTTGCGGGGCGGGGTGTCACGCGGCCGGGTGGAGCGGGGCGTCAGCCCTGCGCGTCCTCACCGACCGCACCAGGGCGCTGGCGGCGACGGCGGGCCATGGCCCCCACCATCAGCAGGCCAGTGCCCATGAGCGCGTACGTGGACGGTTCGGGGACGACGGTGGTGGCATCGAAGTTGGCATCCAGGGCAAGCTCCTGCGTGGGGCCGAAGCCCAGCTGGACGTTGTCCACGGCGCCTTCCCACGCCAGCGGCCAGGCGTTGCCCCCCCCCCCCCCGACGCCCACCACGCGCACATCAGAGGTGCCGGCGAGGCACCCGCCGGAGGAGAAGAGGTTGGCGGTGTTGCCGGCGTCGATCCCCCCCTGCCAGAAGGTGAACGACCCATTGCACCCGCCGGCCACGCCGTAGCTGGTGGCATTGCCGGCGGCGTCCACCTGGGTGTACCAGAAGTTGCCGAGGTTCATGCCGCCCTGCCGGACCCACTGGTCGACGGGGGTGTAGCCGTTGTACCCGCCGTGGACAGAGAGCGCCGTCTGGTTGTAGTAGCCTTCCCAGACCAGCTCGCTGAAGACGTCGGGCTGTCCGGCGCGGAGCTCCTGGAGGCGGAGCCGGAACACGGGGGTCTTGTAGCGCCAGTCGATGGGGGGGATGGGCTGGGTGCCGCCGGCAAGGCTTCCCGGCGGATCGTCCCACCCCGGGATGGCCATGCGGTACCAGTCGAACGACATCGCCGAGAGGTTCTGGAGCGACCCGAAGGAGGCGGCGTTGGCGATGGTGGTGGCGAGATCGCCCTCGGCGTAGCGGTACCAGAAGGCCCAGTCGGGGTAGCCGGCCGCCTGGTTGGCGCCGGTGACGCGGAGCTCCAGGGAACCGCTGCCCACGTTGCCGAAACCGTTGGAGCAGGCGCCAGCGGCCGCGAGGCCGCAGGGCCACCGGTCGGTGACCTCGGCGAACCCGCCCATGCGGGTGTCGGTGACCCAATTGGACGGGTTGCCGAGCTGGGAGAAGCCGCCGGGACCGACCACTTGGCCGGCCTGCGCCCGTGCGGTCGCAGCCGGGGCGGCCACCGCGAGGAGCGCGGCGACGGCGAGGGTGGAGTGGCGCTGGAGACGCGGCACGCGCATGGGGACCTCGAAGGAGTCAGGGGGAACTCTCCCGCCGGGTCCGCGCCTGCGGACGTGCGTCGGGAGCGGGCTCGAGCTTTGCAAGTCTGGTGCCACCGACATTCCCTTTGAAGTGGGGGGGAGGCGGCGGGGAAAGCGCGGCGTGCCTGCAACGGAGTGTGGCGTCGCTGCGACAGCCTTGCGAGCGGGCGGCGCCGCGCGGCCGAGAGCGCT
>JBILED010000237.1:0-4392 GCA_044352305.1 Gemmatimonas sp.
TGCCCGGTCACGTACCCGGCCAGGTCAGAGGCGAGCACCGCCACCATGCCCGCCACATCCTCGGGGGTCCCGAGGCGCTCCAACGGGATCCCGGCCGACAGCGCCTGCCGCGCCTCGGGGGGCATCGCCGCCGTCATGTCGGTCTCGATGAAGCCCGGGGCCACCACGTTGGCCAGAATGTTCCGCGAACCCAGCTCCTTGGCGATCGACTTGGTCATGCCGATGAGCCCCGCCTTGCTGGCCGCGTAGTTCGCCTGCCCCTTGTTGCCCGTGAGCCCCACCACGCTGGCCACGTTGATGATGCGCCCCCAGCGACGCTTCATCATGCCCCGCGACGCCGCCCGGCAGGTGGCAAACGCCCCGCGCAGGTTGGCGTTCAGCACCGCGTCCCAGTCGTCGTCCTTGAGGCGCATCAGCAGGTTGTCGCGGGTGAGCCCCGCATTGTTGACCAGGATGTCCAGCTGTCCGAAGTCACGCTCCACCGCCTCCACCAGCGCGGCCGCCTGCGCCACCTCCGCCACATCGGCCGCGTAGCCGCGCGCCGTGACGCCATGCGTGGCGGACAGGCGCTCGGCCACCTCGGCGGCCCGCGCCGCGTCGCGGCCCGTCACGGCCACCGCGGCGCCCGCCCGCGCCAGCGTCCCGGCGATGGCCAGCCCGATGCCGCGCGTGGAGCCGGTCACCAGCGCCACCCGTCCGGCGAGCCCCAGCCGCACCCCGTTGTCCCCGGTCGTCATCCCTCCTCCGTCGTTGCGGTGTCCACCAGCGCCAGCACCGCCTCGACCTCGGCCACGGTGCCACAGGTCAGGGTCCGCATGCCGGGGGCCAGCCGACGCGCCAGTCCGGTCAGCACGCTGCCAGTCCCCAGCTCGACGAACACCGCCGACGGGTAGGCCACAGCCAGCGCCCGCATCACCCCGGCCCACTGGACCGTGGCCGTGAGCTGTTCGCGCAGGAGCGACCGCGCGTCATCCGGCTTGGTGACCGGGGCCGCGTGCACGTTGGCATAGACCGGGACACGCGCCGGCGCCCACGCGGCCGCCTCCAGCGCCTCGGCCAGCCCCGCGGTGGCGGGGGCCATGAGCGGCGAATGAAAGGCCCCGCTCACCGGCAGGGGCAGGCACCGCTTGGCACCGGCCGCCTTCGCCAGCTCCATCACCCGCTCCACCCCGGCCACTTCGCCGGACACCACCACCTGCTCGTCGCTGTTGAAGTTGGCCGGCACCACCAGCCCGGCCTCCGTCGACGCGCGCGCGCACAGGGTCTCCAGGGGCTCGCCGAGCACCCCGAGAATGGCGGCCATGGCGCCTGGCCGCGCCACCCCGGCCTCATACATCAAGGTGCCGCGCCGGCGCACGATGCGAGCGGCATCGGCCAGCTCCAGGCTCCCCGCCACGTGGTACGCCGAGAACTCGCCGAGCGAGTGTCCGGCGGCGGCCACCACATGCGGCGCCACGCGCGGCCGGAGGACCGCCCAGGCGGCGGCCGTGTGGGCCAGCAGCGCGGGTTGGGCGTTGAGCGTGCGCGTCAACTCGTCGGCGGGCCCCTCGAAGGCCAGCGTCGACAGGGCGACGCCAACGGCCGCATCCACCGTGTGGAAGGCCTCGCGCGCCTCGGGGAACGCCTCGGCAAGGTCCCGGCCCATGCCCACCTTCTGGGAGCCCTGGCCCGGGCACAGGATCACGATCTGCATGAGAACACCCTGGTGAGCGGGGATCCGGGGCGCCTAGAAGCGCGCCACCATCGAGCCCCACGTGAACCCCGCGCCAAAGGCGGCGAAGAGCACCGTGCTGCCCTCGCGCACGCGCCCCTGCTGGAGGGCCTCGCTGAGGGCGATCGGGATGGTGGCGGCGGAGGTGTTGCCGTACCGGTCGACGTTGACGAACACGCGTTCCGGCGGGATGCCGGCGTGCTTGGCGGTGGCGTCGATGATGCGGACGTTGGCCTGGTGCGGGATGAGCAGGTCGATGTCGGCCGCCGTGAGGCGCGCGGCATCCAAGGCCCGGTCGGTGGCGTCGGCCATGGACCGCACCGCGTACTTGAACACCTCGCGCCCCGCCATGTGGATGCAGTGCCGCCCCTCGGCGATGGCCTCGGGGGTGAGCGGTTCCACGCCTCCGCCGGCCGGCCGCCACAGCAGCTGCGTGAGCGCCCCGTCCGAGCGCATGTAGCTGGAGAGGATGCCGCGCTGCCCGCCGCGCGCGCGCCGCAGCACCGTGGCCCCCGCCCCGTCGCCGAAGAGGATGCAGGTGTTGCGGTCCTGCCAGTTGATGATGCTGCTGAGCTTCTCCGCCCCGATCACGAGCACCGTGTCCGCCGTCCCCGCCGCGATGAGCGACTCGGCCACGATGGCGCTGTACAGCCAGCCGGAGCAGGCGGCGCCCAGGTCGAAGGCGGCGGCCCGGGTGCACCCCAGCGCGGCCTGCACCTCGACCGCCGTGGCGGGAAGCAGGTGGTCGGGGGAGGCGGTGCCCAGGATGATGACGTCGATCTCCCCCGGCTGGACCCCGGCCTGTTCCATGGCGGCGCGGGCTGCCTGGGCCGAGAGGGCGGTGAGCGTCTCGTCAGGGGCGGCGATGTAGCGCTGCCGGATGCCGGTGCGCTCGACGATCCACTCGTCCGTGGTGTCGATCCCCAGGGCCGCGATGTCCTGGTTGGTCATCGCCCGCCGCGGCACGGCATGCCCGGCGCCCGCGATGTACGCCACGGGCCGCTTCATGGCGCGTCCTCGCGGCCGGCTGCGCCCGCGGCGAGCTGCGCCTCGAGTTCGGCCGTCATCCCCGACGCCACGGCCCGCACGGCGACCAGGATGGCGTTGGTGATGGCGCGCGGCGAGCTCTTGCCGTGGGCGATGATGGACACGCCGCGCACGCCGAGGAGGGGCGCGCCGCCGTGCTCGTCGGGATCGACGTCGGCGAGGGCGCGGCGCACGGTGGCCGGATCGGCGCCTGCCGCGGCCGCGATGCGGCCGATGAGCATGGGGGCGACGCCCTCGAAGAACTTGAGCACCACGTTGCCGGTGAACCCGTCGCAGACGACGACGTCGATGGGCCCCCGCTCACAGCGCCCCTTCGGGATGTCGCGCCCCTCGACGTTGCCGAGGAAATGCAGCCCGGCGTGCTGCAGCCGCTTGTGGGCTTCCTTGACGGCGGCGTTTCCCTTCTCGGGCTCCTCCCCGACGGAGAGCAACCCCACGGCCGGCCGCGCACGCCCCAGAAGGGCCTTGGCGTACACGGTGCCGATGCGGGCGAACTGGACGAGCTCGTCGGGGGAGCAGTCCATGTTGGCGCCTGCGTCCAGCACGAGGACCGGGGCCTCGGCCGTGGGGAACACGGTGCCGATGGCCGGCCGGGCGAGCCCCGGCAGCAGCTTGAGGTGGGCGAGGGAGGCCGCCATCTGGGCGCCGGTGTTGCCGGCGGAGACGAACGCCTCGGCCGCCCCCTCCGCCACCCGACGGACCCCCACCACCATGGAACTGTTGGCCTTGCCGCGGAGCGCCACGCTGGGACGGTCCGCCATCTCGATCACCTCGGGCGCCTCGACCACCTCGAGCCGCGCGCGGTCGGCGGCCTCGTGCCCGGGCGCTTCCGCCCAACACGCGGCCAGCTCCCGCTCGATGACCGCCGTCTGCCCCACCAGCTGGATGTGGTGGGTGTCCGGAAGATGGCGGAGGGCCGCCAGCGCACCCGCTATGGGGGCCCGGGGGGCGAAATCGCCCCCCATGGCATCCACGGCAATGCGCACCCCGCTCAGCCTTCCTGCGGGGTGACTCGCTGCTCGCCCGCGTAGAAGCCGCACTCGCCGCACACGCGATGAGGACGCTTCATGGTGCCGCACTGCGGGCACGACTGGATGACGATGGCGGGCGCCGCCTTGTGCGTGTTGCGGGCGCGCTTCCGCCGCTTGGAGGTGCGGCGCTTCGGGACGGCCATGGAAGTATCCTGCGGGGTGGCGAGGTGAAAGGACCCGGGTCAGCCGCGGTCTGGGGGAAGCTCCCCCAGCGCGGCCCACCGCGGATCCGGGACAGGGGCACAGGCGCAGGGCTCCGTATTGCGGTCGGCGCCGCACCGGGGACAGAGCCCCAGGCAGTCCTCGCGGCACAGCGGATACGCCTGAAGCGCCAACAGCCACTCCTCGCGCACCGCCGGACGAAGATCCAGCTCCCGCGCCCCCGCAGGGATGCGGACTACATCATCCTCGTCCGCCTCGGCCAGCCCGGCCGCGGCAAACACGAGGTGCAGCTCCTCCGCCACATCGACCGCAGCCGGGCCCAGGCACCGACGGCACTCGGCCGCCGCCGTCCCCGCCAACGCCCCGCTGAAGTAGTACCGCCCCGGTCCCGCGCCGGAGAGCCGCCCCGTCACGTGCACGCCCGGCAGCACCGGACGCACG
>JBILED010000238.1:0-4360 GCA_044352305.1 Gemmatimonas sp.
TGGTAGATGGCGTTGTCCTTGCGCGGCACCGACGAGTGCCCCCCGGTGTTGAGCACCGTGAGCGTGTAGTTCACCGGCACCTTCTCCGCCGCCTGGATGGAGTGGAAGGCGGGCTTGTCGTCGATGAGCGTGCCGCCGCCCCCCTCGTTGATCGCGTACTCGGCGTCGAGCAGCCCCTTGTGGTTGGCCAGCAGCCACCCCACCCCGTTGCTGCCGCCCCCCTCCTCGTCGGCGGTGAGCGCGAGGATCAGGTCCCGCTCGGGCACCCACCCCTCCGCCTTGTAGCGCAGCAGGTTGGCCGCCAGGATCGCCGCCATCGACTTGTCGTCGGCCACGCCGCGCCCCAGGAAGTACCCGTCCTGCTCCACCATGGCGAACGGGTCGCGCGGCCAGTCGCTGCGCAGCGCCGCCACCACGTCCAGGTGCGCCAGCAGGAGGATGGGCTTCCCCTTCCCCTTGCCGCGGTAGCGCACCACCAGGTTCTTCTTCGCCGGCGCGTCCGCAGGGCCCAGGATGTGGATGTCCGCCTCGGGGAAGCCGGCCTTCCGGAAGTGCGCGGCCACCGCCTCGGCGGCCTTGGTCACCGATCCCACCGAGTCGACGGTGTTGATCTCCACCATCTCCTTGTAGAGGGCGCGCGCCGCCTGCTGCTGCGGGGTGAGCGTGGTGGGCGCCCCGGGGGCGGGGCGCATGAGCTGGGCCGCGGCGGGCGCGGGGGCCAGGGCGGCGAGGAGCGCCGCCAGGGCGGGGTACGCGGCGCGGCGAGACCGCGGTGAAAGCAGACGGGACATGACGAAAGGGGCCGAAGCGGGGTGAGCCGTGGACACTGCGGGGCCTCCCGCACCGCGAGACGCCCCCTGCGCCAACCTACGCCCCCCCCGGGCACCGTCAACCGCCCGCGTGCGGCCCATGCCCAGCGGACCGCGTGTTTGCATGCCATGTTTGGCATCACACGCCCGTTCGGTCCTTCCGCCCGCGCCCGCCATGACCGCCACGCTCCCCCCCGTCGCCGACTTCGCCGCCGACCCCGTCACCCGCCACGCGCTCAACCTCGAGCCGCTGTGGCTCCCCTTCACCGCCAACCGCGCCTTCAAGCAGGCGCCGCGGCTCATGGTGGCGGCCAAGGACATGCACTTCACCACCCACGACGGGCGGCAGGTGCTCGACGGCATCGCGGGGCTGTGGGCGGTCAACGCCGGCCACTGCCGCGCCCCCATCGTGGAGGCCATCCAGCGCCAGGCGGCGCGCGTGGACTACGTCACCGGCTTCCAGGCGCAGCACCCCGACGCCTTCGTGGCCGCCGACAAGCTGGTGCAGCTGGCTCCCGCGGGGATCGACCACGCCTTCTTCGTGAACAGCGGCTCGGAGGCGGTGGACACCGCGCTCAAGATGGCGCTGGCCTACCACCGCGCCCGCGGCGACGCGGCGCGCACCCGCTTCATCGGCCGCGAGCGCGGCTACCACGGCGTGGGCTTCGGCGGCATCTCCGTGGGCGGCATGGTGGCCAACCGCCGCATCTTCAGCGGCGCGCTCCTCCCCAACGTCGACCACCTCCCCAGCACGCACCTGCCGGAGCAGAACGCCTTCTCCCGCGGGCAGCCGGCGCACGGCGCGCACCTGGCCGACGCGCTCGAGCAGCTGGTGGCGTTCCACGACCCCTCCACCATCGCCGCCGTCATCGTGGAGCCGGTCGCCGGCTCCACCGGCGTGCTGGTGCCGCCGGTGGGCTACCTGCAGAAGCTGCGCGAGATCTGCACGCGCCACGGCATCCTGCTCATCTTCGACGAGGTCATCACCGGCTTCGGGCGCACCGGCGCGCCCTTCGCCGCGCAGACCTTCGGCGTCACCCCCGACCTCATGACGGTGGCCAAGGCGCTCACCAACGCCGCCGTCCCCATGGGCGCGGTGCTGGTGTCCAAGCAGGTGTACGACAGCTGCATGACGGGCCCCGCCAACGCCATCGAGTTCTACCACGGCTACACCTACTCGGGGCACCCGCTGGCCTCGGCCGCGGCCATCGCCACGCTGGACCTCTTCCAGGCCGACGGCCTCTTCCAGCGCGCCGTGGAGATGGCTCCCTACTGGGAGGAGGCGGTGCACGCGCTGCGCGGGCTCCCCTACGTCATCGACATCCGCAACATCGGCCTGGTGGCCGGCATCGAGCTGCAGTCCATCCCCGGCCAGCCCACCGCGCGCGCCGTGGAGGCGTTCAAGCGCTGCTGGGAGCGCGGCGTGCTGGTCCGCACCACCGGCGACACCATCGCCATGTCGCCGCCGCTCATCATCTCGCGCGCGCAGGTGGACGAGCTGGTGGGCACGGTGGCCGACGTGCTCCGCACGCTCCCCTGATCCTTGCTTCGACTCACGTATGCCGCCCTCCCTGGCACGCACCGGGGAGGGCGCTTCCCTTGCCAGCCGAGCCCGGAACGATTAGGCATTCGATCATGACCTGCCACACCCCCCGACTTACCTCCCTTACGCTGCCGGGCGCGCTGCTTCGCGTGCTCGGCGTAGCCGTATGCGGGTCGGGGCCGGGGTCCGGCGTGGCGCCTTAGCGTCCGCCATGGCGGGGTGCCTAGCACGGCACCGCACGCACGATCCCCAAAGCCCCACCCCTCCCGGGATGGGGCTTTTTCGCGTCCCCCACCCTGCGCGCCCCACACACCGCCCTCTCCCGCTTCGCCCATGGCCGCCATCGCCCCACCCGCCGCTCACAGTCGCACCGGCGCGCAGATCCTCTGCGAGGCGCTCCTGCGCGAGGGGGTGGACGTCTGCTTCGGGATTCCCGGCGGCGCCATCATGCCCTTCTACCACGCGCTCTGGGAGGTCCGCGACCGCCTCCGCCACGTGCTCTGCCGCCACGAGCAGGGCGCCGGCCACGCGGCGCAGGGGTATGCGCGCACCAGCGGCAAGGTGGGGGTGTGCGTCGCCACCTCGGGGCCGGGGGCCACCAACCTCGTCACCCCCATTGCCGACGCGTTCATGGACTCCACGCCGCTGGTGGCCATCACGGGGCAGGTGGCCAGCCACCTCCTGGGCACCGACGCGTTCCAGGAGATCGACTTCACCGGCATCACCATCCCCATCACCAAGCACTCGTACCTGGTCACCGACGCGCACGACATCCCGCGGGTGGTGCGCGAAGCCTTTCACCTGGCCGCCACCGGACGCCCCGGTCCGGTGGTGGTCGACATCACCAAGGACGCGCTGCAGGCCCGCATCGTCCCCGACTGGGACGTGGCGATGGACCTCCCCGGCTACACCGCGCACCGCGAGCCCGACGCGCGCGCCATCGCGCAGGCGGCGCGCCTCCTGGCCGGTGCGCAGCGCCCGCTCATCATGGCGGGCAACGGCGTCATCCAGTCGGGGGCCCACGACGCGCTGCGCCTGCTGGCCGAGCGCACCGGGATCCCCGTGGTCACCACGCTGCACGGCTTGGGCGCCTTCCCCGACGGCCACCCCCTCGCGCTGGGGATGCCGGGGATGCACGGCGCGGTGCACGTCAATCGCGCCATCCAGGCGTGCGACGTGCTGCTGAACGTGGGCGGGCGCTTCGACGATCGCGTCACCGGCAAGGCCGCCACCTTCGCGCCGCGCGCACAGGTGATCCACGTGGACATCGACCCCTCGGAGATCGGCAAGGTGATCCCCACCGCCGTGGGGATCGTGGGGGACGCGCGCGCCGTGCTGCGGCAGCTGGTGCACCTGGTCCCCCCCGGCGCGCACGAGGCGTGGCGCGCGCAGATCGACGCGCAGCGGCACGCCCCCGCCGCCCGCCGCGCGGTCGCCACCGCCCCCGAGGCGGTCGAGCGCGGCACCCTCTCGCCGCACGCGGTGTTCGACGCCCTCAACGCGGCGATGGCCACCGCCCCCTGCCGCGTGGTCACCGACGTGGGGCAGCACCAGATGTGGGCCGCGCAGCTGCTCGAGTGGACGCGCCCGCGCGTCCTCATCGGCAGCGGCGGCGCGGGGACCATGGGCTTCGCCGTCCCCGCCGCGCTGGGCGCCGCCATCGCCGCCCCCGACGAGGTCATCTGGGTGGTGGTGGGCGACGGCGGCTTCCAGATGACCAACCAGGAGATCGCCACCCTCCGGCAGGAGGGGATCACCAACGTGAAGATCGTGGTGGTCAACAACGGCTACCTGGGGATGGTGCGCCAGTGGCAGGAGCTGTTCGAGCAGCGCCGCTACTCGGGCACCCCCCTCTCGGGGCCGGACTTCGCGCGCCTCGCCGAGGCCTATGGCGCCCGCGGGATCACGGTCACCGCCCCCGACGCGATCACCGCCGCGCTCGCCGAGGCGCTCGCCACCCCCGACGTCGTGGTCCTCGACTGCCAGGTGGAGCGCGAGTCCAACGTCT
>JBILED010000057.1:0-14172 GCA_044352305.1 Gemmatimonas sp.
TACCCCCGCGCCGCCCCTGGTTCCCGTGGGGCGCCCCCCCGCCACCCCCATGGAGCTGGGCAACGCCCTGCTGTCCCAAGGGGCGCACCGCCGCGGCATCCGTCCCAGCGGGGAGCTGGTGCGGGTGGCGCTGCTGGACGACCAGCACCTCATGCGGCTGGGGCTGCGCGCGCTGCTGGCGCAGGACCCGCGGCTGCAGCTGGTGGGGGACGGTGCGCGTCTGGAGGAGGTGGAGCGGCTGGTGGTGCACGGCGGCGCGCAGGTGGTGCTGCTGAACGCCGACATGGAGGGGGGGGTGGCGGCGCTGCAGCGGCTGTCCCAGCTGGCGGCGGCGCCCCGCGTGGTGGCGCTGGGCGATGACGAGCACCCCGACCGCATGCTGGCGCTCTTCCGCGCGGGCGCCTTCGGCTACCTCCCCAAGTCGGTGCAGCTCCCCGAGCTGCGCGACGCGATCGAGGCGGTGGCCGCGGGGGGCACCTACGTGCGCGCCAGCACGGCGCGGGCGATGGCCTCGGGGCTGCGCGCACCGGGGAGCGCGGGCCACGGGCGCGCCAACGGCCACGCCAATGGGCAGGCCAACGGGCACGCCAACGGGCACGCCAACGGCTCGCGCCAGCTGCTGGACCGCCTGAGCGGGCGCGAGCAGACGGTGTTCACCCTCATCGCGCGCGGCTACAGCGGCCCGGAAATCGCCGCGCAGCTGGGGATCACCGCCAAGACGGTGGACACCTATCGCCACCGCATCCACGAGAAGATCGGCGTGCAGCACCGGAGCGCCTATGTGCAGGCGGCGCTCGATGCGGGGCTGCTGGCCACGGGGTGACGCGCCGGCGGTTCATCCTTTGCAACACCGCAGCACTGCAGCACCCGTGTCGCCCGTGGGCGGCACCCATCCACGATCCGTGTAACCCCTCAGGAGGCGCACCGCCATGAAGAGCAACAGCGAACTGCAGCAGGACGTGATCGACGAGCTCCGCTGGGACCCCTCCACCCGCGACTGCGAGATCGGCGTGGCCACCCGTGACGGCGTGGTGACGCTGTCCGGCGAGGTGGCGACGTACGCGCAGAAGCTGGCCGCCGAGGCTGCGGCCGAGCGGGTGGCGGGCGTGCGCGCGCTGGCGGAGGACCTCAAGGTGAAGCTGCCGTCGATGCTGGAGCGGAGCGACACCGACCTGGCGCACGCCTGCCTGAACGCGCTCAAGTGGGACGTGGACGTCCCCGACGACCAGCTGCAGCTCAAGGTGGAGAACGGCTGGGTGACGCTCGAGGGATCGGTGGGGACGCACTTCCAGCGGCAGGCGGCCGAGCGCGCGGTGCGCTACCTGACCGGGGTGAAGGGGATCATCAACCACGCGGCGGTGAAGCCGTCGGGGGTGTCGCCGGTGGAGGTGGGGCGCAAGATCAAGGCGGCGCTGCACCGCAGCGCGGAGCTGGACGCGTCGCGCATCCAGGTGGAGGCGCACGACGGCCGCGTGACGCTCAAGGGGACGGTGCGGTCGTGGGCGGAGCGCACCGATGCCGAGCGCGCGGCGTGGTCGGCGCCGGGGGTCACCGCGATCGACGACCAGATCGTCGTGGGCGTCTGACCGTCGAGGGGCCGATGCCGGTCCGCTTTCACGACCGCCGTGACGCCGGGCGCCAGTTGGCGGCGCGCTTGACGGACCTGTCCGCCGAGGGGGCGGTGACGGTGGTGGCGCTCCCGCGGGGCGGGGTGCCGGTGGGAGCGGAGCTGGCGGAGGCGTTGGGGGCGCCGCTGGAGATCTGCCTGGTGCGGAAGCTGGGCGCCCCCGGCAACCCGGAGTACGCGATGGGGGCCATCGCGGGCGGGGGTGTCACGGTGCTGCACGAGGAGACGGTGCGGGCGCTGGGGGTGGACGCGGCCGCGCTGGCGCGCGTGACCGCGACGGAGGCGGCCGAGCTGGCGCGTCGCGAGGCGCGCTACCGGCGCGGCCGTCCGCCGCGGTCGCTGGCGGGGCGCGTGGTGGTGGTGGTGGACGACGGGCTGGCCACGGGGGCCACCATGCAGGCGGCGATCACCGCGGTGCGGCGCGAGAAGCCGGCCACGGTGGTGCTGGCCGTGCCGGTGGCCGCGGCCGACGCGCTGCGCACGGTGCGGGCGCATGCGGACCGGTGCGTGGCGCTGCGCATCCCCGAGCCCTTTGGCAGCGTGGGCTTGTGGTACGACGCGTTTCCCGACGTGGAGGACCTGGAGGTGGAGCAGGCGCTGGCGGAGGCGGCCGAGCGGCTGGCGCAACCCGCGGACTCGGCGGGGGCTGCCGACGGCTCCGCGTCCGCCGCGGTGGCCCGCGGGGGCACGCGCCGCCTGCTGCAGCTGGTGCAGGGCGCCGTGCACCGGCACGGCGGCACCGGCGACGACCTGGCGCCGCTGCTGGCGCGGTGCGCGGCGGCGGAGGTGGTGTGCCTGGGGGAGGCCACGCACGGCACGCACGAGTTCTATCGGCTGCGGCAGGAGCTCACGCGGCGGCTCATCACGGAGCACGGCTTTGCCGCGGTGGCGGCGGAGGCGGACTGGTCGTCGGCGCACCGGCTGCACCGGTACGTGGCGGGCGCGCCCGGCGCGGACCGTGACGCCGTGGAGGCGCTGGGGGATTTCCGGCACTTCCCGCAGTGGATGTGGCGGAACGCCGACGTGCTGGACTTCGCGGGGTGGCTGCGCGACCACAACGCCACGCTGCCGCCCGCCGAGCGGGTGGGGTTCTACGGGCTGGACCTGTACGCCATGCACGCGTCGATGCACGGCGTGGTGGCGTATCTGGAGCAGGTGGACCCCGACGGGGCGGCGCGCGCGCGCGCGCGCTTCGCCTGCTTCGAGCATTTCGGCGAGGACCCGCTGGTGTACGGGCGCTCCACGCGGATGGGCATTGCCGCGTCGTGCGAGGAGGAGGCCGCGGCGCAGCTGGCCGAGCTGCAGGGGCGGCGGCTGCAGGCGGTGGCGGCGGGGGCGGGCCCCGAGGGGCTGGCGGCGCTGTTCGTGGCGGAGCAGCACGCGCGGGTGGTGCGCAACGCCGAGCGCTACTATCGCGCGCTGTTCGACCCGCAGGCGGTGGCGTGGAACCTCCGCGACCGGCACATGGCCGGGACGCTGGGGGGGCTGCGCCGCTTCCTCGTGCGGCACGGGCGCCCGCCCAAGGTGGTGGTGTGGGCGCACAACTCGCATGTGGGCGACGCGCGCGCCACGGCGATGGCCGAGGACGGGCAGCTGTCGCTGGGGCAGCTGGCGCGCGAGCTGTTCGGCATGCCGGCGGTGGCGCTGGTGGGGTTCACGACGTACGCGGGGACGGTGACCGCGGCCGAGCGGTGGGACGGCCCGGCCGCGGTGATGGCGGTGCGCCCCGCGCTGGACGAGTCGGTGGAGTGGGTCCTGCACGAGGCGGGGGTGGGCGCGGGGACGCTGGTCCCGGACGCGTCGCCCGCGCTGCGCGAGGCGCTGGAGGTGCCGCGGCTCTCGCGCGCCATCGGCGTGATCTACCGCCCGGCCACGGAGCGGGCGTCGCACTACCTCTCGGTGGCGCTGGCGCGGCAGTACGACGCGGTGGTGCACGTGGACCACACGCGCGCGGTGGAGCCGTTGGAGCGCGAGGTGGCGGCCACGGTGGGGGCGCTCCCCGAGACCTATCCTTCCACGCTGTGAGGGGCGAGCCATGGCGATGCGGCAGCTGGAGCGGTTCCGGCAGTTTGTGAAGGCGCACCGGGGGCACCCGGTGCTGAGCGTGTACGTGGGAGGCGGGCTGGCCGACGTGGCCGAGCAGCATAGCTGGCTGGTGCCGCTGCGGCACGCGCTGCGGCGGGCCTGGGCGGCGGCGCAGGAGTCGCCGCTGGCCGGCGTGGCCGAGGGGGATGCGGCGGCGTTTGCCGCGTGCGAGGTGGAGGTGCTGGCCGCGCTCCCCGAGCCGCGCGCCATCCACGACGCGGGGGCGTGGTGCGCCTTCGCGGCGGTGCCGGCGCCTGGCGACGTGGTGCTGTTCTCGGCGGCGCTGCCGCGCGCGGTCCCCACGCAGGTGCGCTGGCAGGCCGGGGCGATGGTGCTGCCGTACCTCGCGGCGGCCCCCGAGGGGCAGGTGCTGGTGCTGCAGCTGGAGCGCGACCAGGGGCGGCTGCTGCGGCTGGACGGCGACCATGTGACCGAGCTGGTGCGCGACGCGGTGGAGCTGGAGCTGGGCGCCGCCGCGCACATGGGGGACTCGCCGCGGCAGGGGTTCCACACGGGCACGCGCGGCGAGACGCTCACCGACCTGGCGCAGCGGCGGCTGCGCGAGGCGCGGCAGCAGCTGCTGGGCGGGCTGCTGGCCCGCACGGTGGCGGCGCTGGATCCGGCGGGGGTGCTGGTGGTGGGAGGGTCCGAAGAGGTGGGGCGGCACGCGCTCACGCTGCTCCCCGAGGGGGTGGCCGCGCGGGCGGCATGGGCCACCGGGCTGCGGGCGCCCCTGGCGGAGGCGGCGCTGGTGCGCACGGCGCGGCGCGCGGCCGAGGGGGTGCGCGACGCGCAGCACCAGCGGTGGCTTGAGGGGATCCGCGAGGGAGCGCACGCCGCGGGGCACGGCGCCACCGGGGGGACCGTGGTGCGGCAGGCCCTGGCGCTGGGGGCGGTGGAACGGCTCCTGCTCAGCACCGCGCTGACGCAGCGCGATCCCGTCGGCGCCGAGGCGATGGCGCGCGACGCGCTGCTGCAGGGCGCCGCCGTGATCGTGTCCCCCAACGGGGCTGGCGAGCAGCTGGAGCGGCTGGCGCAAGGTGCCGCCGCGCGGCTGCGCTACCCCCTCCCCGCGGTGGGGGTGCCGCTGTCGGGCTTCACCCTGCGCGCCGCCGCGTCGGCGCCCCCCATTCCCCTGTCGTCCACCCCCCAGCTCCCCTTGGCCGGAGGCCCCGCATGACCGCAGCCACCCCGCTCCCCCTGGAAGACACGGACCTCCTGGTCCCCACGGCGCTCCCCACCGGGCCGCTGCTGGTGGCCTCCGACGGCGCCCCTGAGGCCGACGCCGCGGTGGAGCTGGCGCACGCACTGGCCGACCAGCTGGGCGCGCCGGTGCGGCTGGCCAGTGTGGTCCGCCCCTTTGCCATGCCCATGTACGGCTTTGACGCGGTCCCCGTGCCGCTGGAGACCGACGCCGCCACCCGTGCCGGGCGCGAGGCGGCGCTGCGGGCGCAGGCCGCGCGCGTGGGGGTGGCCGAGGGGGCGTGGCCGGTGGAGGTGCGCACCGGCGAGACGGCGCGTGAGCTGGCCGCCGTGGCCACCGGCTGCGGGGCGCGGGTGGTGGTGACCGGCCGCGGCCGCCATGGGGCGATGGCGCGCACCTTTGGCGGCGAAACCGTGGTGCGCCTGCTGCAGGTGGGGGACACCCCGGTGTACGCCGTCGAGCCCGGGCACGGCGCCCTGGCCAAGCGCGTGCTGGTGGCGGTGGACTTCTCCCCCTTCAGCCAGTACGCGCTGCAGGTGGCGCTGCCGCTGCTGGCTCCCGATGCGTCCGTCGTGCTGGTGCACGCGGGACCGCACTTCGAGGCCACCGACCCGGTGCTGGCCGCGCGCGCCGCCGACTACCGGCGAGAGGTGCAAGCCGCCTTCGCGCGGTTGCGCGAGCGCGTCCCGCTGGGCGCGCACCCGGTGGAGGAGCGACTGCTGGAGGGGGAGGCGGCCGACGAGCTGCTCACGCTGGTCTCGCGCGAGCGCGCCGACCTGCTGGTGCTGGCCACGCACGGGCGCGGCTTCTGGCGGCGGCTGGTGCTGGGGAGCGTGGCCGCTGCCATGGTGCGCCACGCGCCCTGCGCGGTGCTGTGCGTCCCCGGCTCGGCGCGCGCGCTGGCCGCCGCGCGCGCGCGGCAGGCGGCCGGGGTGACCACGCGGCGGCTGCCCACCACGGAGTTCGACCGGGAGCTGGATGCCTTCACCGGACGCAACCAGGGGCGCCTGTGCACGGTGGAGGTGCACCGCGCCGATCTGGGGGCGCAGGTGCTGGGCGAAGGGCTGCCCCTGGTGGGGGCCGCCTGCGACCGTCGGTCGGAGGAGGTGGAGCTGATGTTCGGCGCCGCGGCGCTGGAGGGGCGCCACATCTCGCACCGCATCACGCGGGTCACCGAGATCGACCTCACGGCCGATGCCGACGGGCGCGACCAGGTGCTGCGCGTGGTGCACGACGGCGGGCAGACCTTGGTGGCGCTGCACTAGCGCGCGCCACGGCCGCCACCGCCCGTGGCCGTGGCCGCGCTCGCGCCCGCTCCCGTGGAGAACGTGGAGGTGGCGCGGCTGCTGGAGGAGATGGCCGACCTGCTGGCGCTGGCGGAGGCCAACCCCTTCCGCGTGCGGGCGTACCGGCGGGCGGCCCGGCTGCTCACCACGCTGGACACGCCGGTGGCCGCGCTGCTGGCCACCGGCGGGGAGCCGGCGCTGGACGCGCTCCCCGGCATCGGCGCGGATCTCGCCGGGAAGATCGCTGCCATCGTGCGCACCGGCAGCTTTCCCGAGCTGGCCGAGGCGGCGCGCGCGGTGCCGGCGGGGGCGCGGGCGCTGCTGCGCGTGCCGGGGGTGGGGCCCGTGCGTGCGCGGCTGCTGGCCCAGCGGCTGGGGATCACCTCGGTGGACGCGCTGGTGGAGGCCGCGCGGCGCGGCGCGCTGCGCACGCTCCCCGGCATCGGGGCAGTGCTGGAGCGCCGCCTGCTGGAGGGCGCGCAGGCGCTGGCCGGGGTGCCGGCCCGTCTGCCGCGCCCGGTGGCCGCGCCCTATGCGGCGTCGCTGGTGGCGTGGATGCGCGCGGGCCCGCCGCTGGCCGACATCACGGTGGGGGGGAGCTTCCGCCGTGCGCGCGACACGGTGGGCGACCTGGACCTGCTGGTGGCCGCGACGCCCGCGCAGGCACCGGCGGTAGCGGCGCGGTTCGTGGCGTTCCCCGGAACCGAGGCCGTGCTGGCGCATGGCCCCACCCGCTGCGCCATCCGGCTGCGACGCGGGCTGCAGGTGGACCTGCGCATCGTCCCCCCGGAGAGCTGGGGGGCGGCGCTGCACTACTTCACCGGGAGCACGGCGCACAACATCGCGGTGCGGCGCCTCGCGCGGGGACGGGGGCTCACGCTCAACGAATACGGGCTGTTTCGCGGGCGCACCCGGGTGGCGGGCGCCACCGAAGCAGAGCTGTTTGCCGCGCTGGGGCTGGCCGAGATTCCGCCGGAGCTGCGTGAGGACCGGGGGGAGATCGAGGCCGCGCGCACGGGGCGGCTGCCGCGGCTGGTCACGCTGGCCGACGTGCGCGGCGACCTGCAGTGCCACACCACCGCCAGCGACGGGCGCGACACGCTGGAGGCCATGGCCGAGGCCGCGCTGGCGCTGGGGCACGCGTACCTGGCCATCACCGACCACTCGCCGGCGGTGCGGGTGACGCGCGGGATGGACCGCGCGGGGTTCCGGCGCCAGCGCCAGGCGATTGACGCGTGGAATGCGCGCGGCACGGCGCTCACGCTGCTGGCGGGCGCCGAGGTGGACATCCTCGCCGATGGCACGCTGGACCTGGACGACGCCACGCTGGCGGCGCTGGACGTGGTGCTGGTGTCGCTGCACAGCCGGCTCACGCTGCCGGCGGCGGCGCAGACGCGGCGCCTGGTGCGGGCGCTGCGCCATCCGGCGGTGGACATCCTCGCGCACCCCACGGGGCGCCTGCTGGGGGCGCGCGCCGGGGCGCGCTTCGATCTGGCCGAGGTGTGCCGCGTGGCCCGCGGCCAGGGGGTCATGCTGGAGGTCAATGCCCACCCCGAACGGCTGGACCTGGACGACGCCATGGTGCGCACGGCGCTGGAGCACGGCGTGCGGCTGACGCTGGGCACCGACGCGCACGCCACGCTGGAGCTGCGCCACCTGCACTGGGGGGTGGACCAGGCGCGGCGCGGATGGGCCACCGCCGACGACGTGGCCAACACGCGCGCCCTGCCGGCGCTGCGCGCGTTGCTGCACGGGGCGCGCTGAATGGCGGTGGCGGGGCCGGCCCCGCTGTTCGAGGCGCGCGGGCTGCGCAAGGTGTACGGCACCGGCCCCGCCGCCGTGGAGGCGCTGCACGACGTGACGCTGTCGCTGGCCGCGGGGGAGTTCGTGGTCATCCTGGGGCCGTCGGGGAGCGGCAAGTCCACCCTGCTCAACATCCTGGGCGGGCTGGACGCCCCCACCGCCGGCGCCGTGCGCTTTCGCGACCATGTGCTCACCGGCGCCACCGAGGCGGCGCTCACCGCCTACCGGCGCGAGCACGTGGGGTTCGTGTTCCAGTTCTACAACCTCATCCCCGCCCTCACCGCCGAGGAGAACGTGGCGCTGGTGACCGGGCTGGCGGAGGGGTCGCCGCATGCGCGCCCCGGCACGGCGGGGGCGCGCGACCCGCTGGCCGCGCGCGAGGCGCTGCGGCTGGTGGGGCTGGAGGCGCGCGCCCGCGCCTTCCCCGCCGAGCTGTCGGGGGGCGAGCAGCAGCGCGTGGCCATTGCGCGGGCCGTGGCCAAGGACCCCGACGTGCTGCTGTGCGACGAGCCCACGGGCGCGCTGGACTGCGAGACGGGGAAGCTGGTGCTGGAGGCGCTGCGCCGCGCCAATCGCGAGCGCGGCACCACCACGGTGGTGATCACCCACAACGCGGGGATCGCCGCGATGGCCGACCGCACGCTGCGCATGCGCGGCGGGACCATCGTGGAGGACGTGCGCAACGCGCACCCCGTGGACCCGGCCACGCTGAGCTGGTGACGGCGGTGCCCGCGCGCGCGGACGCCTCGGGGGTGACGGCGGGCATGCGGCACGCGCGCCTGGACCGGCTGCCGCTGCTCGTGCGCAAGGCGCTGCGCGACCTGTGGCACCTGCGGGGGCCGTCGCTGGCGCTGGGCGCGGTGGTGGCGGCGGGGGTGGCCAGCTTCGTGGCCATGCGCTCCATGGTGCCGCATCTGGCCGAGGCGCAGGCGTCGTACTACCGCGCCACGCGCTTCGCCGACGCGTGGGTCACCGTGCGGCGCGCGCCGCGCAGCGTGCTCCCGGCGCTGGGCGCCCTCCCCGGCGTGGCTGCCGTGGAGGGGCGCGTGAGCGGTGCGGTGGTGCTGGAGGTGCCGGGGCTGGCCGAGCCGGCCAGCGCGCGGGTGGTGGGCATGCCGCTGGGCGGCGCGACCCTCAGCCGGCTGGTGCTGCGGCAGGGGCAGTGGCTCGCCCCGGGGCGCGACGACGACGTGCTGGTGAGCGAGGGGTTTGCCCAGGCCAACCGGCTGCGCCCGGGGATGACGCTGGGGGCTCTGCTGCAGGGGCGATGGCGCCGGCTCCGCGTGGCGGGGGTGGTGCTGTCACCGGAGCATGTGCTGGAGATGCGCCCCGGCGAGCTGTTCCCCGACGCGCGGCGCTTTGGCGTGCTGTGGATGGCGCAGGCGTCGGCGGCGGCGGCGTTCGGGCTCACGGGCGCGTGGAACGAGGTGGCGGTGGCGCTGGTGCCCGGGACCGCGGTGCGCCCGGTGCTGCGCGCGCTGGATGCGGCGCTGGCCGCGTACGGCGGCACGGGGGCCATCGGCCGCGAGGAGCATCCGTCGCACCGCTTCCTCTCCGACGAGATCCGGCAGGCGCGCACCTTTGCCGCGGTGGTCCCGGCCATCTTCCTGGGGGTGGCGGGATTCCTGGTCCACCTCGTGATGGGGCGCCTGGTGGGGACGCAGCGCGAGCAGGTGGGGATGCTCAAGGCGTTCGGCATGGGGCCCCTCATGCTGGCGCGCCACTACGCGCTGCTGGCGCTGGCACCCGTGCTGGGGGGCGCGCTGCTGGGGAGCGGGGTGGGGGTGTGGCTGGCCGGGCGCCTGGCGCAGCTGTACGCGGCGTACTACCGCATCCCCGACGCACCGTTCCGGTGGGATGCCGGCGTGGTGCTGGTGGCGCTGGCGGGGAGCGTGGCGGTGGCGCTCAGCGGCGCGCTGGGGAGCGTGCGGCGCGTGTGGCGACTCCCCCCCGCCGAGGCCATGCGCCCCGAGCCGCCGGTGCGCTACCGCGCGGGATTCCTGGAGCGATGGCGGCTGGAACGATGGCTGTCCCCAGTGGGGCGCATGACCGTGCGCTCCATCCTGCGCCGCCCCGCGCGCGCGGCGCTGGCGGTGCTGGGGATGGCCATGGCGGTGGCCGTGGTGATCGTGGGGGGCTTCTCGTTTGACGCGATCGCGGTGTTGCGGCGCGTGCAGTTCGAGGAGGCGCAGCGCGAGGCGCTGGCGGTGGGCTTTGCCCAGCCGCTGGGCCCCGAGGGAGTGCGCGCCCTGGCGCGGCTGCCGGGGGTGTGGCGGGTGGAGCCGGTGGTGACGGTGCCGGTGCGGCTGGTGGCGGGGGCGCGGCGGCGCTCGACAGCGGTGCTGGCAGTCCAGGAAGGCGCGCAGTTGCGGCGCGTGGTGGACGCGGACGGCCGGGAGGTGCCGCTCCCGGCGAGCGGGCTGCTGCTCTCCCGGGCACTGGCCGAGCTGCTGGCCGTGGCCCCCGGGGACCTGGTGCGGGTGGAAGTGCTGCGCGGCGACCGTCCGGTGGTGCCCATGCGGGTGGGTGCGCTGCTGGACGACCTGGTGGGGACCAACGCCTACCTGACGCAGGAGGCGGTGGCGCGGCGGCTGCGCCAGGGCGCCGCCGTGGATGGCGCGGTGCTGGCGGTTGACCCGGCACGGCTGGACGGGCTGTACCGCGCCCTCACGCGCACGGCGGCGGTGTCGTCGGTGAGCGCACGCACGGCGTACCTGCGCGCCTTTGACGACGTGATCGCCCGCACGTTCTCCGTCACGCTGGTGACGCTGCTGGCCTTTGCCACGGTGCTGGCGGTGGGGGTGGTGTACGACACCACGCGCATTGCGCTGGCCGAGCGGGGACGTGAGCTGGCCAGCCTGCGCGTGCTGGGGTTCACGCAACGGGAGGTGGCGCGGCTGCTGTTCGGCGAGCAGGCGCTGCTGGGGCTGGCGGCCATCCCCTGCGGGGTGCTGGTGGGGGTGGCGCTGTGCCGGCTGATGATCGCCGGGCTGGAGTCGGAGCTGTTCCGCCTGCCGCTGGCGCTGCGCGCGCGCACGGTGGGGGGCGCGGTGGGGCTGCTGGTGCTGTCGGGGGCGGCGTCGGCATGGCTGGTGCGACGGCGGCTCGACCGGATGGCACCGGCCGAGGCGCTCAAGACGAGGGAGTAGGGGGGAGCAACGGCCCAGGTGGACGTTGGAGTTGCCGGTGGAGTTGGGGTTGGAGTTGGCACCGCACCCGTTTGTATTCCGTCTCTTGCACCCTGCCCCATGACCGCGCCATCTGCTTCCACCTCCTCCCCGACTCGCTGGCGGCTCCGCCTTGCCCTGGTGGCCGCAGTGGTGGCCGCCGGGCTTCTCATCTGGTGGCTGCGGCGTCCCGCCCCGCTCGAGGTGGTCACGGTCACCGAGGGGCCGCTGGAGGTGACCGTGGCCGAGCAGGGGATCACGCGGGTGCGCGACGCCGTGGTGGTGAGTGCGCCGGTAAGCGGGCGCTGGGTGCCGGCAGCGTTGGACCCTGGCGACGCGGTGCGCGCGGGCACCGTGCTGGGCACGCTCTACCCCATGCCGTTGGATGCGGCCGCCATGGCGGAGGCGGAGGCGCGGCGTGAGGCCGCGCGCGCGGCGCGCGACGACGCCGTGGCCCAACGTGACGCGCTGGGGATGGTCGCCGAGGAGGCGGCGCGCACGCTGCGCCGCGTGGCGCGGCTGGAGGCGGCCGGGGGCGCCTCCCCCGAAGCGCTGGAGCAGGCCCGCACGGCGCACGCCATGCGACAGGAGGCCGTGGTGGGGGCTACGGCGCGGGTGGTGGCCGCTGAGGCGGCGTGGCGCAGCGCGCAAGCGCTGGTGGCAGGACAGCGGCCGCAGGGGGGCGGGGCGCGGATGGTGCGATCGCCTCGGGCCGGGACGCTCCTGCGGCGCCTGGAAGCGCAGGAGCGCGTGCTGCCGGCCGGCACACCCCTGGCGCGCGTGGGCGATCTGGGCACGTTGGAGGTGGTGGTGCGCGTGCTCAGCAGCGACCTGTCCGTCGTGCGCCCCGGCACGACGGTGCGCTTCACCGTGGGCGCGGCCACCACCACCGTGGCCGGCACCGCGGTGGACACGCTGCGCGGCACCGTGACGCGCGTGGAACCGGCCGCGCGCACGGTCCTCTCCGCGCTGGGGGTGGAGGAGCAGCGCGCCGATGTGGTGGTGGCCCTGCCACCGGGCCCGGCGCTGTTGGGCGAGGGGCATGCGCTGGAGGCCACGCTGGTGCTGTGGCAGGGGGCGCGGGTACCGCAGCTCCCCGCCAGCGCGGTGGTGCGGGGCGATACCGGATGGGTGGCCCACCTGGTGCGCCGCGGACGCGCCACCCCGGTGCCGATTACCCTGGGCGCACGGGGCGCCGACGCCGTCGAGGTGCGGCACGGGCTCCGCGTGGGGGACACGGTGGTGCGCGACCTGGCGCGGTAGCGCCTGCGGCCCCCCGTCTACGCCAACGCCACCCGCCAGTTACCCGGTGGTGCGCAGCGCGTAGTGCCCCACCGCGTCAAAATCGAACTTGCCCCGCACCAGCGCCCCGGGGTCCAGCGTGGCCACCAGCACCGCCTCCTCGTCGTACACGGGCCCGGCAATCACCTCCCCTGACGGGTCCACGATGCAGCTCCCCCCGCGCGAGATCACCGCCTCGGGGTCGGTCACCCCATCCAGCGGATAGTCCGCGGGATAATCACGCCGCCGCGTGCACTGGTTGGCGCTCAGCACGAAACACCGTCCCTCCAGCGCGATGTGCCGCATGCTGGCCACCCACCGCTCGCGCGCGTCGGCCGTGGGCGCCAGGTACAGCTCCACCCCCTGCGCGTACAGCTGGTGGCGCAACAGCGGCATGTAGTTCTCCCAGCAGATGGCCCCGCCCACCTTCCCCAGCGGGGTGTCCACCACCGTCAGGTCGGTGCCGTCGCCAAAGCCCCACAGCAGCCGCTCGCTGGCGGTGGGCATCACCTTGCGGTGCTTGGCCAGCAAGGTGCCGTCGGGACCCAGCACCAGCAGCACGCAGTACAGCGTGCCCCCGTCGCGCTCGATCACCCCGATGGCCAGCGTCACCGCATGCCGCCGCGCGATGGCCCCCAGCGCCTCCACCGCCGGCCCCGGCACGGTGATGCTGGACTGCCAGTAGCGCTGGAACCACCCCCGCCCTTCCTCGGTGCGGTGCCCCACCACCGCGCCAAAGGAGATCCCGCGCGGGTACGCGCTCACGAACGCCTCGGGGAACAGCACCAGCTGCGCCCCCTTCACCGCCGCCTCGGCGGTGCGCGCCGCCACCTTCTCCAGCGTGCGCGGCAGGTCGAACGACACCGGCGCCGCCTGCACCACCGCCACGGTCACCGGCGCGCGCGGCTGGGCAGCCTGGGCGGCCGCGGCAATGGCGTTGGCCACGGGGTCCGCGCCCCCCTCCGCGGGGGCGTGCGGCAACGGAGCAGCAGATGTCTGGGACATCCTCCAAAGATACCGCCCCGCAGGCCACTCGCAGCGCCATCACGGGATCGTGACCGCCCCCGATGCGCCGCACCGTGCGCAGACGGGCGCTCCCGGCGCCGCGCCGGAGGCTGGTCCGTCTCCTGCACGGGGAGAGCACCCACATGCCCAAACGCCGACGTCCGCCCCCGCCCCCTGCGCCCGAGCCGCCCCTGCCGCCGGCGCGCGTGCCCGTGATGTCGTGGCTTCTGCCGCTGGGCCTGCTCGCCGCGGTGCTGCTGGCGCGCGTGGTGGGCAGCGGCGCCACCCCCACCGTCCCCTACAGCACCTTCCTGCGCCAGCTCGATTCCGGCGTGGTCACCCGCGTCACCGTGGGCGACCAGCTGCTGCGCGTGCAGCGGGCGCCCCCCGCGGGCGCCGACTCCGCGCGCGGCAGCGAGTACGTGACCGTGAAGGTGGACCCCGCACTGGTGGGCGAGCTGGCGCGGCGCGGCGTCGCGTTTTCCGGTGAGCCGCGCGCGCACTGGCTGGAGTCGCTGCTGCTGTGGACCCTGCCGCTGCTGGTCATGCTGGCCTTCTGGTCGTTCCTCATGCGTCGCTCGCTGGGACAGCAGCCCACCGGCGTGCTGGGCTTCGGGCGCAGCGGCGCGCGCGTGTACGCCGAGCGCGTCCCCATCACCTTCAGCGACGTGGCCGGCGTGGACGAGGCCAAGGCCGAGCTGCGCGAGGTGGTGG
>JBILED010000240.1:0-4229 GCA_044352305.1 Gemmatimonas sp.
GCGCGGCGTACGCCCCCTGCGCAGCCAACCGCGCCAGCGGCACGTCGGTCTCCTCCCCGGGCACCAGCACCCGCACATCCACCCCCCGCCGCGCCGCGGCCCCCAGCTGCCACAACACCCAGTCCGGCGGGGCGAAGTAGGGGGTGCACACCCACAGCCGCTCGCGCGCCGCACCCGTGAGCGCCGACAGCGTGGCCAGAAACTCGCGCTGTCCGCGCCCGGGGCGCAGGTCCTGCACCACGATCCCCCGCTCGCTGGCCGTCGCCCCCGCGCTCCCGGTGGGACGCCGCACGCGCCGCCCCCGCCGCTTGTCGCGCCGCAGCGCCCACTGCCGCCGCCACCGCGCCTGCACCGCGCGCACGTCCATGCGCCCTGGCGGCACCACCACGCCGTCGGCCCAGCTCACGTACTCCAGCCCCGGCAGCGGCGCCCCCCCGGCCCGGTCCCACCCCTCGGCAAACACCGCGGCCAGCTCCGCGGCCACGGGGCCGCGCACCGCAATGAGCAGGTCGCGCCACGCCCCCGCGTGCGTGGCCATGCTGCTTCCGTACTCCTCGCCGATGTTCATCCCCCCGGTGAACGCCACCGCGCGGTCCACCACCAGCAGCTTGCGGTGGAACAGCCGCACCGCCACCCCGGGCGCCGCCAGCGCCTGCCAGAACGCCTCGCCGGTGCGCACGCTCCCCACGGCGTCGGCCATCACGCACACGCGCACCCCGCGCGCGCCGGCGTGCCGCAGCGCGTCGCGCACCGCCGCTCCCACCCGGTCGTCGCGGAGGATGTACGTCTCCAGCAGCACCTCCTCCCGGGCCCCGGCGATGGCGTCCAGCATGGCCCGGAACGCCTCACCGCCGTCGGCCAGCAGCACGGGGGGCGGCGCGTCGTGCAGCGCCCCGCCGTCCAGCCGCTGCGCCAGCAGCCGGAAGGCGGGCGCGCGCACCCCCTCGCGCACCGTGCGCGCGGTCTCCCAGCTGCGCTCCAGCAGCGCCGTCAGCGACTGCCGCGGCTGGGTCGGGGACGTCACGATGGCGACGCCCCCGCGCCAGGCGTCCCCGTGGCCCCCACCACCGGCGTCGCGCCCTCCGGTTCGGTCTCCAGCTCCGTCAGCGCGGCCGTGAGCACCGCCTCCACCGCGGCCCGCACCGAGGCCGGCGCCAGCACCACGGCGTCGGCGCCGTACTGCAGCACGTGCCGCACCGCCCACCCCCGGTCGGCCAGCGGGTAGCGCACCACCACCGCCCCGTCCGCCTCCACCGGCACCCCCTCCCGCTCCGCGATCCATCGCGCCACCCCCGGGGCATACCGCACCACCAGCTCCTCGTCGGCCGGCTGCTCGCGCACGAACACGCGCCCGTCCTGCAGCACCGACTCCACGGAGAAGTCCGGCGGGATCACGAACCGTGCCTCGGTGGCGCGCACGCCGGCCACGCGGTCCAGCCGGAACAGGCGCAGCCCCGCGGCGGCCTCGCAGTAGGCCACCAGGTACACCAGCGCGTGCGCGCGCACCAACGCATACGGGCGCACGGTCCGCTCGCGCGGGTCCCCCTGCCCGCTGGCGCGGTACGCCAGCACCACGGCGCACCGCCCCTCCAGCGCCTGGTGCAGCACGCCGAAGGCGGCCAGCTGCGCCTCCCCGTCCGGGTATCGCTCCGCCGGCACCGCCTCGGCCGCCAGCACAGGGTCGCGGGGCGCGCTCCCGTCCTCACCGCGGCGCCGGTCCACCACGGTGGCCACCGCCGGGACCGCCAGCTGCCGCAGCAACCCCCGCACCCGCGCGATCCCCTCGCGCTCCTCCACCGGGAGCTCCTGCTGCAGCAGCGACAGCCCCAGCTCCAGCGCGGCCACCTGGGGGCGCGTGAGGCGCATGGGCACCTTGAAGTGCGCCGAGCGCATGGAGACGCCGCGCGCGCCGATGTGCACCTCCACCGCCTGCACCCACCCGGCGGGGAGCTCCTCGCGGTCCAGCATCGCAAAGTCGCGCCGCAGCGTGGCAGCGTCGGTCCCCACCCGCCCCGCCAGCTCGGCCAGCGTGAGGTCGGGGTCGTGCTCCATGAGGGGGAACGCGGCCAGCAGCCGCTGCAGCTGGGCGTCGGCGCGCACGCTCATGCGCCCGCCTCCGCGGCGACGGCGCGCTGCGCCTCGCGGGCGCGCTCCAGCAGGCGGCGCCACGCCACCACGGCCTCAGGGGGCGCCACCACTCGCGCCTCGCCGGCAAAGGACAGCACCCAGCGCAGGAACGGCTCCACGCGCCGCACGCGGAAGCGACGCGCCAGCGCGCCAGGCGCCGCGGCCACCGCCTCTCCCTCCGGGAGCGTGGCCGCCAGCGCACCGTCGGGGTCGCGAAAGCGCACGGTGACGGGGATCTCCTCCCCCTCCCCCAGCTCCCACGCGTGCCGGGTGCGCGCGTGCGCGCGCAGGGTGAAGTCGGCGGGGATGGCGTACTCCCCCCCTGCGGTGCCGGGGCGCACCAGCCGCGCATCGGCCAGGCGCGACAGGCGAAAGCGGCGCAGCGCCGAGGCGTCCACGTCGCGCGCCACCAGGTACCAGTGCCCCGCCAGGAACACCAGCCCGTACGGCTCGGCGGTGCGCGTGCCCGTCACGTCGCGCCCGATGCTGTGATACGTGAACGTCACCACCTTGCGCGCCTCGAGGGCGCGCCCCAGCAGGTCGAAGGTGGCCGGCAGCACGCGCGCCGCCCCGGGCGCCGTGGTGACCGCGGCGCGCAGCTCGGGGTCCACCAGGTCCACCGCCAGCTTGCGCCGCGCCGCGTCGGCGTCGGCCGCCAGCCCGGGGTGCCCCACCCCCTGCACCCGCAACGCGGCGCGCACCAGCGCCAGGTGGTCGTCGGTGCTGATGGCCAGCACCGGCAGGCGGTCGTACCCCGGGCCGTCGGGGCGCGCCACGCGCCGCAGCTCCACCCCCTCGGGACGCGTGGCCTCCCCCAGCAGCAGGAAGGGCAGGTAGAACTGCTCGGCGCGCAACCGGTAGCGCACCTCGCCGCCGGGCGCGTCCTGCAGGCTCTCGATGGCCACCCCCAGCGCGCGCAGCTCGTCCTTGTCGCGCTCGAAGGTGCGCAGGATGCTGTCGGCGCGCGCACCCGGGGCGTCGTACGCCGGAACATCGGCGCGCAGCTCGGCAAAGGGGACCGGCACGCGGCGGCGCAGGAGCGCGGCCAGCAGGTCCAGCCAGCGGGTCAGCTTGTCAGGAGAGGCCATGCCCCACGATCCCGACAGGGTCTGACAGTCGCACGGCGCCCCTCACGCCGCCAGCAGCGGGACCACCCACTGCGCAAAGGCCGCCCCCACCAGCACCATCGCAAAGCCCCAGAGCAGCAGCGCGCGGAACAGCCGCTTGGTGTCGTGTCCCGTCGGCACCGCGGCGATGCACAGCGCCCCCAGCGTGGACAGGGGCGACACATCCACGATGGCGGAGCCCACGTTCACGCTCAGCGCCATCTGCAGCGGGTCGCCGCCCCCCAGCCGCTCCACCATCCCCGGGATGGCCGGCAGGAACGCCGGGTACACCACGCCGCTGGTGGAGCTGTAGGTGGAAAGCAGCCCCGTGACCCCCGCCAGCACGCCGTTCACCGTGGCCGGCGTGGACAGCCGCGCCAGCAGCGCGGAGAACAGCTCCATTCCGCCGGTCTTCTCCAGCACCCCCACCAGCACGCTCACCCCGCACACCATGGTGAGCACCGCCCACGGCACGGGGGCAAACAGTTGCGTGTCCTGCGCGGCGCCGGCCAGCACCAGCACCGTCACGGCGGCAAAGGCGCTGAGCCCCGGCGGCAGCTTGGACACCAGCACCCCCAGCACCCACAGCGCCAGCACCCCCAGCGTGAGCCCGTGCCGCCAGTGCAACGGCTCCGCCGCAGGCACCGGCACCCGCGCCGCACGGCGCAGCGAGCGCCCGCCGAAGAGCAGCCACGCCACCACCGCCACCAGCGCGTGCGCCACGAAGTTGGTCGCCCACACCACCCAATCGTGCCCCGCCAGGTCGATGCGCGCCATGAGCTGCTGCACCAGCGCCCCGATGGCGCTGATGGGCGACAGGTTCCCCGCGTTGGCGCCGTTCCCCACCATGAGCGCCATCAGCAGCATGGGCACCTTGGCCTGGTGCGCCATGGTCATCGCCAGCGGCGCCAGCAGTGCGGTGGTGGAGATGGCCCCGGGCCCCGCGGTGGACAGCCCGCACGCCAGCACGAAGAACAGCGGCGGCAGCCACGCCGC
>JBILED010000241.1:0-4228 GCA_044352305.1 Gemmatimonas sp.
TAGATCTTCCGCTCCACGGCCACCTTCTTGCCGTTCTTGACCTCCACCGCCTCCTGCACCGGCACCAGCGCCTGACGGATGAGCCGATCCTCCGCCGGCGCCGGATCCGCCTCGATCTTCCGCTGGATCAGCCGGAGCACCTTGTTCTCGTGCCCCGAGGTGGTCTGGACCGCATACCACCGGTGCGACAGCGCCAGGTCCATGCTCACCGCGCGCTCAACGGCCCAGCAGGAGCGCCGGCAGGCGCACCACCAGCGCCTGCAGCGTCACGTCCACCAGCCCGATCACCGCCCCCAGCAGCAGCACGAACACGATGATCTGCACCGTCGCCTGCTGCAGCTGCGGACGGTCCGGCCAGGTCACCTTCCGCATCTCGGCCACCACATCGTGGTAGAAAGCCACCAGACGCGGCATCACCCCGGCGCGCGTCACCTCCGCAGGCACCGACATGGCTACTTGGTTTCCTTGTGGAGCTGGTGCTTGTCGCAGCGCGGGCAGTACTTCTTCCACTCCACGCGCTCCGGGTGCAGGCGCTTGTTCTTCATCGTGAAGTAGTTGCGATTCTTGCACTCGGTGCACCCGAGGATGATCTTCTCGCGCGGCATCGTCCGGCTCCAGGCGGTGAAGGCTGGCCAGCGCCGGCGGCCACCATGGGCGCACGGGCGAAGACTGTCCAGCGAATGCTGAGCCTTGAAACGTAAACGGCCCGGCGGACCCCCGCAAGCCACGCCAGCGCCACCGGCGTGACACCTCCCCCCACGCCGCCCCCCAAACGACAAACGGGCCGCACGGGGATCCCCCCCCTGCGGCCCGCCGCCAAGCTCACGACCGGGATCGAACCGGTGACCTCATCCTTACCAAGGATGTGCTCTGCCGACTGAGCTACGTGAGCGCACCACCCCGGGACACCATCCGCCCCGAGCACTCCAACCTAACCGGGCACCGCCCGCCCCGACAAGACGCCGGCCCCGACCCACACCGGAGTCCCACAACCACCCACAAAGCGGGAGACGGGGCTCGAACCCGCGACATCAAGCTTGGAAGGCTTGCGCTCTACCATCTGAGCTACTCCCGCGGGACCCGCACCCGGACGCCTCCGGGGACCTGCCTGCTGCACCCTGCAGTGGTGGGGGAAGGATTCGAACCTTCGAAGGCTTGCGCCGTCAGATTTACAGTCTGATCTCGTTGGCCACTTGAGTACCCCACCCAGCCTGATCCCACGCCCCACCGCCCCCACTGCACGGGCCCACGGCAGAGCTGACGGCGAGACTCGAACTCGCGACCGGCTGATTACAAATCAGCTGCTCTACCAACTGAGCTACGTCAGCATGACCGGAGACCCCCTCCCGCTGCCCCCCGCCCGGACCGGACGTGTTCCAGAGCGTCCATGCTAACCCCCAAGCCCCCGGAGATCAAGCGACCCCCGCCATCCGTCCGCCCCGCTACCCCAGCCGCCACCGCGTCCCCGACGCCGAGTCCTCCAGCAGGATCCCCCGGGCCGTCAGTTCCCCGCGGATCGCGTCGGCTGCGGCAAAATCCCGGCGCTCCCGGGCCGCCCGACGCGCGGCCAGCCGCTCCTCCACCCACGCCGCCAGCGCCTCCGGCGTCTCCTGCTCCGGCACCAGGTCCAGCACCCCGTCCATCAGGGCGAACACCTCCCGCACCCGTGCCAACGAGGCCGCATCGCCCCCCCCGGCATCCAGCGCCCGGTTCACCTCCGTGATCCACGTGAACAGCACCGCCATCGCCTCGGGCGCGTTGAGGTCGTCCCACAGCGCCGCCAGAAACGCCGCCCGCGCGCGCGCCGCCCCCTCCGCCGCCTCCGCCGGCGCCACCGTCGCCTCCGCCAGCCGCCGCGCAAACGCCCCCACGCGGCGCACCGCCACCCGCGACTGCTCCAGCGACTCCTCGCCCAGGTTCAGCTGCTTGCGGTAGTGCGCCGAAAACACGAAATGCCGGTAGGCCGTCCCGCTGATCCCCGCCTCCCGCAGCCCCACCACGTTCGACACGTTCCCCACCCGCTTCGCCATCTTCGCGCCATCGGTCAGCAGGAACTCCCCGTGGCACCAGCACCGCGCGAACGGCTTCCCCGTGGCCGCCTCCGACTGCGCGATCTCGTCCTCATGGTGCGGGAAGATGAGGTCGATCCCCCCGGCGTGCAGATCGAAGGTCTCCCCGAGGTACTTCATGGCCATCGCCGAGCACTCGAGGTGCCACCCCGGACGCCCACGCCCCCACGGGGAGTCCCACGCGGCCCCCGTCGCCTCGTCCTCCGCCTTGGCCGCCTTCCACAGCGCAAAGTCCTGCGCGTTGTCCTTGGCGTACTCGTCCTGGGCCACGCGGGCGCCGGCGCGCACCTCGCGCCGGTCCAGGCGCGAGAGCTGGCCGTACCCCGGAAAGCGGTCGATCGCGAAGTACACCGACCCGTCCTCCGCCTGGTACGCCACGCCGTTGGCCACCAGCCGCTCCACCAGCGCGATCATCTCCGGGATGTGCGTGGTGGCCTTGGGATACACCTCGGCCTCCTCGATGCGCAGATACCGCCGGTCCTCGTGGAACAGCGCCGTGTACGGCTCGGTCACCGCGGTGATCGACGTCCCCAGCTGCGCCGCCTTGCGGATGATCTTGTCGTCCACGTCGGTCAGGTTCATCACCTGCAGCACCTCCCACCCCGCCAGCCGCAGCACGCGACGCAGCAGGTCCTCGAACAGGAAGGTGCGGAAGTTCCCCAGATGCGCCGGGTTGTAGACCGTGGGGCCGCAGGTGTACATGCGCACCGTGTGCCCGTCGGCCGGAGCGAACGGCTCCACCGCGCGCGTCAGCGTGTTGAAGAGGCGAAGGGGTGCGCGGAGCTCGGGCATGGGGACGGGACGGACCAGGGTGGCACCGGAGGGGCGGCGCGGGCCCCGCGGTCGGGATCCGGCGGCGCCGTTCTGCGTTGAATGTAGGGGGTGTGCCCACCCCCGTGCCGCTGCGCCGGGCCTGCCCGGCCACACGCCTTCCCTGAACCCGGTCCCCATCTCATGGCCTCTCGCCCCCCGCTCCCCCTCGCGCTGGCCGCCCTCACCGCGGTGGTCGCCGTGACCCTCGCCGCCCGCGCCCCGCTCCCCCAGCCGCCAGCCGACACGGCAGCCGCCAGCGCGGCACCGGCGGACTCCGTGCCGACCGACTCCGCAATGGCGGACTCCCTGACCATCGACGCCCCGATGGTCACCGCGGAAGCCGCGCCTGCCCCCGCCCCCGCCCCCGCCGACGCCTGGCCGGTGGACCCCGCCACGGGGATGACGCTGGTCAACGGCACGCCGGTGGTGGGCCGGGTCTTCATCCAGCACAAGACGGACCACCTGCAGAAGATGGGGACCGTGGCCCAGGTGCTGGCCCGCGAGGCACTGCCGGCCGACGCGCCGGTGACGGACGCGAGCTACACCCCGGCCCCTCGCGAGCAGGCGCGCCGCTTCCGCGGCATCATGGTGCAGGCCACGCTGTGGGACATGGACCACAAGCGCACCGCCGCCGAGCGGCGGTACTACCGCCCCGTGACGCAGGCGCCGTAGTCGGCCTCCACGCGCACCGCGGGGTTCTCGCACGCCCCGCGGTGCCAGGACCCCGCCCGCGGTGGCGCGGTTACCGCATCGCCGGCGGGGTGGCGCACGTTGGGGCATGCCCAAGGCCTCCAGTCACCAGCGCCCCTCCGCGCCCCCCCACCAGATTCCCCACCAGATTCCCCCCCAGCTCCCCCACCCGGTCCCCCGGTGGGTGCTCCGCCTGACAGCCATGGGCGTGATCTCCGCCGCAGCCGGGGTGGTGCGGCATCGCGTGGCGGAATCCCGCGGCGGGGCCCAATGGGAGCCCGCCCGCGCCACGCCGGCGGTGCCAGCCACCCACCGGCGGCTTCCCGAGCGGGGATGGGCCGCGCAGGAGGCCGGGGAGCCGACCTGCTGGGCCACGTGCGCGACCCCACCTGTCCGGCACTTGACCATCCAGGCGGCGGAGCTACTCCTGCTCCCCACCCACGCCGCCCTCCCGGAACCCGCCATCACCGTCCTGCCACCCTACCGGCGGGCCCGGCGCGCCGCGCTCCCCCAGAGTGCCCTCCCCTTCCTGCTCCGCGGGTGGCTGGCCGGCACGCCCCCCGCCGCGCCGGCATCGCACCCCAGCCTGTATCTGCTGCGCACCCCCCCCCCCCCCCCCACCCCCCCCCCCCCCCCCCCCGCGGGGGGGGGGGGCG
>JBILED010000242.1:0-4214 GCA_044352305.1 Gemmatimonas sp.
TCCGACGCCCCCCAAGGCCGCTACGGGCGCTCCCACGACGTGCCGGCGGCGTCCTCCCCCCACGCCGCGGCAAGACCGGCCCACCAGTCCCGGGTCTCCGGGGGCCACGTCACCTGCCGCCGCGCCATCGCCCGCTCGGCGGTCGCCACAAACGCCGCCGCGCCGTGCGCCTCGTACGGCGCCCCACCCCCCCACCGGAATGGCGGCACCACCGACGGCGGCATGGCACCGTGCAGGCTGGACCCCGCCCCGATCACCGTCCCGGTCTGCAGGCACATCCCGATCCCCGTCTTCACGTGGTCCCCGAGGAAGCTCCCCAGGAACTGCAACCCGCTGGAGCGCCGCCCCGCCGGGGTCCACAGCGGCACCGGGCCGTAGCTATGGCGCAGGTTGCTGGTGGTGGTGCCGGCCCCGAGGTTCACCCACCGCCCTAGCACGCTGTGCCCCACGAAGCCGGCGTGCGCCTTGTTGGCGTGCCCCAGCAGGATGGAGGCGGACAGCTCGCCGTGCACGCGGCACTGCGGCCCGATCGCGCTCCCCCCAATCCGGTCCGCCGTGACCACGCAGGAGGCGCCGATGGCGCACGGGCCGGCCAGCCGCGTGAACGCCTGAACGGTGGTGTCGCGCTCCACCAGCACGGGACCGGCCGTGGCGTCGACGACGGTGAACGGCTCCAGCACGGCGGAGGGAGCCACGAACACCGGGTGCGCACCCAGCACCACCACCTGCGGGCCACGATCCGCCGCCCATTGCGGAATCGCGAGCGCGGCGGCCACCGCGGGAAGGTCCTGCGTGAGGAGCGGCGCCAGGGTGCCGATCAGGTCCCACACGTCGTCCAGCCAGTGGCCGTCCAGCGAAATGGTCTCGCCAGCCAGCGCGGCGGGCCATGCGGGGCCAGACTCCGCCACGGAGGCCGCCAGCGGCAGGGCGATCGCGTCCGCCACCCGCACCGCCGCCACGCGCCCCGCCACCCGTACCACCGTGGCGGCGCCAGGCACCCGGGCCAGCACGGGGAGGGCGCGGGTGTTGACCAGCCACTGTCCGGCCGGGAGCACCCCGGCCTCCAGCACTGGTGGCGCATCGAATTCGGCGAACCCGCGCAGGTGCGGCGCGGTGGAACACCCGACCGGCGCCACCCCCAGCACCTGCTGCCAGCGTTCCCGGATCAGCAACGCCCCCGCGCGCACCTCACCGAGCGGTCGCGTCGTCGCCAGCGGCTCGAAGCCTCGGGCCCGCGCGTCGTCGTGCAGCAGCATCAGGGCGCGGTGAACGTCGGCGGCAGCGCCTCCAGCAGCCCCTTGAGGTCCGCCGCCTTGTCGCGCGTGGTCACCAGCACGCGCCCCGGCTGCGCCACCACCACCAGGTCCTCCACCCCGTACAGGATCACCCGGGTGCCGTCGGCATGCACCACGTTGTCCCGGGCGTCACGGGCGAAGGTGGCGCCGGCCAGCGCGTTGCCGCCTGCGTCGTGCGGGCGCACGCGATGCAGCGCCGCCCAGGTGCCGACGTCGTCCCAGCCGAAGTCACCCCGGAGCACCAGCACGCGGGCGCTGCGCTCCATGACGCCCACATCGATCGCCACCGGGGTGCGCACCCCGGCGAAGAACGCCGCCAGGTCGTCGCCGGCCGCGGCAAGGGCCGGCGCGACCTCCGGGGTCAGCGCGGCCACCTCATCGAGCAGGTCGCCGGCCCGCCACGCAAAGATCCCCGAGTTCCAGAGGTAGCCGTCGGCCACCATCTGCGCCGCCCGGTTGCGGTCCGGCTTCTCCACGAAGCGGGCCACCGTCCACACACCGGGGGCGGCCTCCGCTCCCGGCTGGATGTACCCGAACCCGGGATCCGGGCGCGACGGCACGATCCCCACGGTCACCAGCGCCCGCCGCGCCACCGCGGCGGCGGCCGCGGCGCTCAGGGTGCTCCGGAAGCCCTCCACGTCGGCAATCGCCCAGTCGGCATGGACGCACACCATCGGCGCCTCCCGGCCGGCACGGGCGGCCACTACGTGCGCCGCCCACGTCAGCGCCGCGCAGGTGCCGGCCGGTGCTGGCTCGGCGATCACGTTGGCGGCCGGCAGCTGCGGGCACAGTGTCAGGACCGCGTCCCGCACCTCGGCATTGGTCAGGATCAAGGTGCGCGTCGGCGGGGCAAGCGGCGCCAGGCGGGCCAGCGTGTCGGCCAGCATGGGGGCATCCGACACCAGGGGCAGCAGCTGCTTCGGGCGGGCGGGCGTGGAGAGCGGCCAGAAGCGCGAGCCGACCCCCCCGGCGAGCACCACCATCCAGAGGTCCATGGGCGAGGGTGACAAGGGGACCGACGAGGGCGTGGCGCTCATGTGAGCGTCGCCAGCCGTTCGCGGTGCCGACGCAGGTCCTGGACCAGCGGCGCCAGCTCCCCGTCCGGATGCACCAGCGCCAGCAGCGCGGCCTCACGTCCCAGCGTCGCGAGCACCAAGGCCCCGTCCGGAAACTCGCACACGAGCAGGCGGGGCCCCGCGGGCTCCGCCTGCTCGCGCTCTGGCGGGGCCAGCCGCGACGCGGCCCCGACGGCCGCGGCAGAGAGCAGCAGGGGTGGGACGTGGGCGGCCAGCGCATCGGGATCCAGCGCGGGGTCGTGCGCACCGTCAATCAGCAGGCCATCGCGGCCGACCACCAGGGCGGCCATCACACCAGGGCGCTGGCGCACGGCAAGGACGAGGTCGCGCAGGGTCGGCATGGGGGAACGCTGTGCCGCCCCCGTAGGGAAGTCAAGCGACAGGCGGAGCTCCACCGCCGCGCACCCGCTTGCCGGTGCGCTCGGGGTCGGGTAACCTCCACGGTTCGCGTCCCTCACGTGCCCTCCCGGAGCCTCCCCTGCCTGTTCGCGTCTTTGGCGCGCTCCTGCGCCCTCGCACCCGCGGCCGCCTGCTCGTGGCGACGCTGCTGGCCCCCGTCGCCGCGTGCCAGCAGGACAACAACGGGTTTCTTGGCCCCGCCACCAGCGAGAACGCCGAGCGGGTGGCTTCGGTGTGGACGCTGACGGGCACCCCCCCGGCGCTCCCCGCCGGCTTCCGCTTCGTGACGGAGCAGGCGGTTCGCCCGCAAATGCTCCCCACCGGCTCGCTCAACTTCGACCTGGCCGTCGAGTTCTCCGGCGACGGCCGCATCCAGCTGCTCCCGGCGCGGGCCGTGGTCCCGCTTCCGCCGGCCGGCGGCACGCTGGTGGGCATGCAGCTGTCCAGCACCACCTTCGAGGCGGTGCAGCGCGCCCCGGAGCGCGGCTACCAGACCGACTCCGCGCTGGTGGTGGCGCCGCGGCAATTGGTCTTGTTGCGGCTGGATGGGGTGGGGTGCCTCTTTGGCGACCCGTATTACGCGAAGATGGTCGTGGACAGCGTCATCACCGCCGAGCGCCGCGTGGTGCTGCGCACGATGGTCAATCGCAACTGTGGATACCGGGCGCTGACCGCCGGTCTCCCCAAGAACTAGGGGCGCGCCTCGCCATGTTGGACATTCGCCTGGTCCGGGACCAGCTGGACGACCTGCGGGCCGGCATGGGCCGGCGCGGCAAGCTCGCCGAACTGGCGCCGGTGCTCGACCGCGCCGAGGGGCTCGAGCGCGAGCGGCGCGCGGCCATCACCGAGCTGGAGGCGCGACAGGCCGAGCGCAACCGCATCACGCAGGAGGTGGCGCAGCGGCGCAAGGCGGGCGGGGATGCCGCGGAGTTGATCGCCGCCGGCCGGGCCGTCGGGGAGGCCATCGCGGCGCTCGAGGCGCGCCGCGCCGCCGCCGAGGCCGACGTGCAGGCCATGATGCTCGAGTTCCCCAACCTTACGCTCCCCGAGGTGCCGGCCGGCGGCGACGAGGCCAACACCGTGGTGCGGCAGTGGGGCACCCCGCGTGACGCCCAGGGGATCCGCCCGCATTGGGAGGTGGGGGAGGCGCTCGGGGTCCTCGACCTGGCGCGGGGCGCCAAGATCAGCGGCTCGGGCTTCATCGTGTACCGCGGCCTCGGGGCCCGCCTCGTGCGCGCCCTCATGAACCTCATGCTCGACGTGCACACGCAGGAGCACGGCTACGAGGAGACCTGGGTGCCGCTGGTGGTCAACCGCGCCACCATGACCGGCACCGGGCAGCTCCCCAAGTTCGAGGAGGACATGTACCGCGTGCCGGACGAGGACCTGTTCCTCATCCCCACCGCGGAGGTGCCGGTCACCAACCTCTATCGCGACGAGATCC
>JBILED010000243.1:0-4197 GCA_044352305.1 Gemmatimonas sp.
CGATGGCCTTGCCGAACTGGCGCCGCTCCCCCACGTAGCGGGCGGCGGCTTCCAGCGCGGCGCGGGCGATGCCGACGGCCTGCGCGGCGATCCCCAACCGCCCGTGATCGAGCGACCCCAGCGCGTACAGCAGCCCCTCCCCCTCCACCCCCAGCAGGCGGTCAGCCGGGACGTGGCACTCCTCCAGCACCACCTGCACGGTGGGGGAGGCGCGCAACCCCAGCTTGGCCTCCTTCTTCCCCACGCGGAACCCGGGGAGGTCGGGGGTGAGGATGAAGGCGGAGATGCCGCGCGCGCCGCGGCGCGCGTCCGGCGTGTCGGTGCGGGCCATGCACAGCAGCACGCCCGCCTCGCTGCCATGCGACACCCACGCCTTGGTGCCGTCCAGGCGCCAGCCGTCGCCGTCGCGCACGGCCTGCGTGCGCAGGCTGGCCGCATCGGATCCGGCCTCGGGCTCCGACAGGCAGAAGGCGCCCAGCGCCTCGCCGCGCGCCATGGCCGGGAGGAACCGGGTGCGCTGCGCCTCGGTGCCGCGCTCCAGGAGCATCTGCACGGGGAGGGAGTTGTGCACACTGAGCAGCACGGCGGCCGACGCGTCGGCCACGGCGATCTCCTCCAGCGCCAGCAGGTAGCTCTGCGCCTCCAGCCCCAACCCGCCGTACGCCTCGGGGACGAGCATCCCGAACAGCCCCAGCCCGGCCATCTCCTCCACCATGGACCGGTCGAAGCGCTCGTCGCGGTCGCGCTCCGCCGCCAGCGGCGCGAGGTGGCGCCGCGCATAGGCGCGCGCGAGGTGCCGGACCTCGCGCTGCTCGTCGGTGAGTGCCAGCAGCCCCATGGTCAGTACTGGTAGAAGCCGCGTCCGGCCTTGCGCCCCAGCCACCCGGCGGCGACGTACTTCCGCAGCAGGGGGCACGGGCGGTACTTGGGATCGCCCAGCCCCGCGTGCAGCACCTCCAGGATGGCCAGGCAGGTGTCCAACCCGATGAAGTCGGCCAGCGTGAGCGGCCCCATGGGGTGGTTCATCCCCAGCTTCATGACCGTGTCGATGGCCTCGGGGGTGCCCACCCCCTCCATGACGCAGTACACGGCCTCGTTGATCATGGGCATGAGGATCCGGTTGGCCACGAACCCGGGGTAGTCGTTGGCCTCCACCGGCACCTTCCCCAGCGCCCGCGCCAGGGCGGTCACGCGCTGCGTGGTGCTGTCGCTGGTGGCGAGGCCGCGAATGACCTCCACCAGCTGCATCACCGGCACCGGGTTCATGAAGTGCATCCCGATGACCAGCGCGGGGCGCTGGGTGCGCGCGGCGATCTCGGTGATGGAGATGGAGCTGGTGTTGCTGGCCAGGATGGCGCCGGCGGGGGCGAGGCGGTCCAGGTCGGCGAAGATCCCGAACTTGAGGTCGGGGCGCTCGGTCGCGGCCTCGACGACGATGTCGGCGTCCGCCACGGCGTCGAGCGCCGTGGCCGTGGCCACGCGTCCGAGCGCCGCCTCGGCCACCGGGGCCTCCAGCGCTCCCTTCTTGACCTGCCGCTCGAGGTTGCGCGCGATGGTGTCGCGTCCGCGGGCGACCGCCTCGGCGCTGACATCGATCAGCGTCACGGCGCGCCCGCTGGCCGCGAACACGTGCGCAATGCCGTTCCCCATCTGCCCCGCGCCCACCACCGCGGCGCGGGCCAGCTCCGTCGTCGTGTCCGTCATGGCCTTCAGCTCCCGCCCGCCCGTGCCGTTGAATGAACCCGCCTCTGTCGCGGGCGCGCACGCCACGCCCCCGCCCCCATCACCAGCAGCGCCACCGCCCCGCCCTCCGGCCCCCAGCTCCCGCCGGTCAGCCACGCCGGCCCCTCCAGCACCGCCCGATAGCCGGGGGTGTCGAAGGGGAGGCCGCTCACCGGCACGTGGAGCCCCGCCGCCATGATCCAGTTCCACGCCAGGTGCGCGCACCAGGCGGCCGGCAGACTCCCCGTGTGCTCCCGCACGCGAGCCAGCAGCCACCCCGCCAGCATCACCGCCGCCAGCGTGCGCACACCGGCGCCCGGGTTGGCCGCATGCACCAGACCGAACGCCACGCTGGTGCTCCAGCGCGCCACCCGCGCGCCCCCCGCCTCGTCCGCCACCTCGTACAACACGCCACGAAACACCACCTCCTCCCACAGCGCCGCCGGCGCCAGCACCAGCAACACCCGCAGCGCCGCCCCGCCCCACGCGCCCGCCGAGGCGGCAGGCATGGGCTCGAAGCGGAGTGCACCCACCATCCCCAACCCCAGCGCCGTCGCGCCAATGGCGGCGGCGCCCACTGCCGCTCCCCATCCCAGCGCACGCGGCGCCCACGCGCCCGGTCCCAACCCCACGGCGGACCACGGCCGCTGGTCCACCACCCGCCACAGCACGACCGTCGCCCCCACCGCGCCGCCCAGCGTGGTCCACGGGTACAGGGGCACCGGTGTTCCCATCGCGCGCGTCACCCACCGCCCCACCGGGCCCAGCACCGCCTCGGCGATCCCCTGCAGGAGCACGAACGCCACCGCAAAGGCGACCAATCGCCATGCCACCCGCCCCGCGCGCACCCACGGGGCCATCCGAGCGCCGCCCGTCAGGCCCGCTCGACCGCGAGCGCGACCGCGTCCCCCCCGCCCAGGCAGAGCGTGGCGATCCCCGACCGCGCCCCGCGGTCGGCGAGGGCGTGCAGCAGCGTGACGAGCACGCGCGCGCCGCTGGCCCCGATGGGGTGCCCCAGGGCGATGGCCCCGCCGTGCACGTTGACGCGCGCCGGATCCCACCCCAGCCCCGCCCCGTCGGCCAGTGCCTGCGCGGCGAAGGCTTCGTTGGCCTCGATGAGATCGTAGTCGGCGATGGTGGTGCCCAGCCGCGCCATGAGGTTGCGCACGGCGGTGATGGGGGCGAAGAACAGGTCCTGCGGCGCCCCGGCCCCGCTGCCGTAGCCGGTGATGCGCCCCAGGATGGGGAGCCCCTCGGCCAGGGCCACCGCCTCGCTGGTCACCACCAGCGCCGCCGCCCCGTCGTTGATGGAGGAGGCGTTGCCCGCCGTGACGGAGAGCGACGCCGGGTCGGCGCCCTTGGCGCCGAACACCGGGCGCAACGCGCCCAGCGACTCGACCGTGGTGTCGCCGCGCGGCCCCTCGTCGGCCGCCACCACCGTGGGGCCCTTGCGCCCGGGGATCTCGACCGGGACGATCTCGGCCACGAACTTCCCCGCCGCCTGCGCCGCCACGGCGCGCTGATGGGACTCGGCCGCAAAGGCATCCTGCGCCGCGCGCGTGATCCCCGCCTTGGTGGCGGTGTACTCGGCGTGCGCCCCCATGTGCACGTTGCAGGTGGGGCACCAGAGGCCATCGCGGATCATGCCGTCCACCATGGTCTGATCGCCCATCTTCACGCCGCCGCGCATCCCCTGCACGTAGAAGGGGGCGTTGCTCATGCTCTCCTGTCCGCCAGCCACCACCACCTCGGCATCGCCGGCCTTGATGGCCTGCGCCGCCAGCATGACGGCCTGCAGCCCGGACCCGCACACCTTGTTGATGGTCATGGCCGACGCGGTGGCCGGGACGCCGGCGCGCAGCATCGCCTGCCGAGCGGGGGCCTGGCCGGCGCCCCCCTGCAACACCTGCCCCATGATCACCTCCTGCACGCGCGCGGGATCGAGCCCGCTGCGGGTCAGGGCGGCGCGGATGGCGATGGCGCCCAGCTCCGGGGCGCTGAGAGGGGCGAGCCCCCCGAGGAAGCGGCCGATCGGGGTGCGCGCGGCCCCCACGATCACCGGCTGGCGTGTGCGATCAGTCATGCGGCCAACATAACGGCGGCCCCGGTGGCCCGCATCCTGCACCACCCTTCGACATGCTCGACACCCTCCGCATGCTGATCGCCGACAGCCTCCCGATGGTCCCCGACCTCGAGCCACCCATCGATGCCGGGGACATCCGGGTCGCGGCCGGTGCCCTCCTGCTGGCGATCGCCAGTGCCGACACGCAATCGCGCCGGGACGAACGGGTGGCGATCCTGCGCGCACTCACCACGTGGTTTGGCGTGGACCAGCGGGGCGCCTTGGAGCTGCTGGAAACGGCCGAGGACGCGTGGCGGAACGGGGGCACCACGGACGGGTTCGTGCGGCAGCTGCGGGAGGAATACGACCAGGACCAGCGACTGGTGCTGGCGGACCTCCTGTGGGAGGTGGCG
>JBILED010000058.1:0-13883 GCA_044352305.1 Gemmatimonas sp.
GGACTACACGGTGTTCCCGGCGGCCGTGGGGAAGCAGCTGGCGCTGATGCAGCGGCTGCGCCCGCTGCTGGCGCTCCCCTTCATGCGCGCGCTGCTCAAGCGCGGGGTGCGCCCGGGCCCCTCGGCGGCGCGGCGCGCGCAGACCGTCACGCACGTGTGGGGGGAGGCGCGTGACGCCCGCACCGGCGCCACGGTGGCGGCGCGCCTGCACGGCCCCGAGGCGGGGGTGGAGTGGACGGTGGCGTGCATGCTGGCGGTGGCCCGGCGGGTGCTGGCGGGGGATGCGCCGGCGGGGTACCAGACGCCGGCCACGGCGTACGGGGGGGAGTTCGTGATGGGCGTGCCGGGGGTGACGCGCGAGATCCTCTAGCGTCTTCGGGGGCGGTTGCCCGCACGCCCAGGGGCGTCCCCCAAATTGTCAGACCCCCTCCCCGATATTGGTCGCAATGCCGCTCCATCTCGAGATCATCCCCGACCTCTCCCGCGCCGTGGCGCCGCTGGCCGCGCTGCTGCGCGCTCCCGTGGACGACCCCTTCGTGCAGGAGTGGGTGGTGGCCCCCTCGCAGGGAGTCCACCGCTGGCTGGCCGAGCAGCTGGCGGAATCGTTGGGGACCTCACCCAGCGGGCGCGACGGGATCGCCGCCAACATCCGCTTTGCCTTCCCCGGGGCGTTGGTGGCGCAGGCGCTGGGCGGTCGCATGGCCGACGATCCGTGGGAGGTGGGGCGGCTCACGGGGACGGTGCTCACGCTGCTGGATCGCCAACCGGCACTGCGCCCGCAGGGCCAGCGCGCCAGCCCCTTGGTGGCGTTCGCGCGGCAGGCGGCCGACCGCTTCGACCGGTATCACGTCCATCGCCCCGCCATGATCGCCGCCTGGGCGCGCGGGGACGACGTGCTCACCCCGGTGCGCGGGGCGGCGGCGTTGCCCGTCCCCGAGGGGCAGCGATGGCAGCCCGCGCTCTGGCGCGCCCTGCGCGAACAGCTGGGGGTCCCCTCGCCACCGGAACGGGTGGCGCAGGCGCTCGCCGCACTCCACGCCGGGACGCCCCCGGCGGGGCTCCCGGGGCGCGTCCTGCTGGTGGGCTCCTCCGCTCTGGCGCCGCTGCACCTGGAGGTGCTGCTGGCACTGGCCGGCACGGTGGACGTGCATGCCTGGCTGGTGCATCCCTCGCCGGGGGTGCTGAACGCCGCACGGGACCGCCTGCGGCACGAGGCGGTGCGCCCGACCGGCTGGCGTGATCCGCAGGACGACCATCCGCTGCGCGCCGTAGCGACCGTGCCGCTGCTGGACAGCTGGCTGCGCCCCGCGCAGGGAATGCAGCAGCAGCTGGCGGTGCGCGGGATTCCTGTGTCGCCGCCGGCCCACCACGAGCCCGCGCCGGAAACACGGCTGGAGAGGCTGCAGGCGCTCCTGCGCCACGATGCCCCGTTTCACGGGGCGCCTGCGCAGCCAGTGCTGGCCGACCAGTCGGTGCGCCTCCACGGCTGCCACGGCCCCGCGCGGCAGGCCGAGGTGCTGCGCGAGGCGCTCTGGCACGCCTTCCGGGAGCTCCCCGGGCTGCGTCCCGACGAGGTGCTCATCGTGGCCCCCGACCTCCCCGGCATGGCGCCGCACCTGGAAACGGTGTTTGGCTCGGTGCGCCCGGGTGCTGATCCCGAGCCCGGTCAGCTGCCGGTGGTGGTGGCCGACCGGTCGCTGCGCGAGGTGAACGTCGTGGCCGAGGCGCTGGTGCGGCTGCTGGACGCGGCCATGGGGCGCGCCGGCGTGGCCGACCTGCGGGCGCTCACCGACCTGGCGGTGGTGCGCGCACGCTTCGGGGTGGACGCCGACACGGTCGCACGCTGGATGACGTGGGCGGAGCGCGCCGGGGTGGCGTGGGGGCTGTCGGGGGCGCAACGCGCGCACTTCGGGGTTCCTGCCGACTACGAGGGGCACAGCTGGGCGCATGCGGCACGGCGGCTGGTGCTGGGCGCGCTGCTCCCCGACGGCGCGCGCGTGCCCGCCGCGGAGGGTGGGGGGGACGCGCTCGCGATGACGGTCCCCGTCGCAGGGGTGGACGCAGAGGACCTGCCGCACCTGGGCGCCCTGCTGGCGCTGCTGGGGGAGGTCACCGCGCTGGCTCAGGCGCTGCAGGGGGACGCGCGTCCCATTGGCGCGTGGTGCGACCTGCTGCACCGGACGGTGGGCGCCACCTGCACGGTCACGCGGGACCGGCAGCCGCAGCTGGCGGCCACGCTGGGGGTGCTGCAGGCGCTGGCCGCCGAGGCGGCCGGGTGCGACGTGCCGGTCACCTTTGCCGACTGGCACCCGCTGCTGCTGGAGCGGCTCACGGGCGCGCCGGGGCACGTGGTGCTGCGCAGCGGCGCCATCACCGCCACCTCGCTGGTGCCGCTGCGCGGCGTCCCGTATCGCGTGGTGTGCCTGGTGGGGCTCGACGAGGGCGCGCTGGTGCAGGGTGGCGGCGACGGCGACGACCTGCTGCAGGAGCAGCCGCTGCTGGGGGATCCCGACCCGTCGGGGGAGCAGCGGCAGGCGCTCCTGGAGACGGTGCTCGCCGCGCGCGAGCGGCTCATCGTGACCTACTCGGCGCACGACGTGCGCTCGGGGAAGGAGGTCCCCGCCATCGCGCCGCTGGCCGAGCTGCGGGAGTTGCTGCTGCAGGCGGGAGTGCCGGTGGAAGGCGTGCAGGTCGCGCAGCCGCGGCATGCCATCGACGCGCGGACGTTCACGCCGGATGCCCTGGGGTGCGCGGGAGCGTTCGGACACCTGGCGCGGCAGCAGGAGGCGGTGGGGCTGATGCACCGCGGCACACGGCCAGCACCGTCGGTGCGCATGGCCGATGTGGCGGCATCCGGCGCCCATGCGGGTGCACCCGTTGTGACGCTGGACGAGCTGGCCACCTTCCTGCTGGACCCCCTGCGGCTCTACGTGAAGCGGACGGCGGGGATCGACGTGTACGAGGGGGCGGAGGAGGAGGCGGCGGTGATCCCGCTGGCGCTGGACAAGCGCGCGCGCGTGAAGGCGGCGGCGGCCCTGCTGGAACGCGTGGCCCCGTGGCGCGACGACGAGGACGCGCTGCGGCGGGAAGGTCCGGCGTGGCGCGCCACCCTGCGCACAGAGGGCGTGCTCCCCCCGGGGCTGCGGGGCGAGGAGGCCGTGCGCGAGGTGGAGGGGCTGGTCGAGGAGCTGCGCTTTCAGTGCCGCAGCAAGGCGAGGCCGATGCACGGGGGCACGCGGATCGGGATTGACCTCCCCCTCGCCTGCGGCGTGCGCCTGCGGGGCTCGGTCGGTGGGGTGTACACCGGGGCTGAGGGGACCCTCGACCTCGTGCGCGCAAGCGTGGAGCGGCATGACGGTGGCCAGCAGCTGCGCCAGCGGTTGGAGCTGCTGGCGGCGGCTGCCGTGGAGAACGGACGCCAGGTCGCTTCGTGGTGGATTGGCGAGCATGCCACGAACAACGGGAAGACCTACGCCACGAAAGGCAGCGCGCCTCTCCGCGAGCCGGGGGACCATGCGGCCCTGCTCGACCGCCTGGTGTTGCTGTATCGGGAGGCGCTGGGAGCGCCGCGTCCGCTCTTCGGGGACACCGGCGAGACGCTGGTCACCCTCGGCCGCGCCCACGCCGCCGGCAAGCTGGCCAACTGGGCATCACGGGCCAAGGAGTTCGCAGGCGAGGTGCGGCTCTTCGGAACAGCCCCCCGACTCAATGACGTGCTCCCGCGGGGAGGGGCGGAGGAACGGTTCCTCACGGCGTTCTACGAGGCGTTGCAGCAGCTGCCCGCCGTGGAGAATTGCCGGGTCGCCACGGCTGGACGGACACGCAAGGGCAAGGGGTGACCCATTGATGACCACACCGCAGTTCGACCTGTCCGGACCGCTCCCCGCGGGGCGGCTCCGTCTCGAAGCCAGCGCCGGCACCGGCAAGACCTACACGGTCAGCCGCCTGGTGACCCGGTTCGTGGTGGAACGGGGGCTCCCCATTGGCCAGCTGCTGGTCACCACCTTCACCCGCGCCGCCGCGCAGGAGCTGCGCGAGCGGATCCGGAAGGAGCTGGCAGAGCTGGCCCCGCGGCATGCGGAAGCCCGCACGGCGGTGGCCGATTTCGACTCGGCCACCATCGGCACCATCCATGGCATCTGCCACCGCATCCTGCAATTGACGGGACGCCCGGTGCAGCTGGAGGATCGTCCGGGGCGCCACGAGGCCTTGGTGGCCGAGGTCGTCAACGACCTGCTGGTGCAACAGGCGCTGATGGGTGGGGCCGTCGACGCGGATGAGCAGGACCTGGCGGCTTTCGTGCGGCGCGCCCTGGCCAACCCCATGGCGCAGCGCATTCCGGACCCGCATGGCGAGGATCCGCGAGCGCCCCTCATGGCGCTGGTGGACCGCGCCGTGGCGGAGGTGCGGGAACGATCGCGCGCACAGGTCTCCTTTGACGGGCTGCTGCTGGCGGCCCACGATGCCGTCACGGGTCCCGGAGGGCCAGCCCTGTGCGCCAAAGTGGCCGCGCGCCATCCGGTGGCCATCGTGGACGAGGCGCAGGACACCGATCCGGTGCAGTGGGGCATCTTCGACACCCTGTACCCGGCCACCGATCCATCGCGCACACTGGTCGTGGTGGGCGACCCCAAGCAGTCCATCTACGCGTTTCGTGGCGCCGACGTGGCGTCGTATCGCCTCGCGGGCGAGGGGGCCGAAACGCAGACACTGGCCGTGAACTACCGCAGCGACCAGCCGCTGCTGGACGCGCTCAACGTCCTCATGCAGGACGCCCGGTTCGGTGCCGGCATTGCGTACCACCCGGTCAACGCCTGCGCCGACAACCAACGGCGCAAGGCGCCGGTCGGCGTCCCGGTGGTGGAGCTGGTGGTGGCCGGCGGCGAGGACTCGGCCGGCGGCGAGGCAGACCGCCTCCTTGACGACCCGGCACCTGACAGCCCCACCCCCATGGCCTCGGCGGCCGCCCTCCGCGTGCACTGCGCGCTCGCCGAAGGCTCATGGGGCCCCGAGGAGGTGGCCGTGCTGGTGGGCACGCGCGCCGAGGGCGCCATGGTGGCAGACGCCCTGCGGGCCCGCGGCATCCCCTGCACCACGGCAGGCACCAGCAGCGTGGCCCGGGAGGACGCCGCGCGCGAGCTGCGCGCCCTCCTGCGCGGCCTGGTGCGCCCCGGGGACGGCGCGGTCGGACGGCTGGTCGCCACGGGGTGGTTCGGGAACCGCGCCCGGGCGGAGCTCCCCAACCTTGCCGACGACGACCTGCTGGCGACGCAGGAGCAGCTGCGCGAATTGGGCCCTCGCGTGAGGCGTCTGGGGATCGCCAGCGTCCTGCACGACCTCGCAGGGCGCGCGCCGGTGCTGGAGCGGCTCACGGCCGCCGGGTCGCTGGCCCGCCACCTCACCGATCTGGATCACCTGGCCGAGCTGCTCCACGAACGCACCGGGCGCCGGGGATGCACCCCTGACCAGGCGCTGGCGGCGCTGCTGGAGCTGGAGCGCATGGACGAAAAGGCCGACCTGGTGACGCGCCGCCTGGACACGGACGCCAAGGTGGTGCAGGTGATGACCATTCACGTGGCCAAGGGGCTGCAGTTCCCCGTGGTGGTGGTGGCCAGAAAGTGGGGCGACATGGCCCCCAACCGGGACGCGCCGGTGGTGCGCCGCCCCGAGGATGGCCGTCCGGTGCTGGATGGCGGATGGTTGGCCAAGCCCTTCGCCCCCGGCGTCCCGGAGGCCGAGCGGGAGGCCTGGCACGAGGAGCAGAAGCGCCTGCTGTATGTGGCACTCACCCGTGCCAAGCACCAACTGGTGGTGGTGCTGCCCGCCGAGAAGGTGGGGGCCAGGCACGCCTCGGTCCCCGGACAGGTCTTCGGCGTGGCCTCGCCCATCACCTCCGCCGACGCGCTCCGCGACGCCCTGCGCGAACGGCTTGCGCCCCTCGGCGACACGGTGCGCATCACCGCGCTGGCCGAGGTGATGCGCGAGGCGCCAGCCGTGCATGCCGCGCCGCCGGCACCCCCTCCAGTCGCGCTGGCCGTGGCCCCGCTCCCGGCACCGGTCATCCGCGTGCCGCGCGAGTGGTCGTTCACCTCCATCAGCGCGCGCGGCGCGCACGAACCGGACGCGGTCGTCGTCGCCGAGCAGGGCGGGCTGGACGAGCACGGCGCGGTCGATGAGCCGGCGCTCGAGCGGGAGGGGACGGACGCCGAAGCGAAGGCCGCAACGGACGCCGCGGCGGGGCAGGCCGCCCCCCCCGCCCCCGGCCCCCTGGCCGACCTTCCCGCCAGCGCCGAGGTGGGGGTGTGCCTGCACGCCGTCTTCGAGCGCGCCGACTTCACCGCCCCCGACCTGGACGCCGAGCTGCGCCCGCTGCTGGCGCGCCACGCCGCCGTCCCCGCGCTGCGCGACCGGCACGACGCGCTGGCCGGCGGGCTGGCGCGCGTCATCGACACGCCGCTGGGGGCGGGCGTCCCCGGCAATCCGGCGCTGCGCCAGCTGGCGCGGCCGCATCGGCTGGACGAGCTCCGCTTCCAGCTGGCGCTCGCGCCGCGCGGTCGCGGGGCGGCCATCCGCAAGCTGGGGGCCCTGTGGGCCGACGCGCTCGCGACGACCGATCCCCTGCGCCCCTACGCGCGCACCCTGGCCGATGGCGCGCTTACGGCGTGGCCCACTGGCTACCTGGTGGGCGCCATCGACCTCGTGGCCCGCCTTCCCCTCGCGGCTGCGGACGGCCAGGACACCCGCTATCTCGTCATCGACTACAAGTCCAATCGCCTGCGCGACGGCTACCACCACGCCGCGCTCACCCGGGCCATGATGGCGCACCACTATCCGCTGCAGGGGCTGCTGTACCTGGTGGCCGTGCACCGCTTCCTGCGCTGGCGCACCGGCGTGGCCGACCCGTCGCCGCAGCTGGCGGGCTTTGCCTACCTCTTCGTGCGTGGCATGCTGGGGCCGGACACTCCCGTGGATGCGGCGGGGCGCGTGCAGGGGGTGTTCCACTGGTCGCCCCCCGCCGGGCTGGTGGCCGAGGCCAGCGCGCTGCTGGCGGGCGGCGCGGCACGGGAGGTCGCGTGAGCACGGCGACACTGGTGCCCGGCATGGCGGCGCTCGCCCCGTGGCGCGCGGCCGGCGTGGTGTCGGAGGCCGACGAGGCGCTGGTGCGCGTGGTGCTGGACGCGGCCCGGGTGTCGCCAGACGGAGAACCGCAGGCGGCGCTGGCGCTCGCCCTCGCCATCCGGGCGACGCGGCTGGGGCACGTGTGCATCACCCTGTCCACCGTCGCGGCGGACGCCATCCGCGAGGCGGGGATCGAGGCGGACGAAGCGGACGACGGCCTCGGCGAGGGGGACACCGCGGGGTCCGGCGCCACGCTGGCCGCGCTCCCCTGGCCCCTCGCCGACGCGTGGTGCGCGGCGCTGGCCGCCTCGCCGCTGGTGACGGTCGCCGCCGCCCATACCGCCATCACCGGGGCCGTGCGCCCCCTCGTGCTGGAGGGAGACCGCCTCTACCTCGCCCGTCTGTGGCACGACGAACGGCGGGTGGCGGAACAGCTCAGCGCGCTGGCGCAGCGCCACGCGCTGACCATGGTCACCGGCGGCCCCGGGAGCGGGAAGACCACGCATATCGCCCGGCAGCTCGTGGCGCGCGCGCAGGATCCCACGGACGATGCGACGCCATCGGTGCTCCTGGCCGCCCCCACGGGCAAGGCCGCCGCGCGCATGGGCGAGGCGCTGCGGCACGCCCTCGCGCGCGTGGGCGCCGACCCGGCGCTGCAGGAGCGGCTGCGCACCGTCCAACCCGTCACCCTGCACACGCTCCTGGGCGCGCGCCCCGACGGCGACCAGCGGTGGAGACACCACGCCGGCAACCCGCTGGCGTGCGACCTGCTCGTCATCGACGAGCTGTCCATGGTGTCGCTGTCGCTGCTGGCGCGCACGCTTGACGCGCTCCCCCCGGCGGCGCGGCTCGTGCTGGTGGGGGACCCCGACCAGCTGGCCAGCGTGGCGGCGGGGACGGTGCTGGCCGACCTGGTGCGCGGCGCCGCGGACAACCCGGCACTGCAGGCGGCGCACACGCACCTCACCGGGTCGCACCGGTTCACGCCGGATGCCGGGATTGGTGCGCTGGCCGCCGCCGTGAACGGCCATCGCGCCGACGACGTGGTGGCGCTGCTCGCTGCCAGGGACCCGCAGGTGCACTGGGAGAACCCCGGCGCCGCGTGGCGCGGATCACTCCCCGCGCGTGTCCTTGCGAAGCTGGTGGCGCAGGCGCGCGCGGTGGAGGCCCACGCCGCCGTGGGGGACGGTGTGGCCGCGCTGGCCGAACTGCACCGCCTGCGCACGCTGTGCGCGCATCGCGCGGGTCCCAGCGGCGCCGCCACCGTGAACGCCGCGGTGGATCGCGCGCTGCGCCTCCCGTTCGGCGACGCGTGGCCCCCGGGGCGCCCCGTCATGGTCACCCGCAACAACCGCGCGCTGGGAGTGTCCAACGGCGACCTGGGCGTGGTGCTCCGCCCCGAGGGCGACGACGACAGCGCGCGTCGCGTGGCCTTCCCCGCCACAGGATCCACCGTGCGCCTCGTGCCCCCCGCGCGGCTGGAATCGGTGGACACCGTCCACGCCATGACCATCCACAAGGCGCAGGGCTCGGAGTTCGACGAGGTGGTCGTGGTGCTCCCCCCCGAGGGGAGCCCGCTGCTGTCGCGCGAGCTGCTCTACACCGCCATCACGCGCGCCAGGAAGACCGTGACGCTCGTGGCCACCGAGGGCGCCGTGCGCGCGGCGGTGGGGCGCGCCGTGGCGCGCGGGTCGGGGCTGGCGGAGCGGCTGGGAGGATAGCCGGGACGGGTGCCAGCCGCCCCGGCTCAGCGCCCGCCGGGCGGGAGGAGCCGCGCGTCCACCACCGAGTCCAGCGCGGGGAACCACCGCATCAGGTAGGCGTTCCCCTGCCGCTTGATCTTCGCGTAGTTCGGCTCCTCACCGTACTCGCCGTTGAGCCGGTCCACCACCGCCATCCCCTCCACCACGGTGCCGAAGGGGGCCAGCCGCTGGCGGTCCAGCGCGCGGCGGCTGTCGCCGGTGCTCACGAACAGCTCGGTGGCGCGCGAGTCGGGGCCGCTGGCGGCAAAGGCGATGGAGCCGCGCACGTTGGGGGTGCGCGGCGGGTCGTCGGGGATCGTCGCCTCGCGCCACCGCGCGCTCACCGCCGTGTCGCCATGGATCCCCCACTGCGCCACGAAGCCCGGGAGCACGCGGTAGAAGCGCGTCCCCGCGTAGTACCCCCCCTGCACCAGCTCGTAGAAGCGGTCGGCGCCGCGCGGCGCCAGCGACCGCGTCACCTCCACGGTGAAGCGCCCCTTGCTGGTGGTGAACGCCACGCGGTACCGGTCGGGGCTGCGCGTCGGCTCGGCCGCCGGTCCGGGGATGGCCGGCGTCGCGGGGTCCGCGGCGGCGGCCGGGCGGCGGGGCGCATCGCCGCACCCGGCCAGGAGCAGCAGGGCGAGGGGCGGGAGCCGAAGGCTCAGGGGCAGGCGGCGCATCCCCAAGATATGGCCGACCGGCCCCGCTCGCGCGAGATTCGGGTTCCTGCCCGCCACCCTCCACCGGCCCCTGCCATGTCCTCCCGTCGCTGCCGCGCCGCCGTGACCGGCGCCCTGCTGCTTGTCGCCGCGCTGCCCGCCGGCGCGCAGCCCGCCGCGCAGATCCCCGAGCGCTACCGCGACGTGGCGGCGCGCATCATCGCGGCCGCCGACGCCGACAGCGCGGGTGCGTGGCACCGCATCGCCGAGCTGAGCGACACCTTCGGGCACCGCCTCAGCGGTTCGCGCGCCCTGGAGGACGCCATCGACTGGATTGCGGCCACCATGAAGGCCGACGGCCTCGCCAACGTGCGCAAGGAGCCGGTGATGGTGCCGCACTGGGTGCGCGGCGCCGAGTCGCTCACGCTGGTGTCGCCGCGCGTGCAGGCGCTCCCCATGCTGGGGCTGGGCGGGAGCGTGGGCACCCCGCCGGCGGGGATCACCGCCGAGGTGATGGTGGTGGCCAGCTTCGAGGAGCTGGCGCAGCGCGCCGCCGAGGCGAAGGGGAAGATCGTGCTGTACGACGCGGAGTGGCGCGACTACGGCTACAACGGCGCCTTCCGGCGGCAGGGCGCGATCGCCGCCGCGCGCGCCGGCGCGGTGGCCAGCCTGGCGCGGGCCGCCGGCCCCTACGGCCTGCGCACGCCGCACACCGGCAACATGGCCTACGACGAAACCGTGGCGAAGATCCCGCACGCCAGCGTGGCCGCCGAGGACGCCCTGATGATGCGGCGCATGCTCGCGCGCGGGCAGAAGGTGGTGGTGACGCTGCGCATGGGGGCCGCCACCCTGCCGGACGCGCAGAGCCACAACGTCATGGGCGAGCTGGTGGGGCGCGAGAAGCCGCAGGAGATCGTGGTGATGGGGGGGCACATCGACTCGTGGGACGTGGGCTCGGGCGCCATGGACGACGCCGGCGGCGTGGTGGCGGCGTGGGAGGCGATCCGCCTCCTCAAGCGGCTGGGGCTGACGCCGCGGCGCACCATCCGCGTGGTGGGGTGGACCAACGAGGAGAACGGCGGGCGCGGCGGGCAGGCGTACCGGCAGGCGCACCAGCAGGAGGTGCACCAGCTGGCCATCGAGAGCGACGGCGGCGTGTTCGCGCCGCGGGGCTTCGGCTACACCGGCCCGGTCGCGTCGCGCCCCGTGGTGGAGGCCATCGGGGCGCTGCTGGCCCCCATCGGGGCCGGGCGCATCGGCCCCAGCGGCGGCGGCGCGGATATCGGGCCGATCATGCAGACCGGCGTCCCCGGGATGGGGCTGGAGGTGGACGACAGCCGCTACTTCTGGTTCCACCACACCGAGGCCGACACGCCGGACAAGCTGGACCCGCGCGAGGTGCGGCGGTGCGTGGCGGCGATGGCGGTGATGGCGTACATCGCAGCCGACCTGGAGCAGCCGCTGCGGTAGGGGGCGGCTCCGCGGAAACGCCGAAACCTCAGGGGCTGACGACGGCGTCCGACGCCGCCGGGGCCCCTCACCCCCCGCGCATCCCCACCCCGTACGCCACCACCCCCACCACCAGGCATGCCAGCGCCACCACGTCGGCCGTGACCACCCGCGCCAGCTGCGCGTTGGTCCCCCCCACCGACCAGGCCAGCCACAGGAAGCTCCCCACGCTCACAAAGCCGGCCGCCAGCGCCGCCGGCTGCCAGGCGGGGCGCACCGCGGCCACCAGCAGGAATACCCCCAGCAGGGCGAACAGCACCGCCCGGTGGCGCATCAGGATGACCAGGTTGGGCTCGGCCACCGGTATGCCGTACAACGCCTCCAGGCGCGCGGCCCCCAGGACACCCACGGCCGGGAGCAGGTGGATGAGGCCGACCACCGCCAGCATGGCGGAGACAAGGTGGCGCATGGGGAGCTCCTTCAGGGGGGGGATGGGCATGCGGCCGATGCGGTGAAATGTGGCATGGCGCGCTCCGGTCCGGAGGCCGATGCGGCGCACGCGCCACCCATCCGCCCCCGCCTGCCTGTACCTTTTGAGGCTCTCCCCCTCCCCCCAGCCCGCCCTCCCCATGCTCACTCGGCGCGATTTCCTCGGCACCTCCCTGGGCGCTCTCGGCGGCGCCGCCCTCCTCGCCCCGCGCGACCTGCTGGCCGCCCGCCCCGTCGCCCCCAGGAAGATCCTCATCCTGGGGGGCACCGGCTTCGTGGGGCCGTACGACGTGCGCCGCGCCCTCGAGCGCGGCCACCAGGTCACCATCTTCAACCGCGGGCGCTCCGCCCCGGGGCTGTTCGGCAAGGACGTGGAGGAGCTGGCCGGCGATCGCGCGGGGGACCTGTCCGTCCTCAAGGCGCGCCGCTGGGACGTGGTCATCGACGAGTCCGCGTCGCTGGCCAGCGCCCCGGAATGGGTGAAGAACTCCGCGGGCGTGCTGCGCGACCGGGTGGACCAGTACCTGTTCATTTCCACCCGCTCCGTATACCAGGACCTGAGCCGCGTCCCCATGACCAAGGACGCGCCGGTGCTCACCCTGGAGAACAGCCCCATTGCCGCGGGCACGCCCCTCCCCTACGGCCACGCCAAGGCCTACGCCGAGAAGGAGGCGCTGGCGGCGATGCCGGGGCGCGTCACCATCGTGCGCCCCGGGCTCATCGTGGGCCCGGAGGACGACACCGATCGCTTCACCTACTGGCCGGTGCGCATCGCGCGCGGTGGCGACGTGCTGGTGCCGGGCGACGGCAGCGACCACGTGCAGGTGATCGACGTGCGCGACCTGGCCAACTTCTGCATCCGCCTGGCCGAGGACCGCACCTACGGGATCTTCAACGGGGTGGGGCCGCAGGGGGGGCAGCCGTTCCGCGCCGTCGTCGAGCAGATCCACCAGGCGGTGGGCGGCACGGGCAGCTACACCTGGGTGGACGCCGACTTCCTGCGCGCCAACGGCGCCAACCCCTATGGGCGCGAGCTGCCGATGTACCAGGTGATGCGCGGGCGCACGGCGGGGTTTGCGCGATTCGACCTCACCCCCGAGCTGGCCGCCGGGCTCTCCGTGCGCCCCATCGGAGAGACGGCACGCGACACGCTGGCGTGGTTCCGCACGCTCCCGGCCGAGCGGCAGGCGGCCATCAAGACCGGCTTCACGCCGGAGCGGGAGCGGGAGCTGCTGGCCAAGTGGCGCGCGCGATGAGGGTGCGTCCCGTGGCACGCCGGTGCAGGCAGGATTGGTCGTGACGCTGTCGTTCGCCTTCCTGGCCGCGTTCGCAGTCCAGCAGGCGCAACTGACCGACCTGCCGGGCGCGCCAGCCGCCAGCCGGCCGGCCGCGGACTCCGCCGCGCCGCTGGTGTACAGCGGGCGCGACAACCACACCGCGGTCCGCCTCCCCCGCTTCGAGACGCCCATCACCGTGGACGGTGCGCTGGACGAGCCCCAATGGGCGGGTGCCGCGCGGCTCACCGGGTTCTCGCAGTTCAACCCCTCCGACGGGCGCCCCGCGCTGGACTCCACCGTGGCGCTCGTGTGGTACGGCCCGGAGGCCATCTACTTCGCGGTGCGCGCCTACGCCCCCGCCGGCACGGTGCGCGGCACCCTGGCCGACCGCGACCGCATCCAGAACGACGACCACGTCCAGTTCATCCTGGACACCTTCAACGACCGCCGCCAGGCGTTCGTGTTCGCCGTCAACCCGCTGGGGGTGCAGAGCGACGGCATCCGCACCGAAGGCGGCGGCGGGGGCGGCCGGGGCGGGCGCGGCGGCGGCGGGATGGGGGGGGGCATGGGGGGCGGCTTCTCCCGCGCCAACCTGGGGAACGCCGACCTCAACCAGGACATGATCTGGCAATCCCGCGGGCAGATCACCGCGTGGGGCTACCAGGTGGAGGTGCGGGTTCCCTACAAGAGCATCCGCTACCGGGTGGGGCGCACGATGCAGTGGGGGCTCAACGTCATCCGCAACACCCAGCGGAACAACTACCAGGACACGTGGACCCGCACCAACCGCGGGCAGGCCTCCTTCCTCATCCAGTCGGGGCGGCTGGAGGGGATCCGCGACCTGCGGCGCGGGCTTGTGCTGGACCTCACCCCGGTGGTGACCACCTCGGTCGCCGGCACCGCCTCGCCGGACGGCGCGTGGGGGTACGCGGCCAAGCCGCAGTACGGCGGCGACATCCGCTGGGGGGTGACCCCCAACCTCACCCTCAACGCCACCATCAACCCCGACTTCTCGCAGGTGGAGGCCGACGTGGGGCAGATCCCCGGGGACGTGCGCTTCGCGCTCTTCTTCCCCGAGCTCCGCCCCTTCTTCGTGGAGGGGAACGAGCAGATCGACACCCCCAACCAGCTGGTGTACACGCGGCGCA
>JBILED010000059.1:0-13845 GCA_044352305.1 Gemmatimonas sp.
GGAGCTGCCGGCCATCAGGCTCGCGCGAGCCCTGCAGCGCCAGCACGGCGGGGCGCCCCTCGGGCGCCATGGTGGCGACCTCGGCGTGATGGATGCCGTCCTCCGCCAGCACCCGGCGCAGGAAGGCGGCAAATGCCGCGCGGTCGACAGGTTCCAGGCAGGCCGCCACACGGTGCCCCGGGAGCGCCTCGCGGGCCAGGTGCAGCAACCCGGCCGCACAGGCGTTGCCCAGCACGATCGTGCCATCGGCCTCCACCAGCAGATCCCCCACCGGCGCCGCCTCGTAGAGCGTGCGGTAGCGCACGAGGGCGGCCTCGAGCTCCCCGCGCACGTCCCGGAGCTGCGCGTTCTGCAGGGTGAGCTCCACCTGGTGCACCTGCAGCTCGTGGAGCAGCGCCCGCTCCTGCCCGCTCAGCGCCCCCGGCGCCGGGGGCACAGGCGCGGCGCCGGCGGACGCGGCCAGCAGCGCCTCCGCCTGCCGGCGCAGGGCGCCGTTTTCCTCAGGTGCATCACCGGTCATCAGCCCCTCCGTCGGGGTGGTTGGTCCGTGCGGCGAGCGGTGGTCACGCGCCGGCGGCGCGGACCGGGCGTGGGCCCATGCCATCCAGCGCCTCACGCAAAAGCTGTTCGAGGCGCGCCGTGGTGGCCCCCTGGTCCGGCGGCTGGGGCTGCCGGTCGCGGAGGTCGCCCAGCAGCTGTCGCAGGCCGAGCTCCAGCCGCTTCATGGCAGTGGTGTCGAGGAAGGTGATGACGACGCCGTCGATGCGCTGGTCGTGCCCCTGGTAGGGCATGATGCGCACGGTGAACCAGCGGTCGTCGCTGGCGCGCACCTGCACCTCCCGGAAGATGAGCGTCTGGAGCACCTCGCGGATGTCGGAGGCCAGCGCGGGGTAGTCGAGCGCCAGCACCAGGTCGGTGATGGGGCGCCCGACATCGCCGGGGATGAGCTTGACGATGGCGGTGATCGCCGGCGTGAAGCGCCGCACCTGGAGCCTGGCGTCGAGGAACAGCGTGGCGATGCTGGTGCTGTTGAGGAGGTTCCGCATGTCGCTGCTGGCGCGCGACAGCTCGTCGACGCGCGCCAGCAGCTCGGTGTTGACCGTCTGCAGCTCCTCGTTCATGGACTGCATCTCCTCCTTCGAGGTGGTGAGCTCCTCGTTGGTGGACTGCAGCTCCTCGTTGGTGGACTGCAGCTCCTCGTTGGCGGCGCGGAGCTCCTCCTGGGAGGTCTGCATCTCGTCGCGCAGGCGCTTGACCAGCTCGTGGGCCCGCTCGAGGTCGCCCTCGAGGCGGCGGCGCGCCGCCGCGGCGTCCCCGACGGCGGCGTCGAGGGCCGGATCGACGGCGGTGCCGGCGGCCTCCCCGACGGCAGGCATGGCGAGAGGCGTCGAGGGCGCCCCGTCCGCCGGCGCTTCCGTGAACACCACCTGCAGCATCCCCGCCAGGGCGCCCGGCTCGGCCAGGCGGCGCACCGCGATGTCGGCCCGGAGCGCCCCGGGGGTGGCGTCCACCGGCAGGTCGAGGCACCGAACCGGCTCGCGCGACTCCCCCGCGCGCCGCAGCGCCTCGGCGAGGGGCTCGCGCAGCCCCTCCCGCGCCATGGCCAGCAGGTTGAGGTTGGCCTTCCCGGCCGCGGGCTCGAGGAAGCGCCCCGTGCGGCCGCTGATGTACACCAGGTCGCCGCTCGGGGTGCACAGCACGGCGGCGGGGGCGAACTCCTGGAGCATGAGGCGGTCCGCCAGCTGCTCCAGGTTGGGCACGGCGCGCCCCGCGGCCACCGGCAGCTCCCCGCCCCCCCCGCTGCGGTCGCCCCGCCCGGTTGCGCCCGGGAACTCGGGGAGCTCCCCGGGGCGCGTCCCCTCAAGGCGCCGATAGACGCGCACCCGAGGATCCACCGCGGTGAACAGTGACGAGGCGGCCCCCACGGTCTCGGCCGTCCCCAGCACCAGCACCCCCCCGGGGCGGAGGGCGTAGTGGAACACCGACATCATCTTCCGCTGCAGCGGGGCGTCCAGGTAGATGAGGACGTTGCGGCAGCTGAGCAGGTCCAGCTTGATGAACGGCGGGTCGGCGACGAGGTCCTGGACCGCGAACACCACGCTTTCGCGGATCTCGGGGCGCACGCGATAGCCGTCGTCCTCGCGCAGGAAGCACTGCTCCAGCCGCTCCGCGGAGACGTCGCTGGCGATGCCGGCGGGGTACACCCCCGCCCGGGCCCGCCGGATGGCGTCCTCGTCGAGGTCGGTGGCGAAGATCTGGATGGTGAGGTTGGGGCGCGGATGCCGCGCCAGCAGCGCCTCGCGGAAGAGGATCGCCAGCGAGTAGGCCTCCTCGCCGGTGGAGCACCCCGCCACCCAGACGCGCACCGTGGCGCGGTCCGGCTTGCCGGCGAGGAGCGCCGGGATGACGGTCGTGGCGAGCTGCTCCCAGAGGGGCGGATCGCGAAAGAAGCTGGTGACGCCGATGAGCAGCTCGCGAAAGAGCAGGTCCAGCTCCTGCGGGTTGCCCCCCAGGAGGGCGAGGTACTCCTCGGGGAGGCGCAGCTGGTGGATCCCCATGCGGCGCTCGATGCGCCGCTGGATGGTGCTGCGCTTGTACTGCGTGAAATCGCGCCCCGTGTGCGCGTGGAGCAGCGCCAGCATCCGGTCGACCACCGCGGGGTCGGAGGCGTCGAGGCGCGGGGCGGCGGGGCCGGTCCCGGGGCGGTGCGCCAGGTACCCGCGGATGTGCGCGGGGAGCTCCGCGGCCGCGGCCACCACGTCCACCACGCCGGCGTCGATGGCGCTGCGGGGCATGGCGCCAAAGCGGGCTTCCTCGGGAGCCTGCGCGAAGGTGGCCCCGCCCGCCTCCCGGATGGCGCGCAGCCCCAGCGCGCCATCGGCGCCCATCCCCGACAGCACCACCCCCGCGGCGTCCTGCTGCCGCTCGGCCGCGAGCGACCGGAAGAAAGTGTCGATGGGGAGGCGCAGCCCCCGGGGCTCGGTGGGCGGGGCCAGGCACAGCCGCCCCTCGGCCAGCGTCACCTCCAGCCCCGCGGGGAGGACGTACACATGCGCCGGACGCACGGCCAGCCGGTCGGTGATGACCTCCACGGGGAGCGTGGTGTGCGCCTGCAGCAGCTCGGCGGTGTGCCCTTCCTGCGTGGGATCCAGATGCTGGACGATCACCGTGGCGTAGGACGCGTCGGCGGGGAGCCCGGCGACGAGCGCGGTGAGGGCCTCCAGCCCCCCGGCGGAGGCGCCGACGCCCACGATGGGCACCGGCTCAGCCTGGGGGGCCGCCGCGGTCGGCGCGCCGCCCTCCGCGGGGGGCGACGGCGGGGCACTGGGTGCAGCCGCCGGGGGAGCGCCCACGGTCGGGTTGGCGTCGGGCACGGAAGGTGGTCGCAGGGTGACAGCGGGGCGCGCGGGGGCCGGGCCCGTCTGGGGCAACCTAGTCACCCCGGGCCCGCGCACCATCGGGGGATTCCCTGATGGGGGGAGGGGTGGCCATGGCCGCGGCGAGCCCGTTGATTGGCGACATGCGCCCCCTTTCGCCCTTCCTCGCCCTGCTGCTGCTGCCGGCCACGCTGGCCGGCCAGCGTCCCGCCCTGCGCGTCCCCTATCGGGTGGACGAGGGCACCATCGCCGGCGCACACGCGGCGCTGCGCGCCGGCACCCTCACCTGCCGCCAGTTGGTGCAGGCGTACCTGGACCGCATCGCGGCGTACGACCAGCAGGGGCCGGCGCTCACCGCGCTGGTGACGCTCAACCCCGACGCCCTGGCCACCGCCGATTCGCTGGATGCCGCGCGGCGCGGCGGTGCGCCGATGGGGGCGCTGCACTGCGTGCCGCTGGCGGTGAAGGACAACATGGAGACGCGCGGCCTGCAGACCACCGCCGGCTCGCTGGCGCTGGCCGGGTGGCGCCCGGTGCGCGACGCCACGCAGGTGGCGCGCGTGCGCGCGGCCGGGGCGATCGTGCTGGCCAAGGCCAACCTGGCCGAGTGGGCGTTCACGCCGTACGAGACGGTGAGCTCGATCCTGCCCGGGTACACCCGGAACCCGTACGCACTGGACCGGGTGACGGCGGGGTCGAGCGGCGGGACGGCGGCGGCGGTGGCGGCCAACCTGGCGGCGGCGGGGCTGGGGACCGACACCGGCAACTCCATCCGCGGCCCCTCGGCGCACACCGCGCTGGTGGGGATCCGCTCCACGATGGGGCTCACCTCGCGCGCCGGGGTGGTGCCGCTCTACAACGGCGCGGACATCGCCGGCCCCATGGCGCGCACCGTGGCCGACGCGGTGGCGCTGTTCGATGTGCTCGCTGGGACCGACCCTGACGACCCGGTGACCCTTGGCGCGCGCCGCGAGGCGGACTATCGCGCCTTCCTGACCCCCGACGGCCTGCGCGGGGCACGCATCGGCGTGCTGCGGCAGGCGTACGAGCGCGCGTCCACCGACAGCGAGGTGGTGGCGGTGTTCGGGCGCGCGGTGGACGCGCTGCGGCGCGCGGGGGCCACCGTGGTCGACCCGGCGGGGATCGACTCGCTGGCGGCGGTCACGCGCGTCCCCGGGGGGGGCGCGTGCAACCCGTTCAAGTGGGACCTGGAGCGGTATCTCGCGGCGCGCGGCGAGGGGGCGCCGGTGAAGACCGTGCGCGAGGTGCTGCGCAGCGGGAATTATCACCCGACGGTGCAGCTGCGGCTGCAGGCGGCGGACACCGTGTCGGTCCCGCCGGAGGCCGCGCCCGGGTGCGTGGCGCGCGAGGGCATGCGCGCGCGCTTCCGCACCGCCGTGGTGCAGCTGATGGACTCGCTGCGGCTGGATGCGCTGGTGTACCCCACCTGGAGCAACCCGCCGCGGAAGATCGGCGACCTCAACACGCCGCATGGCGACAACAGCCAGCTGTTCGCCCCCACCACCGGCTTCCCCGCGGTGACGGTGCCCATGGGGTACACGCGCGGGGACGCGCTGCCGGCGGGGATGACCTTCTTCGGGCGGCCGTGGAGCGAGGGGACGCTGTTCCGCCTGGCCTTCGGCTACGAACAGGCCACGCACCACCGGCGCGCGCCGGCCGCCACGCCACCGCTGCGGGGGCGCGCCGGGGTGCGCTGAGCGGCCATCGCGGGGCGGACGCCCTTCCCGGGGCGGCGGCCGAGGCGCAGCTTCCCCGCATGCGCCCTTCCTTTCGCTCCCCGTTGCGCGCGGCGTCGGCCGCCCTCGTCGCGGCCGCCGTCCTCGCGCCCCTCCCGCCCGCCCCTGCCGCCGCCCAGTCCCCCTGGGACGGGCTCCGCTTCCGCTCCATCGGGCCCGCCGTGATGGGCGGGCGGCTGCATGACGTGGAAGTGGACCCACGCGACCCGGCCGTGCTGTACGTGGCCGCCGCCAGCGGCGGCCTGTGGAAGTCGGCGAATCACGGCACCACCTGGACGCCGGTCTTTGACCGGCAGGGGGAGCACTCCTTCGGCGACCTGGCGCTCTTTGCCGGGGACCCTGACCAGCTGTGGGCGGGCACCGGGGAGCAGAACAACCGGCAGAGCTCCAGCTGGGGGGGCGGCGTGTTCCGCTCGGCCGACGGGGGCGCCACCTGGCGCCCTGTGGGGCTGCGCGACACGCGCCACATTGCGCGGGTGGTGCTGCACCCGCGCAACCCCGACGTGGCGTGGGTGGCGGCGGTGGGCGACCTGTGGGCCCCCAGCGCGGCGCGCGGCGTGTACCGCACCACCAACGGCGGCGCCAGCTGGGAGCGCGTGCTGTTCGTGGACTCGCTCACCGGCGCCACCGAACTGGTGATGGACCCGCGCGATCCGGCCATCCTGTACGCGGCCACCTACCAGCGGCTGCGCAGCCCCTTTGGCTTCAACGGCGGCGGCCCGGGGAGCGCGCTGTGGAAGTCCATCGACGGCGGGACCAGCTGGCGGAAGCTGGAGACCGGGCTCCCCGCGGGGGACAAGGGGCGCATCGGGGTGGCGATCGCCGCGTCGCGCCCCGACGTGCTGGTGGCCACGGTGGAACACGCGTCACAGGGGGGCGTGTACCGCACCGACGACGCCGCGCTCACCTGGCGGCGCGTGAGCGCCACCAACCCGCGCCCGATGTACTACAGCAAGCCGGTCATCGATCCCACCACCGACCAGCGCGTGTGGCTGATGGGGGTGCAGCCGTGGAAGAGCGAGGACGGCGGGACGACCTTCACCGAGATGCCCAACTCGCCCACCTACGACCTGGGGCTCAAGGACGACCACCACGCGCTGTGGATCGACCCGCGCAACCCGCGCCACCTGCTGCTGGCGGGGGACGGCGGGCTGCACGAGAGCCATGACCTGGGGTACACCTACACGCGCCTCAACAACTTCGCGGTGGGGCAGTTCTACCGCATCGCGGTGGACAACCGCGACCCGTACTGGATCTACGGCGGGATGCAGGACGCGCACTCGTGGATGGGCCCCAGCGCCACCACGCACTGGCTGGGGATCCTCAACAGCGACTGGGTGCAGATCGGCTTCAGCGACGGCACGGGGCACGCGGTGGACCTGGCCGGGCCGCAATTCGTGTACTCCACCTCCAGCGGCGGGTCGATCACGCGGGTGAACGCCCTCACGGGCGACCGGCTGAACATCCAGCCGGCCGCGCCGCCCGGGGAGCGGTACCGCTTCGACTGGACGGCGCCGGTGCTGGCCTCGCGCCACCGCGCGGGGACGGTGTACCTGGGGGCCAACAAGCTCCTCATCTCCACCGATTTCGGCGGCACGTGGCGCGCCACCCCCGACCTGACGCGGCAGGTCAACCGCGACACGCTGCGCCTCGCGGGGGTGCGCACCAGCGACGTCCGGCTGTCGCGGAACGACGGCGAGACGTCGTTCAGCGAGATCACCACCGTGGCCGAGTCGCCGCGGTCGCCGCGCGTGCTGTGGGTGGGGACCGACGACGGCAACGTGCAGCTGACGCGCGATGGCGGCACCACCTGGACCGAGGTGGGGCGGAACATCCCCGGGCTTCCGGACGGCTCATTCATTGACCGCCTCGTGGCGTCGGAGGCGGGGGAGGGGACGGCCTACGCGGCGGCGGACAACCACCGCCGCGGGGATGTCGCGCCGCGCGTGTACCGCACCGCCGACTTTGGCGCCACGTGGACCGACGTGTCGGCCGGGCTCCCGGCGGACAACCCGGTGCGCAGCCTCACGGAGTTCCCCGGGGCCCCCGGCGTGCTGCTGGCGGGGACGGAGCGGTTCCTGCACGTCTCGCGTGACGCGGGCGCCACGTGGGAGCGGGTGACCGCCAACCTGCCGCCGATGCGCATCGACGACATCGTGGTGCATCCGCGCACCAAGGACCTGATCCTGGGGACGCACGGGCGGGCGATCTGGGTGCTGGACGACGCCACGCCGCTGACCGCGCTGCCGGCCCCGTCGGCGGCGCCGACGCTGCTCCCGGTGCGTGCGGCCACGCTGGTGCTGTACCGCGCCGACGTGTCCACGGCGGCGCACGGGATCTACGCGGCGGAGAACCCGCCGGAGGGGGCGGTGTTCACCTACCGGCTGGGGGCGGCGGCGGCGGCGGTGCGGCTGGTGGTGCGCAACGCGCGGGGAGCGGTCGTGCGCGAACTGCCGGGCCCCTCGGCCCCCGGGCTGCACCGCGTGACCTGGGACCTGCGGCATCCGGCGTCCGGCGCGGGCGGCGGCATGGGCGGTGGCATGGGCGGTGGCGGTGGCGAGGAAGGGGGGCCGCCGCCGGGCACCGGCATGGCGCGCGGCGGCGCGGCCCGCGGCGACCAGCGCCCGGCGCTGCCGCTGCCGGCGCACACCATCGGTCCGCGGGGGATCACCGTGGCACCGGGGTCGTTCACGGTGACGCTGGTGGTGGACGGCACCGAGCAGGCGCAGCCGTTCACCGTGCGCGCCGATCCGGCGCTGGGGATCGCGCAGGCGGAGCACGAGGCGCGCGAGGCGTTCCTGCTGGAGGTTCTCGACGTGCAGCGCCGCCTGCAGGCGGCGACGGCGCCGTTCCGCGCGCGGCTGGCGGCGGCCACCGGGGAGGAGGCGGCGCGGCTGCGGGAGGTGGCGCAGCGCGCCGGCCTCGCGGCTGCCGCGGGGGGTGGGCGCGGCTTTGGCGGCGGCGGTCCCGGAGCAGCGCTGGGCGGGATCGTCTCCGGCTACAACGGCAGCGGGGTGCGGCACGGGAGCCTGCTGCCGCCGACGGCCGCCATGCGCGCGCAGCTGGCGGAGGCCAAGGCGATGCTGGCGCTGCTGGAGGGGGCGCTGGGCGCCGCGCCGCGGTGAGGGCGTGACGCGGTGACGCGCGGGGACGGGGAGGCGCGGCGTGTGCGCGTCCCCGTCCCTCCCCCGATTCAGGGCGCCCGGTCCGGGCCGTGCGGCTCGATCACGGTGCGCACGGGCGCGCGGTGCGCCGCCAGCGCGTCCAGCACGGCGTTGATGGCGGTGGCGTCGAGGGGCACCGCCTGCGTGACCACCTCGTCCAGCACCAGGGCGCCACGGGCGGCCAGCGCCACCAGCTCGTGCAGCTCCCCCAGCAGGTGATCGTTGGAGCCGATGAGCTCCCCCTCGCGCCCGATGAGGTCGCGGTAGCTGTCCACGGCCACCGGGACGTCGGAGAGCCCCACCACCACCGCGCGCCCCAGCGGCGCCAGCGCCTGCAGCGCCAGCTGCACCGTGGCGCCGCTCCCCACCAGCTCGACGGCCACGTCCACGCCGTGCCCGCCGGTGGCGGCGCGCACCCGCGCGGCCACGGTGGCCGGGTCGCCGTGGGCGTCCACCACCTCGCCCCCCAGCCGGGCGGCCAGCGCCTGCTTGGCCGGGTCGCGTTCCACCACCAGCACGCGCGAGGCCCCCTCCAGCCGCGCCAGCTGGATGGCCGACATCCCCAGCCCGCCGGCGCCGACCACCAGCACGACCTCCCCCGCCGCCAGCCGCCCCTTGCGCAGGGCGTGCAGCGACGTGGCCGACGAGCACATCATGACTGCGCCGTGCGCATACGACACGCTGGAGGGCAGCGGCACGGCATTGCGCGCCGGCACCACGATCGCCTCGGCCCAGCCGCCGTCGGTGAAGTGCCCCAGCATGGAGCCGGTGGCGCAGAACTGCTCGCGCCCGGCCGCGCAGTGGGGACAGGCGCCGCAGGTGACCAGGTAGTGCAGGCAGACGCGATCCCCCACCGCGTGCGTGGTGACGGCGCTCCCCACCGCGACCACGTCGCCCGCCACCTCGTGCCCCAGCGTGAGGGGGAGCGGCTCCACGCGGGATCGGCCGGCGCGGTAGTGCACGTCGGAGTGGCAGATGCCCGCGGCGCGCACGCGCACCCGCACGTCGTGCGGGCCGCAGGGGGGGACTGGGACCTGCGCGTCGTGCACCGGGGCGCCGGGGGCGACCAGACGAACCGCGCGCATGCGGGGCGCCTCGAGAGGGGGCGGGACCATGGCGAAAGCCGGAGGGAGGGGACGGGTGGCACACCCGGCGGCGGGGCGCCTGGCGCGGGGAAGCTATGCCGCCCCCCCAGGTGCGTCACCCCGCGCGCGCCATACATTGCGCGCATGACGAGCCCGCTGCCTGACCAGGCTCCGCTGCGGCGCGCCCACCGGTCCACCCGGGCGCAGTTCCTGATGTTGGGGGTGGCGGCCGGAAGCTTCGGCGCCCATGTGCCCGCGCTGGCCGCGCGCCACGGGCTGGATGCGCCACGGCTGGCGGTGGCGCTGCTGGGCACCACCACCGGCTCGCTGCTGATGCTTCCCGTGGCGGGGCGGGTGGTGGGATGGCTGGGCGCGCGCCGCACCACGGTGGTGGCCGGGTGGGCGTTCTCGGCAGCGCTGGCGCTGCTGCTGACCGTTCCGTCGGGAGCGGCGTTGGCGGCCGCCCTGGTGCTGCTGGGAGCCGGTGAGGGGCTGTTCGACGTGGCGGTGAATGCGGAAGGGACCGTGCTGGAGGAGGCGCGCGGGGTGCCGGTGATGAGCGGGCTCCACGCGATGTTCAGCGCGGGAGCGATGCTGGGGGCCGGGGCTGCGGCGCTGCTCTACCGGAGCGCGGTGCCCGCCGCCGCGCAGCTGCCGGTGGTGGCGGCGGTGCTGGCGCTGGCGGTGACGGTGAGCGCACGCGGCATGCTGGCACGCCATCCCTCGGGCGCCGGCGCCGCCCCCCCCGCGGTGTTGGCGCGGCCCCGGGGGGCCCTTCTGCTGTTGGGCGGGCTGACGCTGGTGGCGATGCTGGCCGAGGGGGTGATGTACCACTGGAGCGTGCTCTATGTGCGGGAGGCGCTGGGCGCCCCGCCGGCACGCGCCGCGCTGGCGTACGTGAGCTTTTCGGCGGCCACCGCGGCCACCCGCTTCCTGGGGGACGCCGTGCGCGCCCGCGTCCCCGAGCGGCGGATCCTGCGCGGCGGGGCGCTGCTGGGGGCCGGCGCCATGACGCTGGTGCTGCTGGCCGGCGACCCGCTGGTGGCGCTGGCGGGGTTCTTCGGGGTGGGGGTGGGGATCGCCACCCTGGTGCCCATCCTGTACAACGCGGCCGCCCGGGTGCCCGGGGTGAGCCGGGCGACCGCCCTCGCCGCGGTGTCGTCGGTGGGATACGTGGGATTCCTGGTCGGGCCGCCCGTCGTGGGGGCGGTGGCCAGCCGCGCGGGGCTGTCCGCAGCGATGGGGACGCTGGTGGTGGCGTGCCTGCTGGTGGCGGCGGGGAGCCGGTGGGTCCCCGCCGCCACCGGGGCCGGGCGCTAGCCGCGGAAGCCGAAGCGGCGCCCCAGCTCGCCCAGGTTGCCGAAGCGCTGGTTGACCACCGTGTTGTAGATGGAGCCGAAGGTGTAGCCCATCCCCACGTTGACGTTGTAGCGGAAGTTGGTCTGCAGCTGCTGGCGCTGCGTGAGGATGTCGCGCTCCGACTGGGCGGCGCCGGCGATGTAGATCTGGTCGCGCACGCGGGAGAAGCCGCGCCCCAGGCGCAGGTCGACGAACCCCGAGAGGGTGAGGTGGTTGCGCCGGGGATCGTGCAGGTAGTGCGCCCCCTCAAGGGAGAGATTGGTGTTCCCCCACTGCTGGCGCTGCGAGAGGGCCAGCAGGAGCGTCTGGTTGGCCCGGGTCTCCTGGTCGCGCCCGAAGATGGTGGTGCGGTAGTAGCGGTAGTGCACCGGGCCCACGTAGTAGAGCATGGTGAGCTGGCGCCGGGTGGCCTCGCTCCACGGGAACACGTTGTACTCGACGGCCGGGGAGAGGCGCAGCGCCGCGCGCTGGTTGAGCACCTCGCTGAAGCCGGCGGAGACCTTGAGCCCCGCGGTCCAGTGGGCGTTGAGGGTCCGCCCGATGAGGGCGTTGGCGTTGGCCTCGCGCTGGAGCACCACCACCGGCACCGTGTCACGGAGGGCGGGGTTGGCGGCGTTGGTGACGAACACCTTGAAGTCCCGCTCGTTGTAGCTGCCGGTGGCGCCCAGGTTGATCTTCCACTGTTCGGTGGTGCGGGCGGCGGAGAGCGAGGTGGAGTAGTTGGCGGTGCGCACCAGCTGCTCGCCGTTGGCGCTGAGGTTCCCGTCGATGCGGTACAGCCAGAGGTTCCAGCGGTCGCGCACCGCGCTGGAGGAGAAGACCGGGGCCGGCGCGCCGCCCGCCAGCGCCACGCGCAGCCGCGCGCCGATGGGGGTGCGCGCAATGAACGGGGCGAGCCCCAGCTGGAAGGTGCGGAGCAGCTCGCGGCGGGCGCGGTCGTCCGAGTCGTTGGGGAGGGTGGTGACCTCGAGGGTGTCCTGCTTGCCGGCGAGCGCCTTCTGCCCCACGAAGTACACCGTCTGGCGGCGCCCGCCGTTGCCGGCGGCCAGCGAGGCGATGAGGAGGTGCACGTCGCTGTCGAAGCGGTCGCGCACCCAGTTCACATACCCCATCTCCTGCACGAAGAAGGTGCGGTCGCAGCCGCGGACCATCCCCTGGCAGTCCAGGAACACGCGGAGCGACTGCTTGAGGGCGCTATCGGGGAGGGTGGCGGACTCGGTGGCCTGCGGGCTCCCCGGTCGGCCGGGACGCCCCGGGGGCTGGGCGGTAGCGGGGAGGGCGGCGAGGGTGGCCAGAGCGAACAGCGAGAGGACGGGCAGGCGCATGACAGCCGGGACGGTCGGGGAGGGAGGACGCGACAGGGGCACGCGATGGGCGGGCCGCGCGTCATGCCGGGGGGGACAGTCACCACCGGCATTGGAACAGGGGTAGCCTTGCAATATGGCGGGGCTGGCGACCTAGCGCATTCCACAGCCAAGAAATTCGATCGACTTCGGGGCGGAAGGGAACGACAGGTTGCCAAGGGCCTCCGGGGGTGGGAAGTTAGCGCGCGTTCTACATGCATTCGCCTGTCGTTCCTGCCCCGTTCCGGGCGCGTTCCGTCCCGCGGCATCCGCGACGGTTCCCCGCAACGGCCCCCACCACCCTGAGGACGTTCATGACGACTCATCCCAGCCGGTCCCGCCGGCGCCCGTGGTCCCTGCTGTGCGGCACCCTGTGCGCCGCCCTCCTGGCCCTCCCCCTCCTCGCCGCCCCGGCAGCGGCCCAGGGGACGGGAACGGTCACCGGCAAGGTCACCGAGGAGGGGACCAACGAGGCGGTGCAGGGGGCGTCGATCATCGTGACCGGCACGCAGCTGGGGGCGCTGACGCGCGCCGACGGCAGCTACCGCCTGTCGCTCCGCCCGGGCACCTACGAGATCCGGGTGCGCATGCTCGGCTACGCCGGCAAGACCGCCTCGGTCACGGTGACCGCCGGCGGGAGCGCCACGCAGAACTTCACCATCGCCAAGTCCACCACGCAGCTGGAGGCGGTGGCGGTGACGGGGTCGCGCGGCGGCGAGCGCACGGTGGTCTCCAGCCCGGTGCCGGTGGACGTGATCAACACCGCCGACCTCAAGTCGAGCGGGCGGGTGGAGACGGCACAGATGCTGCAGGCGCTGGCCCCTTCCTTCAACTTCCCGCGCCCGGCGGTGGCTGACGGCACCGACCACGTGCGCCCCGCCACGCTGCGCGGGCTGGCGCCCGACCAGGCGCTGCTGCTGGTGAACGGCAAGCGCCGCTACCCCAGTGCGCTCATCAACAACAACGGGACGATCGGGCGCGGCACGGCGGCGGCCGACCTCAACGCGATCCCCGCGTCGATGATCGACCGCATCGAGATCCTGCGCGACGGCGCGGCGGCGCAGTACGGCTCCGACGCCATCGCGGGGGTGATCAACATCATCCTCAAGGGCGCGAGCGCCGGCTCGGTGTCCACCCAGACCGGGCGCTTCAACACCGACGTCCCCGGGCTGGGGAAGCGCGAGGACGGCGGCAACGTGGCGGCCGCGGCCGACCACGGCCTCCAGTGGGGGAACGGCAGCTTCGTGCACGCCGGCGTCGAGTGGCGCAACCGCGCCATGACCAACCGCACCTTCGCCGACCCGCGGCAGCAGTACCTCGCGGGGGACCCGCGCGAGGCGACGGCGCGGCGCTTCACCCACTGGTCGGGGGACGCGGCCACGGCCGACCTGGTGGGCATGGTGAACGCGGCGCAGAACTTCAGCGAGCGGCTGCAGCTGTACGCCTTCGGGGCGGCCAGCATGCGCGACGGGCGCTCCACCGGCTTCTTCCGCCGTCCCCTCCAGGTGGCGCAGGTGGTGGCCAAGCTCCACCCCAACGGCTTCCTCCCCAACATCGAGAGCAACATCAGCGACCTCTCCGGTGGCGTGGGCGCCAAGGGGACGCTGGGCGGCTGGGACTACGACCTGAGCCAGGTGGCCGGCCGCAACAGCTTCCAGTTCATCATCTCGAACTCCAACAACGCCTCCATGGGGCTGGCCAGCCCCACGGTGTTCGACGCCGGCACGCTGGGCTTCGGGCAGGCGCTCACCAACCTGGAC
>JBILED010000227.1:0-4545 GCA_044352305.1 Gemmatimonas sp.
CTGGATGAGGAACGCGCCGCCCGCCTCCGTCTGGAAGGGCGCCTCCAGCTCCACACCTTCCTCACCCGCGCCAACGAAGCCCTCTTCTCCGTCACCACCCCCGAGGAGGCCTTCGACACCCTCTGCCGCGTCGCCATCCAGGCGGGCCACTTCCGCCTCGCGTGGGTGGGACGCGTCGACCCCGCCCTCGGGGAGCTCCGCCCCGTCGCCGTGGACGGCGCCGAGGCCGGCTGCGTGCAGCAGCTCCGCGTCACCACCGACCCCGCCCTCCTCACCAGCCACGGCCCGGTCGGCCTCGCCCTCCGCGACCAGCGCACCGTGGTGGTGCACGACCTCGCGCGCGATCCCCGTACCGCCCCCTGGCACCCCATCGCCGCGGCGCACGGCCTCGGGAGCGTCGTCGCCTGCCCCATCCCGGGCCCCGGCCCCGCCCACGCCGCCTTCGCCGTCTACGCCCACGCCCCCGGCTTCTTCCACCCGGAGCTCGTCGCCCTCGTGGAGGAGGTCACCCGGTTCCTGGGGCTCGTCCTCGCCACCCTCGAGGCGCGCGCGCAGCAGCAGGCCGAGGAGCTCCGCCGGCGCAAGAGCGAAGCGTCGGTGCAGACCATGTTCGCCGAGTCCCCGCTGGCCATGGGGGTCCTCGACCTCACCACCTCCCGCATCCTGCGCGTCAACCGCGCCTTCACCGCGCTGTTCGGCTATACCCTCGACGACCTCCCCACCGCCGAGGCGCAGCTCGCCGCCTTCTTCCCCGACCCCGCCTACCGCGACCTCGTCCGCAGCACCATGACCGAGGAGGTCGCCGCGCTCACCCGCGAGGCCCCCTCCGCCCGCTCCTCCGACCTCACCGTCACCGGCAAGGACGGCCTCGAGCGCTACATCACCCCCTTCATCACGCGCGTGGGGCGCGAGGTGATCTTCGCCTGGGTGGACTTCACCGACGTGGTCCGCACCACCCGCGAGCTGGAGGCGTACAAGGCGCACCTGGAGGAGCTGGTGGCCGCCCGCACCCGCGAGCTGGCGCGCGCCGTGGAGGAGGCCGACGCCGCCAACCGCGCCAAGTCCACCTTCCTCGCCATGATGAGCCACGAGATCCGCACCCCGCTCAACGGGGTCATCGGCATGGCGGAGATCCTCGCGGCCGCCGACCTCCCCGAGCGCGAGCGCGACGCGGTGCGCACGATCCAGCAGTCGGGGAGGGGGCTCCTGGCCGTCATCGACGACATCCTCGACGTCTCCAAGATCGAGGCCGGCCACCTCTCCTTCGACGTGGGGGACCACGACCTCCGCCCCCTGGTGGAGGAGGTGTGCGCCACGCTCACCCCCGTGGCGGTGGCCAAGGAGGTGGACCTGGCCCTCTTCATCGCCCCCGAGCTCCCCGCCCGCGTGGCCTGCGACGCCATGCGCCTGCGGCAGGTCCTCTACAACCTCGTCGGGAACGCCATCAAGTTCAGCAGCGGCCGCGCCACCCGCCGCGGGCACGTGGCGCTGCGGGTGGAGGCGGCGGACGGCGGGCCCGCCCACCTCGTCGTGCGCGTGGCCGACAACGGCATCGGCATGACCCCCGAGGTGCAGGCGCGCCTCTTCCGCGCCTTCGGACAGGGGGAAGCCTCCACCACGCGGCGCTTCGGCGGCACCGGGCTGGGACTGTACATCACCCACGCGCTGGTGGAGCGCATGGGGGGCACCATCGCCGTGCACAGCACGCCGGAGGTGGGCTCCACCTTCACCATCACCCTCCCCCTCGCGCCCGCCGCACCGCACCCGGCCCCCGCGGCCCCCTCCATCGCCGGGGTGACGGTGCTCATCGCCCTCCCTCCCTCCCCCCACTGCGATCCGCGCGACCTGGAGCGGCTGCTGGCGCACGCCGGCGCCCGCACGGTGCGGGTGGCCACCCTGGGGGAGGCCGCCGAGCGGGCGCGGGAGGCCGGCCGCTGCGTCATCCTCCGCCCGCCGCCTCCCGACCCCCACGGGGAGGACGCCGCCGTGGAGGCGCTCCCCGAGGCGCGGCAGCTGGCGCTGTTCATCGGCGAGCAGCCGCAGCTGCGCCTCGTGGGCCCCGCCTTCGTCACGCTCGCGCTGGATTTCCTCCGCGCCGACCGGCTGATCGAGGCGGTGGCCGTGGCCGCCGGGCGCGCCTCCCCCGGCGTGGCCCCCCGCGGCCCCGAGGAAAGCGTGCGCTTCCCCCTCACGCAGCGCCTCACCCGCGGCGAGGCGCTGGCGCTGGGGCGGCTGGTCTTGGTGGCCGAGGATGACAGCATCAACCAGAAGGTCATCCTGCGTCAGCTGGAGCTGCTGGGGTTCGTGGGGGACGTGGCGGGGAACGGCGCCGAGGCGCTCCGGAAGTGGCGCACGGGGCAGTACGCCCTGCTGCTGAGCGACCTGCACATGCCCGGGATGGACGGCTACGCCCTCACCCGCGCCATCCGCGCCGAGGAGCCCCCGGGCACCCGCCTCCCCATTCTTGCTCTCTCCGCCAACGCCCTGCGCGGCGAGGCGGAGCACGCCACCGAGGCGGGGATGGACGAATTCCTGGGGAAGCCGGTGGCGCTGGAACGGCTCAACGACGCCCTGGAACGGTGGGTCCCGGCGCTGCGGCGCGCGGGGGCCACGGCCCGCCCCCTCACCCCCTGGGGGGGGACCCCCGTGGTGGGGGACCACCCCCTCGAGGTGGCGGTGCTGGAGCGCCTCATCGGCCGTGACCCGGCCGTGGTCCGCGAGTTCCTGCGGGAGTTCCGCGCCACCGCCGGCCGGCAGGCGCAGGAGATCCGGGACGCCGCCACCCATGGCGACCTGACGCGGGTCACCTTCGTGGCCCACAAGCTCAAGTCCACGGCCCGCTCGGTGGGTGCCTTGCCCTTCGGGGAACTGTGCGCCGATCTTGAGCGGGTTGCCAAGCTCGGGGACGGGGCGGGGGTCTTCGCCCGCCTCCCCCGCTTCGACGAGCAGCTCGACCTCCTGCTGGGCGCGGTGGATGCCGCCGTCGCCTGAGCCCCCCCGCCTCCCTGCCGGCCCCGTGAAGATCCTCCTCATCGACGACGAGCCGTTCACCCTGCGGCTCCTGGCGCACCAGCTCAAGGCGCTGGGGCACGAGGACGTCGTCGCCCACGAGGACGCCCGCGACGCCCTCTCCCTCCTGGAGGGGAATGCCGGCACGGTCGACCTGGTCGTCCTCGACCTGCAGATGCCGGGGATCGACGGCATCGAGTTCATCCGCCACCTGGCGCGCCTGCGCTTCGCCGGCGGCGTGCTGCTCATCAGCGGCGAGGACGAGCGGATCCTGCAGACGGCGCACAAGCTGGCCCGCGCGCACCAGCTGCGCGTGCTGGGGGCGGTCACCAAGCCGGTGGAGCCGGCGCAGCTGCAGGAGACCCTCGAGGCGATGACCGCCGACGAGGGGCGCAGCCGCCGCACGACCAAGCGCTACACCCTCGACGAGCTGCGCGAGGGGATCCTCCGCCAGCAGTTCATCAACTGGTACCAGCCCAAGGTGGCGCTCTCCACCGGCGCGGTGGTGGGGGTGGAGACGCTGGTCCGCTGGGAGCACCCCGAGGACGGCATGGTGTTCCCCGACGCCTTCATCGGGCTGGCCGAAGAGGGGGGGATCGTGGACGCGCTCACCCGCCCCACCCTGCAGCGCGCGCTGGCGCAGGCGCGCGCGTGGCGCGACCAGGGGCTGGTGCTGCACGTGGGCGTCAACGTGTCCATGGACGACCTCTTCGACCTCAGCTTCCCCGACTTCGTGGTGGGGGCCATCACCGCCGCCGGCGTCCCCGTGGAGAGCCTGGTCCTCGAGATCACCGAGAGCCGGCTCATGAAGAACGCGCTGGCCTCGCTGGACATCCTCACGCGGCTGCGCCTCAAGCACATCGACCTCTCCATCGACGACTTCGGCACCGGGCACTCGTCGCTGGCGCAGCTGCGCGACATCCCCTTTGACGAGCTCAAGATCGACCGCGGCTTCATCCACGGCGCCAGCGCCAACCCCTCCAACCGCGCCATTGTCGAGGCCAGCCTGGGGATGGCGCACCACCTGGGGATGCACAGCGTGGCCGAGGGGGTGGAGGACGTGGACGACTGGAACCTGCTGCGCACCCTGGGGTGCGACTTCGCGCAGGGGTACTTCATCGCGCGCCCCATGCCCGGCGACGCCATCGTGGACTGGGTGCGCACCTGGGAGCCCCGCCGGCTGCAGCTCATCCCCGCCTGATCGCGCCCCCGCCTCCTCCTCGCCACCTGCCCCCCGCCCCCCATGTACTCCCGCCGTGAATGGCTGGCGCTCGCCGCCGGCAGCGCCGCCTCGCTCCGCCTCACCCCGGGGCTCCTGGAGGCGCTGCGCCAGGGCGCGCCGATCACCCGCGCCATCCCCAAGGGCGGGGAGAAGCTCCCCGTCATCGGGCTGGGGAGCTCCGCCACCTTCTCGCAGGTGGCGCGCAGCGAGGACGTGACGGCGCTCAAGGAGGTGCTCGCCACCATGACCGAGCGGGGCGGGCGCGTGTTCGACACCGCCCCCAGCTACGGCGCGTCGGAGCAGGTGGCCGCGGG